>CAZVRK010000010.1:0-43788 GCA_964629875.1 uncultured Dehalococcoidia bacterium | reverse complement strand
ATTATTAGAAACAGAAAGACAAGTAGTAGGATGGTTCCAAACATTAGACCCTAAAATCTTTAATCCGGACCATTTTCCAGTCTTTGGATTAGAAGTAGATATTGGACGGTTCTACGGATTTCCCAGTTTTGAAACGCCAGGAGTTAAACTGGGAAAATACAATCATCTAGGCGAGATAGTAGACCCAGATATAGTAAGCCGCGACATTACCACTGATGATCAGAAGGCACTTTCAGAATGCCTGGAGAAATATTTTCCTAAGGCACATGGTCCCGTTATGAAAATGGAAACCTGCATGTTTACCAATACTCCGGATGGCCATTTCATCATAGACACTCATCCGGATGTCCCACAAGTGAGCATTGCAGCAGGATTTTCAGGACACGGCTTCAAATTCTGTGGCTTAGTCGGTGAAATACTAGCGGACTTGGCCCAGAACGGTTACACAGAACATAACATTGATCTGTTTAAGTTGGGGAGGTTTAGTTAAATCTATCTCAGTATCTGACGTAGTCATACTCTGGTAGGATAAGAGGATTATCACCCTATTTAAGTAGGAGTATTTAATGGAGATCACAGACGTTGAAGCGATAGTTATGGTTTGGCCATCCCCTGAAAAACAATTTTGGACCGCACTACGCCCAGCAGGCGGATTTAGCGAATTAATAGTAAGGATACACACCGACCAAGGTATTACTGGTATAGGTGAAGCTCATAGCTCAGGAGCACCGTTCCCAGGGATTTACAAGCGTGACAATAATGGAGACATACATCCTGATGGCGCTTCCAAAATAGTAGTTGACGTCCTTAAGCCTATATTAATGGGCCAGGACCCTAGAAATATTGAAAAACTTTGGAACGAAATGTTCAAGCTTAATCATAGCGTTGGCTGGACTACAGCAGGTTGGGGCCGACCTCAGATAATGACTGCTATAGCCGGAGTAGATATAGCGCTATGGGACATCAAAGGAAAATCGGCAAATATGCCGGTTTACCAGCTATTAGGAGGCACTAAAAACATAGTGCCTTGCTATGTAACTGGAGGATATTATCAAGAAGGTAAAACGGTTTCTGACCTTGTAAAAGAGTGTGAATCATATATTGATATGGGATATAGCGCAATAAAACTCAAAATCGGCCATGTCAGTGTAGAGGAGGACTTTGAACGGATACGAGCTGTGCGGGAATCCTTGGGCAGCGGAATCGATTTGATGCTGGATGTTAACGAGGGATACGACGTAGAAACAGCAATAAAGGCTGCTAAAAAAATGGAACCCCTGGATATACGATGGCTTGAAGAACCTGTACATTGGTATGACTGTGTCGAAGGATTATCAAGGGTCGCTTCATCCACCAACATTCCAATAGCCTCTGGAGAAAGCGCCTCAAACCGTTGGTTAGCGAGAGATCTAATCTTACGTGGAGGCATCCAGATAATGCAATTTGATAGCACCCGATCTGCAGGGATATCCGAATGTCTCAAGGTAGCCTCAATGTGTTCAATACAAAATGTGAAACTAGCCCCTCACCACGACCCCCAAGTTCATGGACACATAGTGGCAGCCCTACCGATTGGAGAGATAGTCGAAACATTTCCTAGTGGTGATAGAGACCCAATGTGGGAGGAACTATTTAGCATCAGACCAGAAATCGTTAACGGTCAATTGCATCTACTTGATAGACCGGGGTGGGGAGTTGAACTAGATGAAAGTGTTTTGGAGAGACGGGGTACATGGGCCTAAAGCGAAAATCTAGTGAGACACAGATCATCAAGCACCTAGAAAATAGAGAGACCTGATGATGATTTGGATCTTAGTAGCAGTAGGAGGAGCAATAGGCACAGTACTTCGGTTCAGTGTTACTAAGTTATCAGTCTCCCTTATCGGTAATACATACACAGGCACATTCCTAGTAAACGTGACAGGCTCACTTTTACTAGGAGCATTCATAGGTTGGTCCCTTACAAAGTCAACAGATATGAACCATTTAAGACACTTCATTGCGATCGGAATATTGGGGGGGTATACCACATTTTCCACTCTAGCCCTGGAGTCTATGCAGTTACTGGAAAGCGGATCACTCAGCAGAGCCGGGTTAAATATAATCGCTAATGTAACGATTGGACTTTTAGCTGCATATGCTGGTTTCCAAATGGGTAGAGCCATATAGAGAATATTAACTAATACTTTCCGTACCAGAATGTTGAATAAAATCTATAGTAGAGAATATGGCTAACTGATAGACTTTGCGAGTATAGTCATTCAGGGATTTCAATGAACATTGGACAGAATATAAGATGTTAAACAATTCTGAACATCTAATAATCGACGAAGTACCTCAGGGGGCTTTTCGAAGTCTTGTAATCGCCTATGCAGGTTGGCCCGATGCAGCGGAAGGCGCAACCACTACCCTCAAGTACTTGATAAGACATTTACATGCAAAGAGATTTGCGTATATCGAACCCGAAGAATTCTACATATTTTCTCAAGAACGACCTCGCAGCAGTCGTTCATCAGATGGGACACGAAGAATACATTGGCCATCCAACGAATTTTATTATTGGAACGATCCAAGGGATTCCACCAATGGGATAATGTTATTGACAGGCGTAGAACCCAACCTGCGTTGGAAAACATTTTCCAAATTGATAGCGGATCTAGCTAAAGAATATAAGATAAGCAACATAATTCATCTAGGAGCTCTGCTAGATTCAGTTCCACATACTAGAAGAATACGTATGACCGGTTCATCTACTGACGCAACGCTACAGGGTACTCTAGAGAATTCCGATGTACGGACTTCAACATACCAAGGACCGACTGGTATAAGTACTGCTGTTATGGAAGCATGCACCGAACAAGGAATAGGTTACGCATCACTATGGGCCCACACGTCACATTACCTTCAGGCTGCTCCTAATTACCGTACCAGCTTCACATTAGCCGAAAATCTGGTTAGACTGCTAAACCTGCCCTTAGATCTAGAAGAATTACGTTCCGCAGCCGAGACGTTCGATCGCGAAGTCACTAAAGCCATTGATAAGGACAATCAGCTACAAGAATATATAAACAAACTCGAAATCAAATACGACGAATCTTCAACCAGTTTGGAATTAACTAGCCCGTCAGAGATAGTAGACGAGCTTGAACAATTCCTAAAAGCTAATAGAAGAGATGATGGCACGTAACTTACCTCCTGAAAGAAATGATGACAACTCTATGCTTTCTACTTTTAGACACTCCAAACTAACACTATTAAATCAAGTTAATATAAATGTTGAGATGGCTAAGAGAGGATGCTAGAATCGGCTCTATTAAATAACTGAGTTCAATAATGCAGCAAAAACAGCGCAGTCCCAATAAGAATAGAGAACGTATATCAACGGCAATATCTACGCTATCAGACGAGTATGGACCAATTCCCCCAGAACCTCGACGCCTGGAACCCTGTCATGAATTAGTCTTTACCATATTGTCGCAGCATACCTCAGACACAAATTCCGAGCGCGCATTTACCAACCTAATGAAGACTTTCAAAACATTGGAGAATGTTGCTAACGCCCCAGTAACTGAAATAGAAACTGCTATTAGCCGAGGGGGATTAGCAAAAATCAAAGCGCCTAGGATAAAATCCGTACTAACAATGATCCTCGACTTAAATCAGAACTCCCTAGATTTAAGTTTCTTAAGAGAAATGCCACTAGAGCATGCTAAATCATGGTTGAAACAGCTACCTGGCATAGGGCCCAAATCTGCAGGTATAGTCTTGAGTTTCTCCTTAGGTATGCCGGCTATGGCCATTGATACACACATTTACAGAGTCAGCCAACGGCTTGGTTTCATAAAGCGTGAAGTCAGCGCGGACAAAGCCCATGATATACTAGAAGCCATAGTGGATCCCGACGATGTCTACCCATTCCATTTCACGTTAATTACTCATGGCCGTCAAGTGTGTAAAGCTCAAAATCCATTGTGTGAGATCTGTGCTTTATCAGCACAATGCCCATCAATAAAATCTATGAAAAACCCCAAGACTCGTAAGCGAAAAACTACGCCTAAACAGAAACCAATCGTCGTACCACATACATATCCGACGGAGGAAGTTCCCAATTGAATGCTGGAATTATAAACGTGACCGGATATGCCGGATGCGAGCTTGCCCGCATCTTGTATCAGCACCCGGAGATATCCATCACTACCGTTACAGGTAGAAGTTCCGCGGGCGAAAAACTAGGGTCAATATTCCCCCATCTATCAGGTCTGGACCTAACAGTAACTCCCGAGCTACAGGGTAGCGTAGACGTGGTGTTCTCTGCACTGCCTCACAAAGCCAGCGCAGAAGCTGTTATACCTCTAGTTAAACAAGGTATAAAAACTATAGACATAAGCGCTGATTTCCGATTAAAAAACGAGGCAGAGTACACTGAGTGGTATGGAGTAGCTCATCCAGACCCTTCATTTCTAGAAGACGCTGTATATGGCTTAACGGAAATTCATCGCCCAGAGATAAGCAACTGCGTATTAACAGCTAATCCAGGATGCTACCCTACAAGCGCAATATTGGGCTTGTCGCCCGCCGTAAGACACAATTTAATCACTCCCGACATCATAATCGATAGCAAATCAGGTGTTTCTGGGGCTGGAAGAAGCTTGGCGTTGACAACTCATTACTCTGAAGTAAATGAAAATGTGATGGCTTATTCACTAGGTGGCCACAGGCACTTGCCTGAGATAACACAAGAACTTGGTGCCTTGACGGAGATGCGGCTGAACATAACTTTCCTAACACATCTAATCCCAATGACTAGGGGAATATTGAGTTCTTGCTACGCTCCAATAAATCCGAGCAACAGCAGAAGCACCGAAGAAATACGCGATATATATAAGGAATTTTATCAGGACAGCCCATTTGTACAAATTACAGATGCCCCACCTCAAACCAAACAAACCCTAGGTAATAACACTTGCCTGATTTATCCAACTATAGACAGCAGAACTAACCGACTCATCGTTATAAGCTGTATCGACAACTTGGTAAAAGGGGCCGCAGGGATGGCAGTGCAGAATATGAACATTATGTTCGGATGGCCCGAGGACCTTGCGCTAAAAGCCCTAGCGGTCTACCCATAGTTATTGTACAATGCATAGACGTGCCCCGGTCGTCTAGCCCGGTTAGGACGCCACCCTTTCAAGGTGGAGATCAGGGGATCGAAGCCCCTCCGGGGTACCAACAACTTAAAGGGGTAACAAAAGACCGCTATCAAAGATAGCGGTCTTTTGTTACCCCTTCTGTTTACTCTTTCAAACACACTAATTCATCAATCATTAATGTTATATTATAAGTCAAACTTATAACTTACTAAGGAGTCCCAAAATGGCAGGACCAAAAGAAAAAATTGAAGTCCGACTAAATGTCGATCATATACGATTTGCTCAATCCATCATGGAAAAACACGAGATCAGAGACGAGGCTAAAGTTCTGAGAATAATCATGGACTATGTTATTACCAGTCCAACAATTCATGATGAGATATTTACAGAGGTACGCTGTTTGCGCTGCGGGTAAGACATATCATCGGCAATCATTTCCTAACGCCCTGAGTTTAATCAGGGCGTTAGGAAAAAGAATATTTATGCTGAAAGCTGATGTTTAAGACCTTCCAAAGCCAGATAATATCCATAATATCCAAATCCGTATACAGAGCCTTTACTCACAGGCTGTATTGTCGAAACCGTCCCTCTGGAAGTGGGATTCGAAGCGTGGACCTCTATTACGGGAAACCTCACCTGGGCTATTGCTGCCCGTAATACTCCACTACTGGTCGTCCAGCCAGCTGGATTGATTAGACAAGCGTCTACATCTCCAGCATCATGGGCAGAGTACAAACAATTAACTACCTCTCCTTCTATGTTGGAGTGGAAAATTTCAATATCAATGCCCAATTCCTGTCCATAGCCATTTATCTCTTTATTAATGTCATCTAGGGTACTCGTGCCGAACACTTCAACCTGCACTTTGCCTCTCATATTCATTCCAGCACCTTGAATAACCAATACTTTAGGCATCTACTTCTCCATAATAATAATTTTTCAAACCGACAAACGAACTAACATGCACATGAGTATAACACCGATAGATATGCCCTGATCACGCATGAATTGAACCGATATACAATCGGAGCTTAAGCTGGGAGTTGCTGAGTGGGTTTCTTGACCAGTGGAGTGAATATTACTGCAGGTAGAATCAATAACAATCCTGCGAAAGCGTTGGCAGACAATGATAATTGGGTACTAGATTGTAATGCTACGTAACCTATCCAAATAGCACCAACTGGGGTTCCAACACCTATGCAAAAACTCATTAACCCTACCATTCTTCCTCGCATTTCTCTTGGCGCCGATAACATGGTTATACTACTTTGCATAGTTCCAAAACCTGCCTGACCCACTCCTCCCAAAACTAACAATAAAAATGCTAACGAGTACCACGGCGACCAAACAAAAACCATTACCATTATCAGAACAGCAGCCGATCCTATTGCAAATATTCGCCCGTGCATTTTCACGTTGCGGCTGGCAGCCATCAGAGCCGCTCCAGTCAATTGTCCCCAACCTTCGGCTGTAGTTAGAACACCAACCATAAATGCTCCTGCGCCCAAGTTCTCCTTACCAATCACCGTGATATATTGCTGCACAGGAAACGCTAAAGCGTTCATTATTATAGTTATGTAAAGCATAGCCAGTAAGGATTGATTGCGAAAAGCGTATTTCACGCTCTCGCTTAAGCTTCTCCAGACAGGCTCCATTTGGGATGTAAGTCGCTGTAGATGCGGTATTTGCAGTCTTGTTATCAATACAAGGGTAATAATATGCGCTAATAATACCGTGACATAAGCTCCTACATATCCAGTGTAAGGGAATGCTACAAGAGCCCCACCCAGGAGCGGGCCGATCATTTTACCGAGGGTATTGCTTATTTGATCCACAGAAAGAGCATTAACAATTCTCCCCTCGCCAACAATATCTAGAATAGAGGTTCTTCGGGCAGGATCATCCAATGCCTTAGTAAGCCCCTGCATACATACTGCCACGTACGCATGCCACGGAAGGATCATGTCTTTAAGTATTAGTCCCAATAAACCCACGGCTACAATAGTATTAACAATCTGGGCTACTGCTATGATTTTGCGTCGGCTAAATCGATCAGCAACTAAACCTGCAAACAAGGAAAAGATTGGCCGTGGGAGGTTGTTAAACGCTAGTACTAGACCAACGCTGAATGGGCTGCCGGTGATATCAAATATCAGCCACGTTAGTACAAATAGCTCCATGCGACGGCATATCTCATGGACGCCTCCAACATACCAGATCGCTCTAAAGGCACGATCAGCCAAGACCTCTATCAATGGCATGTTGGAAGGCAATTTACCTTTCAATACTTAGAACTCTCCGGCACAAATTTGAACAAGCTAAATTAGGGTTAACAAATAAACCCCACTTTGGGATCATATCGCAACGTAGATTATAAAAGTTTATTCGAAAGCCAAAAGGGCGTATCTCATAAATATAGTACCTACAGGGACTCCTAGAGGCGCATTCGCAACGAGTACAGCTATCACATGGGTTGAACCAGGTGAGGCTGGGTCTTCAATCAAAATTCGCTTGCCCACATTATTTCCCGTAACAATACCTAAGTTACGGTCTATTTCGCCGTCCACATAGATTTCCCCGTAATTATCTACGTTAGTTTCAAACCATACCCTCCGGCCAGACAAATCTTGACCATTAGCTTCGGAAGGTATCGTAAGAGATATACGGTACCAAGCAAACGTAAATCCTTGGGATAACCGTTCCTGAATATCCACATCTTTATCCCAACTTGAATCGTCATAATCCACTGACCTTGCCGGACTATCCGCTAATTCAGCTACTAGACCCTGATTAGGTTGCCCTGGAACTAAACCCATCGCACGTCTCCAACCACTAGCACCTAACAATGACAAATCATTCGAATCTTCCAAATTTAGTACTATTCTAGCCATTTTTTGTTCTCCTTAATAAACTATCAAATATGTCGGGGCCGTTTCACATACTTCCAAAGCCAATTATCATAGAGTCAGCTATATATCAATATCGTCCTTCTACTAGCTTTTAAGATATCGATCTAGAAACTCTATAGTCCGTGGCCAAGACATATCGGATGCCTGTTTGTTATATCGATTCGGCTGTGCAAAATCCATAAATGCATGGTCTGCTCCAGGATAGGTATAAAATTCATGGTGCTTACCTAATCTGGTCAACTCTGTATCCAATTTTCTCATATCATCTTGAGAAGGATTTTCGTCTATTTCACCAAAATGAAATAACATGGGACATTCTATGTCACAAGCAAGGTCGTAGGGGGTATTGGTTCCATTACCCCTAGCTACCCATAGGTTGCCTCCGTAATATGGTATCACTGCCTTAAAAGCATTATTACTAGCAGCTGCCAGCCAAGCAATACGGCCCCCCATACAAAAACCTGTAATACCAATCCTGTCACTATTTATAGTAGGGAACGATTCTACCCAAGATACCGTAGCATTAACATCTTGAATTATTTCAGAGTCATCTAAATACGCGTTCTTAGGAGTCCCATCCGCAACCATCTCAGGTGTAACACGATGAAATAAATCCATTGCTACAGCAACGAAACCACTTTCGGCCAATTTATCTGCTATGCTTTGCGTGAAGTCGCTAACTCCACTAGCAGGATGAGCTATAACTACTGCGGGGAATTCTCCCTCACCTGAAGGCATACTAGAATACACCTGCATTTCAGATCCGTTAACAGTAATATTTTCCCAGAATGTTGGCATGTATATCTCCGGTTAATGTGATTTCGAGCAAGTGGCACCATGATTTCCAACAAACACCTCAGACTAGGCCTTCATGTCTCATACTAGCCAATGTATTTTCAAAAGCATCAAGCGTACGATCAATGTCATTTTCAGTATGTACTGAGGACACCAAGAAAGTGTCCCTACCCATTATATCGACGCCATTATTCACCAGTCCACGTTTGAGAGCAGTGACTGATGGCCCAGCAGTGACATCCTTAATATTTTGGTGATCCATAGTGCAAATTTCTCTATTGCAATCACAATCATCCATCACCACATGAATCATTGAGGCTATACCGTGAGCATGACCTGATATTTCTGTACGAGCGAATATTTCATTCAATCCGCTTTTTAGTCTCAATGCCATATCATTGGCCATTTGATTAATTGGCTGATTCGCGAGTAATTCCAAGCACGTAGACCCCGCCGCTGCAGACAGTGGGTTAGCGTTGAATGTTCCTGGATGATATACCCTTTCATTATTATCCCAATCAGAATCCCCTTTATGGGACATCATATCTATAATGTCAGCCTTACCACCAACGACACCTCCAGGCAATGCTCCTGCTACTATTTTCGCCATCGTTGTAAGATCAGGAGAGACGCCATACAATTCTTGAGCACCTCCGGACGATGCTCTAAATCCTGTAACAACCTCATCAAAAATTAAGACTACTCCATGCCGAACGGTTAATTCACGCAGACCAGAAAGATAACTGGGTATATTAAACGGCAACTGTCCGTAATGTGCTCCTGTTGGCTCCAATATGATTGCTGCAATATCTTTATCACGTTGAAGCACTGATTCAACAATTTCAAGATTGCCACAAGGGATAACAACCATACTGCTAAGCATCTCATTGGGTATGCCAACTGGTGCATGGTCAGAACCTACCATAGCGTAATCATGCCAACCATGAAAATGGTCTTGAAATTTGATAACCTTATTTTTGCGTGTGTAAGCTCTTGCGAGACGCATTGCCATCAAGGTCGCTTCAGTACCTGAACTGTGAAACCTCATTTTCTCTATATTGGGCATCAAACTCTTGATGGCAGTTGCCCATCGCATCTCTTGATCCGTGCAAGCACCAAGATGAGTTCCGATAGATATTTGCTCTTGAACTGCCTCAGTAATGGCCGGATGTGAATGGCCCAATATTAATGCGCCATGGCCCGAAACATAATCGATATACTCATTACCATCGACGTCCCATTTACGCGGCCCAATTCCCTTTTCCATATACAACGGAAAAGGCTCTACATACCGATTATCATGAGTAACCCCACTGGGAAACATAGTACGAGCCGTAATATACCGCTGTGCCGAGCCCGAATGCTTACTAATGTATTCCTCTAATATAGTACTCATGGTCATATATTCTCCGTACACAGGTTAATAGCCTATACCGGGATATAATACCTTAACACCGCTAGATTGTCGCACTATGTTGCATCCATCTGATCAGAATCGGAAGCTGTGTTGCTTTCTTTAGTTAACTGAGGAGGTTTCTTGATAGCAAAGAAACACAATGCAGCAACTGCGGCACACACACCACCTGGCCCAATGGCCCATTGATAATTACCAAAATTATCGAAAACCCAACCTGCATAAACAGGGGATGCTATTAGTGCCCAGCTAAACGCAAATGTTATGTAACCGCGTAAAGTAGCAAATCGATCTCTACCATAATATTCGCCCACAGCAGCCCAAATGATTATCCCTGCCCCGTCTCCGATCCCTTGAGACAGAATGAAAAGAAGTATCAGTACGACCCCAAACCCATGCCATTCACCAACAAATAAGAATAAGAAACCTAGTGCTTCGATTGATAGGGTTATGCCAAGAATCAACGACTTGGACCAATTATCTGCAAGCCATCCTAACCCTAGCCTAGCCACAAAATTAATACCAAACATTACTCCCGCCAGATTTGCTGCCTCTTGCCTGGTAACACCTTTACTTTCAAGTATCGGAATAAGACTAACTAATATCCCCAATGTTGCCATTTGTCTCAAACCCGCACCAACTAACATCAGCCAATAAGCCTGCGTCCTAATAGCCTCTTGAACAGTATAGTCTCGTAGCTCCGCCCCGACAGTTGCTGAGTCACTATTACCTATATCAGCAGTTACAGCTACTGGTGGAGTCGTATCCCCGTCAGGTAAAAGACCAAGATCTTCAGGGCGATTTCTAAACCATATAGTGAGTGGAAGTAATATGATTGTATATAAGACAGCTGACAACAGAGTCGCCGTTTGCCAACTATACCTAGTTATAAGCGCGTTCATTGTGGGCACCATAACCAGACCACCGAGAGAAGCAGTAGCAGCTAAAATCGAAATGGCTAGAGACCGTCTTCGCCGAAACCATTGATTCAGACCTGCAAACATGGCGTGTTGAAACGCTATGCTGTTACCCAAAGAGACCATCCCTAGGTATACCAAGGCAAACATCCACACATTACTAACGAAAAAAGAAAGAACAAAGTATCCAACAATCGCAAGAACAATACAGGGTATTAAGAGCTTCCGATTACCAAATCGATCTATTAACCAACCAGCGAACGGACCTTCGAGGCCACCTTCCGCTCTTGCAATAGAAAAGATTAAGTTAGTCTGCGCTTGGGTTATTCCCAACGCATCCCTAATGAAAGGTACTAGAACAGTAAATCCTCTGAAAAATATACCACTGGCAAAAAATATCATGCCAGAGGTGATAGCTACCATCCACCAGCCATAATAAATTTTGGGATTATTTGAAGTTGCCTCTCGGTGTGGATCCAATGCGGTTAGATATCTCCAAAACAATATTATCCGCTCCAACAGAGTGAAACATTATCAGGATTGATAATATTGTGCGGATACAAGTATTACAGTGTATACCTACATATTTGACACCGCAATGACTAATCAATCGATTTATTTAGATATTGTCTAACATTGTGACTCATCATACTGCTAACTATATGTACAAATTGTGTAAAATAGTTGGGTCTGAACATTCAATTCTTAAGTCATGCTCTAAGGAATAGAATGACAAACTATCACGATCAGCGCCACATATTACACGCAGACCTCGACGCTTTTTATACCTCTGTAGAGCAAATGGACAATCCCGTTCTCAGAGGAAAACCAGTCATCGTCGGCGGGCGCCCTGAAAATCACGGTGTAGTGGCCGCAGCGTCATATGAGGCAAGAAACTTCGGTATAAGATCAGCAATGCCCACTCGAACAGCCCTTAGATTGTGTCCACACTTAAATCTGATCAAACCGAGGTTTGATCGATATAGATCCGTTTCAAAACAAGTCATGGATATTTTTTCAGATCTCACTAATATAGTAGAGCCTTTATCCCTTGATGAAGCCTACCTTGATATCACAGGAATTATTGATGAACATCATTCCGGTACTCATTATGCTAATCTCATTAAAAGACAAGTAAAGCAGAAAGTGGGTTTAGTTGTATCAATCGGGGTAGGAACCAATAAATGCATTGCAAAAATCGCCTCTGATCTAGACAAACCAGATGGATTAGTAGTAGTTGAACTAGGCCAAGAAAAAATCTTTCTGGCAGATTTAGATATACGTAAACTTCCTGGCATTGGGCCTAAATCAGTAGAAAACTTGCACTCTCAAGAAATTTACACTATCGGTCAATTAGCACAGAACCCCCTAGAGTGGTTCCTCAAACAATTCGGCAAGAGGGGTATTAATATATGGCGCAAATGCAATGGAGCCGATACAGAACCAGTCCAAGTTGAGAAAACACCCAAATCTATCAGCATAGAGAATACCTACTCACCTGATTTGACCGATCCCGAGAAAATCTATCAGCAAGTTTGCAAACTAGCTGAAAAACTATCTGATCGGTTAGGTCATAAATCATTACAAGGCAAAACTATCACTGTAAAACTCAGGCTTAGTGATTACACAACTTTCAATCGCCAAGCTACCCTATTAAGTCCCACTAACGATCGACTTACCTTAATCGATACAGCGTGGAAAATTCTATATCCCGAGATAACCCCTGTTAGAAGATTCCGCTTGCTTGGGATCAGTGTGTCAAGATTCCAACATGAGGAACAGTTAAGGCTTCCGATATTTTAGGATTCAGCGAAACATGTCTTTATCGGGATCTCTAATCAATAATTGATTACTCGCTGAATCCGAGGACGTATATTCATAACCGCGAATTAAAGCAACTGGAATTCTTGAAGTCTTCCCCATGACTAATTCAGAAGCAGCAGCGAGCTCATCAGCCACACAAATAACGGTTGTATACATCAGATTACCATTATCGTCTTCCTCTCCGACATAACTCGCCATGGGTTCCATCCCAGATACGCCTATGGCAACATTCACCGCACCCGTTCTCCACGGCCTTCCAAAAGTATCGGAAATAATAACGGCCACATCAATACCTATCGCGTCAGATATAGAGCGTCGAATTCCATACGCGGATTTATCTGGGTCAACCGGCAACAATGCAACAGTGCCTTCTCCTGGAATATTCGAGGCATCGATACCAGCATTGGCACAGTTAAAGCCATGGTGTGTTTCGCTAATAATATTACCCCTGTCCATTCTTACAATTCTTCTACTCTCTCTTAATATCAATTCCGTATGGCGAGGGTCTCTACGGTGACCTTCTGATATAGACACGGCCAATTCAGACGGTTCAACATCATTTATTGCTACTACTCTACCTTCCGATTTCGAAATTATTTTTTGAGTGACGACCAATATGTCGCCGTCCAATATGTCAATTTCCGAAGCGGTACAAGCATCCAATATTTGAGCACCCACATAGTCACCAATTTGAGTCTCTGGCATACCAGATATACCGATTATCTGCATCTGAACACTCATATCACAAGCCTTCACACATATTTCCAGCTCAATGGTTGTGCTGAATCACCCACAACATTACAGACTTTTGTCTGTAATGCCTTATGTTACAATGAGTCGAACTACACGTCACTATCAGTACCATAACTAGCCCTGGCGAAAGAATAACAGTGAGTTCTTCATCATATCGCAAAAAAGTTTATACAAAGTTCGGAGACAAAGGGGAAACTAGCCTTTTATACGGTGGCAGGGTGTCTAAAAACAGCCCTAATACTGAGGCTTACGGTATAACCGACGAAGCCGTTTCTGCTATGGGGCTGGCCCGATCGTTATCAGATAACGGAAAAGTAAAAGACATATTAAGGAATTTGCAACGGGAATTATTCACAATCGCGGCAGAATTGGCGACAGACCCAGGAAAATACGACCTATTTAAGGAGCATTTCTCGCCAGTAACCCAAGAAATGGTTGATACCCTAGAAAATACTATCGATTCCCTTGAAGAAGAGTTTGAGATGCCCAAGGTGTTCGTATTACCAGGTGGCTCACCAGCTTCTTCGGCCATAGATATGTCTCGGACCATAATACGTACCGCAGAGCGTAGGGTAGTAGCAGTAGCTGAGGCTGAACTATTAACCAATGAATTAATTCTTACTTATCTGAACAGGCTTGGAGACCTACTGTTTGTACTCGCAAGATATCAGGATAAAGAAATCCCAATCGAGCGAGCAACAGGCGACATTAGCTAAACATTTTCACCACAATATCACTTTGACGCGACAAATAATATTGCGCAATCTAGACAATTTACAAATAAGTATTATCGATTATGACTCAGGAAATCTCCGAAGCGTTACTAAAGCGATCGAGAGACACGGGATCAATCCCATAACTACGTCTGATTCAGACACCATAATAAAAAGTGATGCAGTAATATTGCCCGGAGTTGGTTCCGCCCCATCCGCTATGCACGCCCTGTCCGAAAGAAACCTGATAGATCCCATAAAACAATATATATCTTCAGGAAAACCATTTTTAGGAATCTGCCTTGGTCTTCAACTATTGTTTGATAGAACCGACGAGGGCAATGCAGAATGTCTTGGGATAATACCAGGCAATGTAAGGCTCCTAGCATCAGGATTGAAAGTTCCTCATATGGGATGGAACACGATTGACATAAAGAAAAAGCACCCAATCCTAGAAAACGTACCATCCGGGGAGTTCTTCTATTTTGTTCACAGTTACTTTGTAGTTCCCCAAGACTCAAATGATATAACAGCCACTACAGATTATGGCGAGGCATTTTGCAGCATTTACGCTAAGAATAATCTAATTGCCACTCAATTCCACCCAGAGAAAAGCGGTGACATAGGTTTAAAGATATATGAAAACTTCATAGACCTGTGTATCAAGAATAAGAAAGATGGTAATAAAGCTAGGAAAAGTAACTGAATGGAAGTCATACCCTCAATAGACATCAAATCGGGACATTGTGTGCGGTTATACCAAGGGGATTATAACCAAGAAACTATCTATTCTGACGATCCATTGAAAGTCGCTCTCAACTATCAGAATCAGGGTGCTCCTAGAGTACATATAGTGGATCTAGATGGTGCCTCTGCAGGAAAAATAGAACACTTAAATATCATTCGTAATATTGTATCCACCCTTGAAATACCAATACAAATCGGCGGTGGTATAAGAGACTATGAGAGCGCCACGAACCTCTTTGCGATCGGAGTAGACAGAGTGGTTATAGGGACATCTGCCATTAAAAATCCCTCCCTAGTAGAACAAATCTGCACATCTCATGGAAGTAACGCAATCGTAATAGCTATCGATGCCAGGGAGAGCCAAGTATCAATCGACGGATGGAGACAGGGTACTTCTGTCGATGTAATGGATCTGGCCTCCGATATGAAATCATTAGGTGTAACCAGAGTTCTTTATACAGACATATCACGAGATGGCACTCTTACCGGGCCTAACTTCGATGCGAATACAAAACTAGTATCACAAACAGGATTATCAATCCTCGCTTCCGGAGGAGTTACAAAACTTGATGATCTATTAGAACTTCAAAGAATCGGAGTAGAAGGGGCTATATTAGGCAAATCCTTATACACAGGCGATATACACTTACCGGAAGCTATCAATCTAGTCACTTAGAGTGAATAGTTGTACCAAGACAATATTTCTCGATTAGTCTGATCTATTCTTCATCTGAGTGGTCGTCTGATACGTGAGAAGATACATGGGACCATCTGTCAGCCAATCGCTCCTCACAACCCTCAAACCAATCCTCTCTATGAACATCCATTAGGATAAAGTCCAGACCCATTCGTCGTACATCTTTTACAGGCTTAAAACCACATTTGCTGAAACATTTCTGAGCTCTTTTATTCCATTCTAGAGTATGAAGATAGACCCTCTTTAAATTCCTAACGCCAAACATGTGTTCTAAGAGTGTAACCACTGCATCGTATCCGTAGGCCCCACTCCAATAGTCTCTGTCTCCAATCACAATCCCGAGTTCTGCTTCACGATTAACACTATCTAAATCGTAATACATACAGTTGCCGATGAATTTCTTGTCGGACACTTCTATTGCGAAATGGTGAGATCCAGGAGTCGGATACTTTAATTGATCTTCAAATATCTTTAGATATCTGTCATAGTTCATTGTTAGCGGATACGCAGCATCAAGTCGCGCTAGTTCGGGGTCACAACGCCAAATATAATCTTTCTCAGCGTCCTGTAATATCTTGTCCCGAAGAGTTACACGAGCACCATATAATTCCACTAATTACCTTCCCCTATACGTAATTCAATCAATCGTGAGGCTCGTTTTAAGACCTGAACTTCATTATCATAATTTAGTCTCTGTAAAGCATCTGACAACTCAAACCATTGCACTACGTCGAACTCCACATCATGCCTATCCGTACTTCCCCCAACCATAGCCATCAAATAAAAATACACAGTCTTATGATATTTTATACCCGCGTTTTTATCGGAAAACCAATACTCTATATTGTCTATAGGTTCCAACAATTCTACGTCCAGACCTGTTTCCTCTCTAACCTCCCGCACGGCAGTCTGCTCCAACGTTTCGTCTGCATCAGGTGTACCTTTAGCGAGGCTCCACCGCACGGGAGTATCCCGACCACATAGGACGGTCTCGATGATCCCATCGTGTATACGGTATACTACTCCCCCAGCAGAAACAGGTTCTTCAATACGGATAGTTTTGGTCTCCCCTCTATAATCAAATGAAATGGCATGCTATGAGATAGTAATTAATTACGTGCCAATTAAACATTAATTCTAAATGTCTATCGTAATTCCAGTCAAACGTATGTTTCCCCCTGCAATAGCCGGCACAAAGTGTACTTCACTGGTATCAGATACTTTCTCCATCATCCCCAATCTTGCTAATTCTCCATCTATAGATACAGCTAAGTTACTTTTTAGTTCATCTCCGTCAGTTAATCTTTCTAGCATACCGGGGTACAGATCATTGAGAGCGTTAATAACCTGTCTGACACTGCTGCCTTCTACCGTTACTTGTTTAACCCCGTTACTGACCGAAAGGAGCATGGTAGGTATAAATACGTTTGGCAAATTAGCCTCCCCTGCAGACACATATTACTTATGACTCAGAATATATCAGGGGACAGGCAAATACCTGTCCCCTGATATATTCTGAGTCATTCTTTAATTGCTGTTCGCATCATCATTATCATCTACAAAGACGGTAATAACTACGCATACGCCAGTAGGTTTAAGAGCTCATCTTCTCTCGCGCATCAAGCACGGCCCTAACAATCTTGTCGTATCCGGTGCACCTACATAGGTTGCCAGCAAGCCAATGCCGTATCCTTGCCTCATCTGCGTCCGGCTCATTCTCTAACAATGCCTTAGACGCCACTATGAACCCAGGAGTGCATATTCCGCATTGGAGCGCGGCATTTTCCAAAAATGCCTGCTGGACAGGGTGCAAACCTTCCGGAGAAGCTACACCTTCTATGGTGTTGATCTCTTTACCTTGGGCTTCTACGCCTAACACCAAACAGGACGTAACTATTCTTCCATCCATATTTACTGTACATGCGCCGCAATTACCATCATTACAGCCTTCTTTTGTGCCAGTCATACCTACGACATCTCTAAGACATTCGAGTAGGCTTTGACGTGGTTCACATAGAAAATCTACAGGATTCCCATTAATAGTTGTTGATACATGAACTAGTCCTGGCATATCTCTTATTCTCCCCTAGCTCTTTTGATTGCGTTATCCAAAGTGCGCCTAGTCAGCACACCAATCAAGTGAGTTCTTTGTTTGATGGTTCCTCTCATATCAGTTATGGGCTTGGCATCTCCCATCGCTTTCTCCGCAGCTTCGTTAATAGAGTCCTCTGAAACCGGTTTCCCCGCAAGCGCATCTCCGGCAGCTTTTGAGAAAACAGGCGTAGGAGCTACTGAAGCAAGAGCTATTCTAGCAGAGACGAAGTTCTGGCCACTTGAATCTAAAAGGACGGATGCTCCGACTCCAGCTACAGCTATATCCATCTCGTTACGAGGGATAAATCGCAAGTAGGCAGCCCCCGATTTATCTTGAGGAGCTGCAATGCTAACCGATACCAGTATCTCCCCTGACCCCAAAACGTTTTGGCCAGGTCCTGTACAAAATTCTTCTACTGCTATTTGTCTAGTACCACTCGGGCCGGCAACATTAGCAACAGCGCCCAGGGCTATCAAAGCAGGGATAGCGTCCGCGCTGGGTGCTGAGTTACACAAATTCCCGCCTATACTGGCACGACCTTGAATTTGTATACTTCCAATTAATGAAGCGGAGTCTACCAATCCTGGGTAAAGCCCAGATATTTCATCGTCCTGATAAATTTTGTAGCAAGGTACAGCGGCCCCAATAGTTAGGCCTTTTTGAGAATCATAAGTCAGTTCGTTCAACTCAGCTATGTCTTTTATGTCTACAACGACTTCTGACGTACGACGTCCTCCCCTGAGTTGCACCAAAAGGTCAGTGCCCCCAGCCATTGCTCTAGCCTGGTCCCCTTTTGATGCCATTAATTCAATGGCTTCTTGAATACTTGTTGGTGCGACGTAATCTATAGCGTGCAAGTGCCCACCTCCTTACGTTGGCGATTATATCATCACATATTTAGGATGTCAGTAGTCTAAATATAGCACATGATCTCTCGTTTATCTTCAATATTTAGTAATTGTGAGGTCTACTATGAATAATTCTATCTTACTTCATAGGATATAAACGTCTTCCCAGTCACCATTCGATGAAGAAACAAACCTTTAGTAGTGAGGCAATACCGGTTTTTTAGCAACCGCAAACGAGATGGCACTAAGCACAAATATTGGCGCAAAGGTCATCAAAACTATATCGTAGCTAGCAGTATAGTCACGAACAAAACCGGCAAACAGTGGAGCAATAAACATCCCAAAATTATGGAAAACGCTCATGACACCCATGAGAGTGGCAAACCGAGACCTGCCAAAGTAATCACTCACCATGAGCCAATTCACAGAGGTTATACCTTCCACGATAGCTAGCCCAATGATAAATATAACAATACCCGAGTGTGATGGCAGAACCCATAGTGCAAATATCCCTATAGCTCCTACGTTCATTCCCCAAAACAAAAGCTTTCTAGAAGAGAATCTACCACCAGCAACTCCTAACACGAATCTCAGTGGTATTGCTAGTAAGAACATAAAAGCAACATATGCAGAGGCAGATCGTTCATCCAATCCTTTTAGCTCAAGAATTGGGAATATGTGCACTATAATGGCGTTAGTCGCAGAAACGCGAGTAATAACTCCTAAAAGTATCCACCAAAAACTCCTTGTCTGCAGAGCTTGTCGAACAGTGAAATTCTGCTCCACAGAAATACCTGTTTGTTCTACACCTGTAGAGTTTTCGGAGTCAGAATCTTGCAACGGAGGATCACCATCTGGTCGCAACCCAATATCTTCAGGACGGCTACGTATAACTAACGCAACCGGAATAGTCAGCAGCGTGATAAAAAGACCTGTCACAAATATCGTGTTACGCCATCCAATGTGAGATATACCTAAATCAAGCAGGAGTACCACGAAGGCTCCACCAGCAGCAAACGAAGTCATCAAAGTGGAAAGAGCTAGTGCTTTACGACGAATAAACCACTGATTGACAGCTGCCATAAGCGTTTGACCCAGTGCAGCGGTTTTACCGACTGAGACCACACCCGCAAACAAAAATACAAGCGCCCAATAACTGGTCGCTTGTGATAGAAGCATTAGGCCTATCCCAGCAAGCAACCCGCCAAAAAATATCATAGGCCTGGCACCATATCGGTCTACAAGCCAACCTACTACAGGCCCGCCTACACCTCCTTCAGCTCTGGCTAGACTGAACACTAAAGACATCCTGAAATAACTAATCCCAAGATCAGATCTTATCGGTTCAAAAAAACGTGGAAACCCGTTTGAAATAGAGCCATTACCGAACATCCCCAAAATTGAGGATACGATAACAATCCACCAACCATAAAAAATACGGTTTGATGGCCTGAATTCGTTACGTTGTCTTCGAGACTTCATTACTGTTTCCATAATATTTTAGACTGCTATTTGAGTCAATCAAAGAGCATACAACATGCATGTTTTACGACGGTTTTTATCGGTACGAAATCCGTATTTTTAAACACGAAAAATTGAGTATTGACATGCAGTTTTTAGTGAAACATAATGGCTCACTCCCAAAGACTCAACCGCCGATTTGGGAGGTTATTTGGCCATCGCGGTCCTTACTTGAGTAGGGTACTGGTCAAGTGCCTAACAGGGTGTGAAGTAGTATGGTGGTGGGGCACAGGCCTAACCCTTACCCCGGTCAGAATTTCTTTCTGGCCGGGGTAAATGGTTTAAATTGATAAGTTAGTTATAATCCCTTCAATAGCTCTCGGTAAAAACGTTATACCAGTTTCGATTTGTACGACTTCTCTGATATCTCCCAATCTTGCGAAATGCATTGGAAAGTCCACCGAAGCCTCTATCAGAGACAACACCTGATCACACAGGAAGGTTAAATCTACTTGATCATTCCTCCCTGATGGAAGAGATATCTTGTAGACAATGGACGGGCTAGAAAAGTCGATTACGAGTAGCATAGGCAAACAGTATGATTCGCTATGAAAAGCCCGAAGTACTGCCTCTCCAGTCGCGCTAAATCCATGTTGACCAAATATAACTAGATTGGCAAATTTAGCACCTTTGCTTTCAAAAGCCCTCCTGTATCCACGGAATATCTTATGAGCTACCTCGTCATACTCTCTAGTGACAAAGACAGCAATATAATTGAACTTCATATCATCATAGTCCAATAGCTCTCGATACCATCTTGTCAGCTTGTCAAAATCGTGTTTATCGTAATTGCTATTCATAATCTGCACCATGTTCTAAAGATCATAGTTATCGTTCCATTATACGAGGAGAGAAATAGTTACGACGATATAAACGATAAAACTAGAACTTACAATTTCGTCAATTTCGTGCTGGAAACACCAGTACAATGGGTCACTTTCTGCTTGACATAGTCGTCCCCGGAACGTAAGATTTTAGGGTTGAGGTCATATATGGATTACGCAATATTTAAAAGCGGTGGAAAACAATACAGAGTAACCACCGGAGACACACTAGATATAGAAAAAATCACCGCAGAAGTAGGCTCTATTGCCGAGTTTAGCGAAGTGTTGGCGCTCTCTGACAATGGAGAGCTCAACATAGGAACTCCAACAGTAGCCGGAGCGAAAGTGCTGGTAGAAGTAAAAGAGCACAGAAAAGACCGAAAACTAATCGTATTCAAGTACAAGTCAAAAACGCGATACAGAAGGAAACTCGGACATAGGCAAAATTACACTCGAGTTACTGTGCAAGATATTCAGGTAGGTGGCTAAATATGGCACATAAGAAAGCTGGTGGCAGTACTAGTAACGGTCGTGATAGCAACGCTAAACGGCTAGGCGTAAAAAGATATGGCGGGCAGTTGGTAAGTGCTGGATCGATATTAGTTAGACAACGAGGAACTCGTATATTACCAGGGACAAACGTAGGACTGGGAAGAGACTACACTTTGTATTCCACGGTTGATGGCCACGTAGCATATGAATGGGCTGCTAAAGGTAAGAAACGTGTCAGCGTATATCCTGAGAGCCCAGTACAAGTCTAATCCAGGAAAGGCGTAATTATGAAGCCAGACATACATCCAGAATTCCACACTGCTACTGTCAATTGTTCTTGTGGAAACACTTTCGAGACAGGTGCTACTCAGGCGGAGTTAAAAGTTGAGATATGTAGCAAATGCCACCCTTTCTATACAGGGGAACAGCGCATAGTAGATACACAAGGTCGAGTAGAAAGAATGAGACGACGATATAACTTGCAATAAGAAACTTGGACATACACATAAAATAAAGTCGAGGAAAAGTCCTCGACTTTATTTTTAGATAATACAATATGACTGATATCAATAGAGAATACAGGAAAGTGACTGGACCGAATTAATCATGGCAGAAAATAAAAGTTTCGCATATGGGGGACAAGCGGTAATAGAAGGGGTAATGATTCGCGGCAAGAATAATTTCAGTGTTGCGGTTAGAACACCAAACGAAACGATCGCTACAACGTCACAACCACTGAGTCCCATATTTACTGGTTTTGCTAGAAGAATACTACTATTAAGAGGTGTCCTAATACTAGTAGAAGCACTGGTGCTAGGTGTGAAAGCTCTTAATCTCTCTGCGCAACTAGCAGTACAAAATGAATCTGAAACATCCGAAGAAGGCCTGTCCAATTGGTTACTGGGTCTTACTGTAGCGGTGTCGTTAACCTTAGGGATTGGCTTATTTTTCGTACTGCCATTACTCATAGTACATTTTATAGACCCCTGGATAGCATCTAGTTTAACCAGCAACATTATTGAAGGCTTAATACGGCTGTTCATATTATTAGCATACATATCAGCAATTGGCTTCATTAAAGATATAAAGAGAGTGTTCGCCTATCATGGAGCTGAACACATGGCCGTCCACGCACATGAAGCTTCACTACCATTGACCGTATCAAACGTCCGGAAGTTTGGGACTCCACATCCAAGGTGTGGGACAGCCTTCCTTCTGACTGTAGTACTCGTATCTATAATAGTGTTCGCGTTTCTCGGAAGACCCGATTTGGAATGGCGTATCCTATCAAGGTTAGTATTAATACCGGTAGTTGCTGGCATAAGCTATGAGCTAATCAGATTTAGTGGTACCCATCAAGCTTGGGGAATATCAAAAGCGATTTCCGGCCCCGGTTTACTGCTACAGAGATTAACAACACGCCAACCAGATGATCAGCAAATCGAAGTAGCCATAGAAGCTTTGCATACAGCTATGAAAGCCGACGAAACTGAACCAGATAAGAGGTGAACGCATGGACCATCAAGACCTGTGTGAATCATGTGAACAAGAATTCTTCCATTGGAACCCCAATATATACGAATATTCAGGTTCAACACAGCAACCTGATATGCGGGCGGTAGCAGCAGAAAATCTACGGAAATACAATGAGTCGATAGAAAAAATATCTGTACAGCTAGATGAATTACTAGACGCTATTCGGAAATCAGAGGCAAGCAGTCAAGATATTATCAATCAGTTAGCACACATCGGCAGGAATTTAATACCTAAACACGGTCTATGTATAGATAAAAGCTGTGCAATGTGTAGAGTGCATGAAGAAGCAATAAAAGAACATGTGCTAGTGTACGTTGACTGGAGAGTACCCGGAACTGTGCAGAAGCTGCAACAGGCTCGTCATAGAAATTGACTTATATCTACATAGCAAATTTAATTATGCGATACATATGCTTATAAACTTTGAAGCCTCCTATTAAAGTCTTCCGCCAATTGCGGTCTTTCGTAGGACGGACGTGGTCGAACAAATCAGTCTCAGTATAATGAAATTTGTCATTTGCCACGAAACTGGCCGCCAACTTGCGAGACTCACTGACGGGTATAAGCAGATCAGCTACATCGTGTATAACCAAAATTTCAGTTTTGATTTTATGAACGTGATTGCTTGGAGAGATCTTGTCGAGGTCAATCAGGACCTCTCTAGGTAAATCAGCCATGATTGCATTTGCTGATTCTAGAGACGTCCCATCAATTAACTCTTTAACTCTTATCGCTTTAGGAGATAATTTAGCAAGTTCTTTAGACTCAATGATGACTCGGCCATCATACAAGTCTGTTAACAGTTCTTTTTCATAGTTATTCGTCAGTGATCCGATGATCTCATTAGAAAACACTCTAAGGGTTAACGGGTCTACCTTCCAATCGGTCTGAGTATCCTTATCAATAATAGACCTAGTTGCTATTTGCAAGAACAAGTCATGGGCATCGAAATACCCGCCGAATGAGTTAACAAACGCTATGTCGTCTCGTATTCTAGCGTCGCTGGCAGCTATAAGCGCAAACGAACCACCTACAGAGAAGCCACCAATACCTGTCTTTGAAGCAACTACTGTGGATTGTGAAACTAAATATCTGAAAGCCCAAACCAGATTCTCTATTTCACCTGAGTCTAATTCATTTTGCCCTCCCATAGATTGAGACCAATGAAACATTACAATAAAACCTGCTCTCGCTAGAGCTTCACCTAGACGGATTACGTCCGGATCGTCTCTACCCGCAGCATTAGCTCCTAAAAAGAGCAAAATACCCGGTCTTGGCTCGTGACCAGTTAAAGAATAGACGTCTGAAACCAATTCTCCGTTAGGACCCGGATACATTACTTTTTCTCTAACTGGCGTGTCAGCGAACCAAGTTTGGGGTTTAATCGGAAGATCCAAGATTTGTGTAACAAAAAAACTAGTGCGAATAGCAGTTTTACCAGGAGGACTGAACCCAACGCCTAAGACAATAACGATTATGATAAATGCTACGAATAAAGTTATAGTTGCAGTCATAGATAAACGCTCTACCCAAGAAGTGAATACTTTAACTATCATGAAAAACCAGCTCAACTAGACACGCACTTTATATATCATTGCCACTGATAACACTCTTACCAAGGCCATAGAGATAAATACAATATTCCAAGGGCTACCTGTCATATCTAGGATAATACTAAAAAGCAAAGCTTGCAGACCCGCATAAGCATATCCGTGTGCATCTAACAATCCGGAGGAAGTTGCGGCCATATCCCTACCAGCTATATCTACGGCCAGAGTAGACATGGGTGACAATCCAATACTGAGACCTCCCAATAATAGAAGCACTGCTCCAATATAGGATGAATCTGGAGGGATGATGGCCACTAGTAGCAAGACAACAGCACTTGCAATACAAGACGTTATTACCATCGGTCGTCTGTTGCTATCCAAAAATCGATCTGAGATTAGCCCGGAGACTGGAGGTGCTATTAAATATCCCAGCGGAAGAATAGCAGTCAATAATATAGTAGATTCAATCGAATGTTGACCAACTTCGAAATAGTAAAGTGGAATCCATGTAGTAAGTCCATACTTCACCACATTTTCAAGCCCTTTAACATGACTTGCTAAGTGAAATTTAGGATTTTTAAGTAACGACTTGTAGGGTCCTAGTCTAGTGAGTTTTCCTGGACCTGGTAGTTCCGGTGTGGAAGATACTACATCTTCCTCTATATACTCTTGAAAACCAGCGTGAGACGGACGGTCCCGTACTAAGAAGTAAAGGACAAACCCCAGTATCAAAACTATTATCGGTGGATATCTAAACGCTGATCTCCAACCAAACTCAATACCAACATACCCAACAATCCACCACATTAGGAGCATAGACCCACCAGACGCAGTTCCAATGATCCCAAGAGCTAACCCTCGGTCTTTGCGAGGCCACCATTGGGCAATCATGCTGATTCCTGGAGCCCAACAAGCAGCGTTACAAAACCCTGCTATCCCATAAGGAATGGCTATACTCCAAATCGAAGTGCCAAAGCTGGCTAGGAGATTAAATAAAGTAGTGGTTATAGCCCCAAGGGCAATCCAAACTCGAAAGCCATAATATTCTGATAATCTACCGTGAAATAAATCGCCTAAGCCGAATCCCCAAAGAAGACAAACATTAATTATACCTATCTGCAAATAACTAAAATTCAGATCGTCTTTGACAAGTGGAGAGATAGGCCAGAAATTAAACCTGCCGAGGTACACGAACAAATAAAAAAACGCGAACACCAATAGGACACGCCATCTCCAGTAGTGGTATCTGGCCGGCATATCTGCATATCTGACGGCATTAGCACGAGTTTTCAATTTATTTACTACTCATGTAATTGAGTCATCACGCCGTTCCAATATCCGTTGCGCGTATCACTTGTGATTGTATGACCAAGTCTAGGCTAGCTATCGTGTTTTAGCGAAAAGAGCTTCCTTAGCATCCGCTAGAAGATCTTCGTCCGACCTGCTCAAGTCTATTGGATCTCCATGAGGTTGGGGTACAGGAAAGCCTGTCCTATAATATAATTCGACCCGATTCCCTTCTGGATCAAAAAAGTACATACCGAAAGCGTTTCCATGGCTCACTATTCTGTCTATTTTAAGATTCTCTGTCTCAATTAGTTGTTTATAGTCTCTGAGATCCTGTATAGCTGGAACTTTAAAAGACATTTGCTGTACCAATTGAGTATCTTCTTCAGACGATCTACCTTCAACCAATACAAACTCGTGGTGCTCTGCTACTGGATCAGAACTAAGGAAACACATACCCACGCCGTTCCTATTCGCTCCTTCCAGATCTTCATCTGATACTTGCAACCCAATCACTCTGGTGTAAAAATCACGCATTTTCGCTATGTCATTCACGTGGATACCAACGTGTCCAAGGCCAGTAGTCTGTGGCATAGTAAACACCTCCGGATATTCTGTTTGGCGCTAATTCAGACGATTATACCATTAGGAGCTTCTGAAGCTAAGAATCAGAAAAATCGTCAACATTCTGAAATCGACTAATTAATTCTTCTAGCACACGCGAATTATCTCTAGGGGATATCATCTCAATGTGAGGGGCGGATATAGATTGCCGTCCGTCGCGTAGAAAATAATACACATTGATATCTGCATCTGAATAATCTTTAGAGTCATCTAGTTCCATACGCAAACGCAGTCTTTGTTTGACAATATCTAAATGCGCAGATATGGCTACAACTGTCAACGGACAGCGGACTTCATTCGCTATATCATACAAAGGTTTCCTGAAACCCTCATTCAGATTAGTCGCATCGAAAACCACTTTATAAGATTGTATAAGTAAGCCTTTGATAATCTCATGACAGACGGAGAAAACTCTGGAATGTTCATCTCGTGTGTATTTTGGGTGTAGGAATAAGGCTTTTCGCACACGATCACTGCTCACTACAACACACGGAACTACTTCAGTTATCTGCCGAGCAAAATAAGATTTGCCTGTCCCAGGTAAGCCAGACAAAATGATTAAATAAGCACCGGTTAAACTTTCCGGCTGATCCCCGATATCGACAGCGGAAAGACCAATCGTAATATCTTGATCATTATCTGCATTTCTCACTTATCAACAGTCCATATCAGAATGCGAACACTAGAAGAACTATTCCAATATTTTAAGACAAGGCAGCTATCAAAACCTCATGAATAATTTGCAAAACTATTATTACAACTAACGGGCTAAAATCCAACATTCCTACAGTGGGTATAATTTTTCGTACAGGCCCTAGTATAGGTTCTGTAACCTGCGCCAATATTTCATATATATTGATTAAAATCGGATTAGGCCGTCCACCCATCATGGGAATAATAAAAGACAGGATGATTCGTCCCAATATAGCCAAATAAAATAAGGTGAATACAAAATGAATAAGTTGCACGAGCCCCATAAGATTTTATTTTTCTCCCAATCTTATAGACTTCAGATACGCACTATTTACAGCTTCTACCAATGCAGCAGGTACAGAATACTTTTCTAGCACCTGTACCCCTTCAGCCGTAGTTCCCCCCGGAGACACTACCATATCTTTTAGCTCTCCAGGATGTCTTCCAGTATCCATAATCAATTTCGTACTTCCGTACATGGTCTGCAACGCCAACTTCCTTGCCATATCTCTGGGTAACCCTACATAAACTCCGGCATCTATCAACGCCTCGACAATCAGAAATACATATGCTGGCCCGCTAGCGCTAAGTCCTGTCGCCATATCAAGGTATTTCTCATCGTGGACGTAGATTTCTTCGCCGATAGTGGACAAAATCGATTTGGTCAATTCTATATGAGCGGCATCTACTTCATCTGATGCTGTCCAAACACTCATTCCGCTACCAATCTGCGCGGGTGTATTAGGCATAATCCTTATTATTTTATTATGGCCAGTTGATCCAGACAATGTGTTTATTGCCGCGCCTGCGATAATAGAAACTACAGTTTGATCATTCGAGATTTTATTCTTGATGACCTGTGAAACAGATAATATATCCTGAGGCTTAATAGACAGTACTATCAATTCTGCGTCATCGATAGCTTTTATATTGTTATCCGTCGTATTTATCCCATAAGTGCTGGATAAATACTCTCGTCTAGATTTTACGACTTCTCCAACACATATATCTTTGGCCACAGCAATACTGGCGTTTAAAATACCTCCGAGAATAGCTTCGGCCATAGTACCGCCGCCGATGAAAGAAAGTCTCATATTAACAGCCTACTTTTCGTTTAAAAGATTATAGCATTACCCGATATAGCTTTAAAAAGTAATTAATAGAACAAAATCCTTATACAATCGAATGATAGAGTAGGAGCTGTACATACTATCTGTATATACAGTGTACTAAAATGCATTTATACAACGAAACCCGACATCCAGTCCATGTCGGGATCAGAAATCTGACAGTCCATTGCCCACTGATAGGCCAACAGCCAATCTGATCGCTTCCAGCATACTAGTATGATCAGCAATACCTTTTCCAGCAATGTCAAAAGCCGTGCCATGATCTACAGATGTTCTAACAAACGGCAACCCCAGATTAGCAGTTATGCTTTCTTCGAAGCCATACACTTTTACCGGTATATGCCCTTGGTCATGGTACATGCACAAAACCGTATCATATTGACCATTAATAGCCTGATGAAAAACTATATCAGCTGGAACAGGACCTGATGCATTTATCCCATTCCTCCGTGCTTCTTCAACTGCCGGAGCAATCTGTTCTGCTTCTTCGTTACCAAGAAGACCTCCGTCACTTCCGTGAGGATTAAGAGCCGCAACAGCTATTCGAGGATCT
This sequence comes from uncultured Dehalococcoidia bacterium, assembly GCA_964629875.1. Classification (GTDB taxonomy): domain Bacteria; phylum Chloroflexota; class Dehalococcoidia; order Lucifugimonadales; family UBA3495; genus UBA3495. The sequence continues at coordinate 14,716 of CAZVRK010000010.1, read as the reverse complement.
GAGAAACCCCATTTTTTGAAGCTCTGATCCGTCAAGCTCAGGAACTCTAATATCCTGTCCTTCTTGACATAATCACATGCTATTTTCAGAGACCTATGTGTAGTTAAGTGCACTACTCGTAAATTCTTTGCAAGAAGCATGGTCGCTACTGTCTTGGACCCAGACAATTCCTGTAGAAGCTCCATATGACCAATGGATTGATATCCAGCTAAACTTGCTGCCTCTTTGTTCAAAGGTGCGGTAGCTATACCATCTACAACACCAGTCAGAGCCATCTCCCCAGCTTTGGTTACCCATTCCATTGCCGCTTTCCCACAGGGAATACTTATTTGACCAATAGTAATATCCTCTGGGTTTAGATTATGTATATCTACAACATCTATACATGAGCTGTCTGAACCCGCGATAGATAAATCTGTTGGTTCCACCACAGACATCGCGCTCTGCAAACTACGAACAGCCGTCTCCATAGCAATAACATTACCTATCACGATAGGGCGACAAGTTGAATAGACGTTTTGATCAGATAGAGCTTTTACAACGACTTCTGGTCCTATACCACACGGGTCTCCCATAGTGATGGCTATAGCAGGCTTGTCAGACATAGCTATCTCCAGATGGCAAGCAGGTCAATTCGATATATATAAATACAACAGTGACCATGTTTAGTCACATTTACTCCAAGCACAAAATGCGTCTATACATTTCACGCACCCTTCTTGAAACATCACGGGACCATTGCAATCAGGGCATCGCCTACCACCTTCAAAAACTACATTAGATATCGCATCGTCAGTTTCTGTAGTGAAACCTAATTGCGTTGCGACAGGCTCTGCAGTAGCCAACCTGTTTGAACCATGTCCATTTTGTCCAAGATGTCTCTCCACCGCGAGAGCCACAGCATCTGGGGCTGAGCGGACTAAAGTACCCTCATCCCATGCAGGGCAACAAGTAATTCCTCTTAAATGGCTGACTATCTCTTGAGGATCAACTCCAGACCTCAGAGCTAGGGTAACTAGACGAGATATTGCTTCCAATTGCGCAGAATCACACCCTCCAGCTTTACCTAAAGTGCTGAAGACTTCGAACGGCAACTGCTCTTCATCAAAATTAATAGTAATGTACATATTGCCATGACCGGTACGGACACGCTCAGTAACGCCCCTTATTTCCCTGGGCCGTTCCCTAGGTACCCTATAGTACGGTATATCTGCTATGTCTACATTCTCTTTAGCGTCAGTAGAATGCCTAGAAGTATCTCCAGTGCTCAGTACCTGCTCAGACTTGCTACCATCTCTATATACTGTTATACCCTTACAATTCGTTTCATAAGCTAGCATGTATGCTTGGCGAACATCGTCAATAGTCGCATCATGAGGAAAATTAATTGTCTTTGAAACAGAATTATCTGTATGTTTTTGGAATGCGGCCTGCATTCGAACATGCCATTCTGGATTTATGTCATGAGATACTCTAAACAGTTCTTTAACCCACTCAGGGACTTCTAGATGTTCCAGACTACCTGATTCCGCTAACTGTTGCATTAGAGTATCAGAATAAAAACCTTCAGATTTGGCAATCGCTTCAAAATACGGATTACCTTCGACCAGTTTGGTCCTATCCATGACATTACGCACATATGACAAAGCAAACAAAGGTTCAATCCCACTGGAAGCTCCAGCAATTATGCTGATTGTACCCGTAGGCGCTATCGTGACTGGTGCAGAGTTTCTCATCTTTTGACTAGTTGAACTATTATTGTATGCACTGCCCTCCCATGAGGGGAATGTCCCCCTGGAATCAACTAGATTACCAGAGGCTTTGTAACTCTCTTCTTGTATGTACTTCATCACTTGTTCCGCAAGATCTAGAGCCTCTTGAGAATCGTATCTTATGCCGAGCTCAACTAACAAATCTGACCAGCCCATGACCCCGACTCCTATACGCCTCGTAGTCCGGCTCATGTCAGCTATTTCTGAGATAGGATATTCATTCATGTCTATGACATTATCTAGCAAATGTACTGCTGTGTGAGTTACTCTGGCTAGTCTATCCCAATCCATTACCACATCATTGTCAGTAAAAGTGACCATACGAGCCAAATTGATGGATCCGAGGTTGCACGACTCATACGGAAGCAGTGGTTGCTCTCCACAAGGATTTGTAGATTCTATAGCGCCCAATTGGGGATTAGGGTTATCTCGATTAATCCTATCCAGGAACACGATACCTGGATCTCCAGTTTTCCACGCTAACTGGACCATTTGTTCGAACACTTCACGAGCATTAAGTTGACCCGTAATGTCCCCTCCGTGAGGATTAACGAGATCAAACACCTCATCGTTCTTAACTTTCTCCATAAAGTCTTCCGTTACAGCCACAGAGATATTAAAATTAGTTAATTTCGTACCGTCTTCTTTAGCTGTAATAAACTTCAATATATCTGGGTGATTCACATTCAATATACCCATATTGGCGCCACGACGTGTTCCGCCTTGCTTCACGACATCTGTAGCAGCATCGAAGGCATTTATGAAACTCACAGGTCCAGACGCAACTCCACCAGTAGATCCGACTACATCACCCTCTGGTCTGAGCCGAGAAAAGGCGAATCCTGTACCTCCACCACTTTTATGTATTAGAGCCGTTTCCTTAACTCGAGAGAAAATAGAGCTTAGAGAATCATCGACTGGTAATACAAAACAGGCAGACAACTGTTGTAATTCACGACCTGCATTCATCAAAGTTGGTGAATTTGGAAGAAATTCAAGACGTGTCATAACATCATAGAATTCATCTTCAGTAGATCGTCTCTGGATTTGTGTGGCACCGTAGTTAAGATCAGCCTGCGACAAGTTACACGCGACCCTACGGAACATACCATCAGGGTCTTCGAGGACATTACCTTCTCTATCTTTCGATAGATATCTCCTCTGCAACACTACCTTGGAATTTTCAGTCAACTCATTAGATCTCTCATTAACTTGATCCGCCATTCCCGACTCTTTGAGAGCATTTCTAACTTTACTTCTAATTTCCGGTGTAGAGAATTCTAAATCTTTTCTAGTAATTGTCACTTCAACAACCCCCCTCAACTAATTCAATCACTCTATATAAACTTTTAGACTAATATTGACTTCAGTCTATCACTCCATCTGTCGAAAGATGTTTGATCCGAGCCGAAAGCATAGCATCTAACAGAACGTCGCCATGGAAATACATCTCAGGAACCAGACGAGTCCCACCAAACATGTTAGCTATTATGTCTTTCACAGCATTACCCACAATAGAACTCCAGGCTCTACATAATCCTAATATATAATTGGCAATCATTTCTGAATTAATTACCTTATATACGAATTGCGCATAACCTTGTTCAACTCGATTAATAACACCTTGCCTAAATTCTATGCCATTCGTGTTCAAAACTTCTACTATTAAATCCGCTAGGTCTTTGATTGCACCATAAGCTATTGGGTGATTTGATTTGAGTTCCAGTATCATCCCTTGATTGTTTATAGAACACGCGGTCACATTAAAATAATCACTCAAAAATTTAAGTATAGTATCCTCTAAACCAATAGGTATAGGTTCACACTGTACTTGCACTATATATTTTATTTGTCTTTCCAAAATAACACCTTGCTTATATCCTGCAGTTTTGATTCGTTTGAAACCTAGCTATTCGTGGTCTTATTATATTGTGTAAAACTTTAGATTTTATAATCCAAGTTGTATCACATTCTCCGAATATTCTCCCTAACCCGATGTCACTAGATTCATTTGAATGGATATCTCTTTCTTTAATCTTCGTCTGTTTCCGGAATAGCTAGCCAACACGTGACCAAACTAGCCCTAACTTCTTTTTCAAATTCATCCTGAAGTTCAGCAAAAGGATTAATCGGCAACTCTTGATATTCTAAATCAACTTGATATGGATACCCGACTGGAACCAAACTTTGCTTCATTATCTCTTGTAAATCATGTGCTCTATTATTGTGGCTTAATAGCCTTGCGAGAGCCGAGTATTGGACACTACTACTCATCAGTTTAATATCTCCTCTGAACTCCCTACTCTCTTAAGCAGATAAGTTCACTTGTCCTTTTATAATGGGTGTTTTGTTTCCGTATTTATTAGGCTTCTTAGAACCCGCTCCTACATTACGCTGCGCGCTCTTACTGCCTAGTCGCGGCAAGGAGAGCCGTGTTTCATCCTCCCGCAAATCCTTCACCACCCGCTCAAAGCTCTCAATGTCTGTAAAGTCTCGATATACACTGGCGTATCTGATATAAGCGACACGATCCAGTCTTCTTAACCTTTCCATGACTATTTCACCAATATTCTCAGACGAAACCTCCCATTGACCACTGCCATATAGTTCTGTTTCTATCTCCTCAACGAGTTTCTCTATTACCTTGGGAGATATCGGACGCTTTGCACATGCCTTTCTTATGCCTTCGATCAATTTCTCTTTATTGAACTCTTCCCGTCGATCGTCTTCTTTTAAAACTACCAAACCTGCCACCTGAATTCTTTCATAGGTAGTGAACCGTTCATTGCAAGACTGGCATTCACGCCTTCTGCGGGTTCCGCTCTCTGCTTCCCGAGAATTTGTTACTTTTGATTCTGTAGAAGTACAATACGGGCACTTCACTTTGGCACCTTTTTTAAAACTTTCTCAAAATTTTCTTATAAATACTAAATATTGTATCGGCGTTGTTTCAACATACAACTTATAGTAGACGAGATTGTATTAGAGTCGATAAGTGAAAGTCAATATAGAATCACTACGAGTTTCGATGTTAAATCATTAATTCCTTGAGGTTAACTTACTACAACAAGTATTAAGCAAGTATTACATTGGGTTGCTAGTCCTTCTCTATAAAAGAGAAAGACCACCCCCCTTCTGGGGGATGGTCAATAAAATGGTTCTCGGGACTCATTTGTTAGGATAGAAGAAAAAAAATTATTGCGTTAAAGCCTCCGAGAATATTCCTCTACTACTGTTAACTACTTTAACATACAAGACGGAGAAGACCCTATCACCATTGACACCGCCTTTAGCGGGTTTGTACACATCCACACTACACCAGGATATCTATCTCCGTCTTGCAATCAGACTGACCTACTTACGTAGAGTTTCCCTAGCGGAAAAATCCTCTCCGACCTCCCGATTGAGGTCTAAGGAAACTAGGAACATCCAGTTCGTCTTCAGTTTGAGACGACACATCTTGTAAAAGCCTTTGTAATTCTTCTTCCCTCATCTGCTGATTATCCTGGGTTATCGGGAATGCAGCTGCGACCATTGTTATTTTGACCTCATCATCTAGCCGCGGATCTCTACTAGTACCAAAGATAATATTCGCTTCTGGGTCCGCCATATCTTCTATCACCTTTGCGGCGTCCTGCACCTCTCGAAGTGTCAAGTTAGATCCCCCTGTGATAACAAATAAAATACGCTTAGCCCCGTCCATAGCGATATCCAACAGCGGACTCTTGGTTGCCATCTTGGCAGCATCAGCTGCGCGATTTTCGCCCTTTCCTTTTCCAATGGCCATCCAAGCAGGACCTGCGCCGGCCAATATTGTTTTTACGTCTGCAAAGTCTACGTTGATCTCACCTGGAACGGTCACTACTTCCGCAATCGCCTGGATACCTTGATGAAGAACCGAGTCTGCCATCTTAAGAGCATCTTCCCAAGTGAAAGCCTGATCGTCTTTGGTATTCATTTCCAGAAGACGATCATTCGGAATAGTAATCAATGTGTCCACATGATCCCTTAGCCTAGCAATCCCTTCCTCAGCATTTTTACGACGGGCGGCTGCTTCAAATGAAAATGGACGACTCACTACCGCTATAGTCAAAGCACCCGATTCTTTTGCAATTTGCGCTACTACGGGGGCAGCTCCAGTGCCAGTTCCACCTCCCATTCCAACAGCCAGAAAAACCATGTCCGCTCCTTCAACTGCCTGTTGAATTTCAGCTCTAGATTCTTCGGCTGCTTGCCTACCCAACTCAGGTTGCGCTCCTGATCCAAGACCCCTGGTTAAATTCTGACCAAGCGCGACTCTCTGAGCTACATCACATCTAAACAAATGCTGCGCATCGGTATTCATGGCAAAATATTCGACCACAGGAAGTTTCTCTTTGTACATGCGGCTAACCGCATTACTTCCACCTCCGCCAATTCCGAGGACTTTTATCATAGGCACGCCCCTAGCAATTTCCGGAACGAGATTAAGATTGTCGCTTAGCTCATTGCTAGGTTCCCACGACGCTGAATTTTCTAATACCATAATTATGACCCTCCACAAGATTTTGTATTCTTTAGAACTCTCTTGATGGTGTCTAGGTTAGCTATAGAGTTATGTATAATCCCACCAACCACACACTTGTCACCATCGCATCACTAGTCAGTCCGACATAACTATCTGTTAGACACTTTATCCCTTACACGACCTAATCGATTCAATAGAGATTTATATCCGTAGTTATATCGGTCCCGCTCTCTATAAGCGCGGCTTTCCCCCTGATGCTTAATACCCCAAATCAATGTACCGACCGCTGCCGATAAACCGGGTTTTTGTAGCTGAGTCGGCAAACCTGCTATACCTGAAGGATTTGCTATTCTGACTGGCCCTCCAAGATTATCTTCAACAAGCTTTTGCAATCCTTGCAATTCCGAAGTACCACCGGTAATAACTAGTCCTCCATTGGGCAATTGTCGAAGCCCTGACTGGCTCACTCTGAGCATTATGAGCTTCAATATTTCTAACGTCCTCTGGTGAATAGGTTCACATAAGCCCCGTCTTTTCACCACACGCTTTGGCTGCCCCTGCACGCTTGGTATAACCACCTCCTCATCAGCTTTTACCATTTCAGGAAACGCGTGGCCCCATTTCACCTTAATTTCCTCAGCCATATAATAAGGAACTCTCAAAGCCACAGATAAATCACGAGTTAATTGGCTCCCTCCCACAGGAACAACACTGGAATACCATGGGCTCCCGTACCTATAAATACAGATGTCCGATGTGCCTGCACCGATGTCAACCAAGACAGCTCCCATCTCTCGTTCATCTCCAGTGAGAGTCGCTTCGGAGGAGGCCAACCCTTGATATACCAGGCTATTCACTCCTACTTTACAAGCTTCAATGGTTTTGACAGTATTTTTTATTATGGTTGCATCCCCAGTTACAACGTGAGATTCGACTTGAACATCATTAGCGTGCAATCCGAACGGATTCCTAACACCAGAAAGTCCATCTACTTCATACCCAATAGGTATAACATGCAGTATCTCTTTCGAGGAATCTATATTAGGCAATGACGCCTTCATTAACTCGCTCAAATGTTGAGCGGTTAGACCATCTACATACTCACTATTCCGAAGCGTATCTTTAGTGTTCATACACGTTATATGATTGCCACTGATACTTGCGTAGACTGATGATATTACTCCTCTACCAACATATCTCTGTGCTTCCGCAAGCGCAGACGCGACAGCCGACTTCACTTCCTCAATACTTTCTACTCTGCCTTTCTGAACACCATAACAAGGAGATATCCCAGTGCCTAAAATCTTAAGCTCTCCTTCAGATCCTACTCTTGCTAATATGGAGCTGACCTTATTAGTACCAACATCCACCGCAGCGTAATACGTTTCTTTTGCCACTGATTTACCATCCTTCGAGCCTAATGCTCTAAATTCTCCACCATGCTAATTGACTCTGGCGGGCTACTGAATCAATATTTCCCTATCAGATATGTTCTGCAATTCTTAAGCGAGCACTCCGACTTCTCGGGTTCGACGCAATTTCGCTGGACGTGGGTTTTATAACCCGTCTGTTTATAAGACGAAGCTGAGGAATATGCTCGCAAATACATTCGACTAATCCAGGATCACAAATACAATCCGACGATTCCTTAAATAATGCTGATTTAACGATCCGATCTTCAAGACTGTGGTAACTTATCACTGCTAACCGACCCATACAGCTCAGCAACGAGATAATATTTGCCAGTCCCGTCTCTAAGCTTTGAAGTTCATCGTTGACCCTGATTCTAAGGGCTTGAAAAGTGCGAGTAGCTGGATGAATACGGGATTGACTATTTACAGTCCTACGAATGACTTCCGATAGTTCTTTCGTAGTGTGCAAAGGTCTGTTACGTACTATAGCTCGTGCTATACGCCGTGAGGCTCTTTCTTCGCCATACAAGTAGATTAGATCAGCTAACTCAGTCTCCTCAAAGGTGTTCACAATATCAGACGCAGTCATAGAATCAGATTCCCTATCAAAGCGCATATCTAAATATTCATCTCTTTGAAAACTGAGTCCATACCCATAAGAATCTATCTGCTTTGAGGAAAATCCTAAATCAAGCAAAATCCCATCAAAGGTGCTAAACGCATTTTGACTAGCAATACTCGCTAAGTCCTTGTAATTACCCTGAACTCCTGTAAACCTCTCAGAATACACATCCAGTCTTGAAGTCGCCTCAACCACAGAGCTGCCATCTCGGTCAATACCAAGAACCAAACCATCTGGCTCAGATGCTTCCAATAAAGCTAGTGAATGGCCTCCCTGCCCAAGGGTACAATCAGCATAAACTCCTGTCCTATTAACGTTTAAGTGTTTGATAACCTCAGAAACTAACACGGGCCTATGAAATTTCATATCATCCATAGATACGATCCGCACAGGTGTATTACCGGTGCTCTCATAGAAACATTCAGAATCATTAATGTCATAAGCTGTAGCCTGCATACCATTAGTTCCTAGAACGTTAATTCTCAATAAACACAGCGATAACTGCATTGCCTCACCAGACCTTAGCAACCGAGTAATTACTCCACCCAGCAATACTATTACCTGAGCGATCTGCTAAGCCAGCTACGCCAAACGATCTACAGACTAGCTCTACGAGCTTAAATCTAACAGGGCCAAACCTGACGTTACATCAGATCGGCAATAAAGAAGAGGACAACTAAGTCCAGTTAACCCGAACCCTTCCTCACATCACACTTGCGAAGTTATCAATCTTGTCAATACCACGTCAATGAGAAAATAATACAAGTTTTTACCAATTTGATACTTTTTTAAGAAAAGTAACATTTTAGACTCTTTTGATAGCATCAAAAAGGGTCGCAACTCGCCCAATACAGTCATTTATATATTTCACTCACAAAATCTTCCACGAGAAAACCGTTTATGCTATACTTGCCGATGTCCTTTTAAGCACACGTAACGGTATCCGATTACACGTTCGAATACCGAAAACTTTAGTTTTCTGGAGAACATTTTTGAAGGTCACTAAAGAATCAGCTAACTCGATAGAAATTACACTATCCGTAGAAATGACCCCTGAAGAAGAGGATCCCTTTATAGATAGGTCTTACAGAAGATCTGTAGGCCGTCTTAACATACCCGGCTTCCGAAAAGGCAAAGCTCCACGCAGCATTGTGGAAAACTATGTCGGCAGGACGGCTCTCCTCAACGAAGCACTAGATTACTTGATTCCAGAAACCCTTGATACAGTTTTACGAGATGAAGACATTCAGGCTTTTGCAGAACCTCAAATCGAAATTACTGAAATTGAACCTGTTACATTCAAAGCTGTAATACCCTTAGAGCCTACTGTTAACCTCGGTGAATATGAAGATATACGGGTAGAAAAAGAACCCGTAGAAATTACAGAGGAACAAGTCAACGATGTATTACAGAGACTAAGACAAGAGTCAGCTCCATGGGAGCCTGTGGAGCGACCAGTTCAATACGGGGACCTTTTGAATATCACGGTAACTGGAACCATAGATGGAGAACAAGTCGTTAACGATGAAGGAATAGATTATATCCCCCAAGAAGATAACGTGCTCCCTTTCCCTGGTTTTGCTACAAATTTAGAAGGCATGAAAGACCAAGAAAACAAAGAATTTACTATAACAATACCTGAGGATTATCCTCGGGAACAATTCGCTGGCAAAGAATGCACTTTTGATTTGACAATATTATCGGTTAAAGAGAAAGTATTACCCGAACTCGATGACGAGTTTTCCAAAGGAATAGGCGATGGCTACGATACTCTCGAAGAATTGACCTCTCATGTTACAGGCCGACTTTCCGACGAAGCCGAAACTGAAGCTACTCGAGAGCTAGAATCCAAAACTCTCGTAGCTCTGGTTGACCTAGCCGAGATAGAAGCTTCGGAACTTCTTTACGAGCGAGAAGTCGAGAATATGCAGCAAGAACGAGAACGCATGCTTCGCAATCAGAGCCTCGACATGGACACGTACCTGAGTTATATAGGGAAAACCCCAGAAGAATTTCAAGAGGAGTTACGCCCCACAGCGAGAGAGCGCCTAACTAGATTTCTCGTACTGAGAAAACTAGCTGAGACAGAGTCGTTAGAGGTATCAGAAGAAGACATACAGAATGAAGTTGATTCGCTAATTGAGTCTGCAGGAGAAAATGCAGACCAGATGCGGAGAAATTTATCTTCTGATGCTGTCAGGAGCAATATAGGATCGTCGTTATTAAATCAAAAAATAATGAGCCGCATAGTCGAAATATCTCAAGGAATTGCTGCGGGATCGAATGACGATGAATCAATAGAACAGACTCCCGACCAATCTAACGATGAAATAGCCACGGAATCCAACACTGAAAACGAAGAAGAGAAATAAGGAGTATAGATAAAAATGTTGAACAACCCCTACCACTCACCACTGGTTGTTCCCAGTAATAACATGGTAACGCCACAGAATATAGTACCAATGGTTATCGAGACCAGCCCCCGAGGCGAGAGAGCCTTTGATATATACTCCCTTTTGCTTAAAGAGCGAATCGTATTCTTGGGAACTCAAATTGCCGACCCAATCGCAAACGTGATAATCGCCCAGCTTCTTTATCTTGAAAGAGAAGATCCTGATAAAGGGATCAGCATTTACATAAACAGCCCTGGCGGGGTTATTAGCTCAGGACTAGCAATATACGACACAATGCAACTGGTTAACTGTGAGGTATCTACAATATGCCTGGGAATGGCCGCGAGCATGGCCACTGTATTGCTGTCAGGAGGAGCTAAAGGGAAGCGTTATTGCCTACCTAATTCTACCGTACACATGCATCAAGCTTTAGGCGGAGCCCAAGGTCAAGCCACTGATATTGAAATAGCAGCCCGAGAAATCCTACGACTGCAAGACAAAATTCGAACTTTACTAGCCGGAAATACAGGGCAAGATTACGAAAAGATAGCCAGAGACACTGACCGAGATTTTTACCTCACTTCAGAGCAAGCCGTGGAATATGGCCTAGTAGACGAAATCCTTAGCGGACCTAGCAAAGAATAAAACACCCAACGCTAATAGAGAAACACTGGATTAAACGTGGCTAACGGCAGTAGCAGTAATAGAAGTAGTCCTAAGAACCTACTATGCTCATTTTGCGGAAAAGAGCATAGTAGAAATAACCTAATAGTAGCAGGTCAAAGCGCAGCTACAGTATGCTACGATTGCGTCAAGGTTCTCGGGCAACTCATACACTCTAAAAACCACCCCATATCACATACAGCAACCACTGACCAGAATCTGGTCCCCAAATCTATATATCAAAACCTAGACCAGTATGTGGTAGGCCAAGACCAAGCCAAAAAGATCCTCAGCGTCGCAGTTTATAATCACTTCAAACGAGTTTGGAATGGCTCAACAACCTCTGACGTTGAGCTGCAAAAAACAAATATTTTATTGATTGGTCCCACCGGTTGCGGCAAAACATTATTAGCTGAAACGCTTGCAAGAACTTTATCAGTACCCTTCGCGATATGTGACGCTACTTCGTTAACTGAATCCGGATACGTAGGGGAAGATGTCGAAAACATATTACTCCGATTAATTCAATCAGCAGACTGGGATATCTCTCGCGCTGAACACGGAATCATCTACATAGATGAGCTAGACAAAATAGCACGCAAAGAAGGAGTTAATAGATCAATCACTAGAGACGTGTCTGGTGAAGGTGTACAGCAAGAACTTCTAAAAATAATAGAAGGATGCGTCGCTAACGTACCACCTCAAGGTGGTAGAAAACATCCTCATCAGGAATTCTTGCAGATCAATACCAATGACATACTATTTATATGTGGCGGAGCTTTCGAAGGCCTAGATGACATCGTATCCAAAAGGATAACAACCTCAGACCAAATGGGTTTTTTGGGTAACGCCAGGAAAAAAGAAGATGAACATAAAAACGCCTCAACCCAGATAACTCCCGAAGACCTATTGGAGTTTGGTTTTATACCAGAAATGGTTGGGCGTCTACCAGTAGTAACCAAATTAGAACCTTTGGATAAAGAGTCTCTAATTCAAGTGTTAACACAGCCTAAAAATGCAATCATTAAGCAATATCAACACCTATTTCACATTGATGACATTGAACTGGAATTTACTGAAGACGCTTTGGAAGCTGCGGCTGAGGTAGCATTAACACAGAATACCGGAGCTCGATCATTACGATACATAGTGGAAAAAACATTGCTTGACGTAATGTATGAACTTCCTTCAATGAACCATGTATCCAAATGTATCGTTGACAGAGATTGCATTTTAGATAAAAGCACTCCAACCTTGATAGACAAATTAAATATCGAGTTTAAACTCCCAGCAAATGATATACAAAAGTCTGCATAATAAATCTAAATTAAGCCATCCCGAAGCATAGACCTTGTAATTTCCTCATCTAGACATAGTGGCAAAGGATTAGAGGAGTTATTTGAAGTTTCACTATTATCTAGATCAATGCGCCCCTCTGATATAGCATTCAGAGTCTCATAGATTAAGTATGGCTCTTGGGAGTACCCTGATTGCCTTATAAGCTGGAATAGCAACAAGTCTTCCCCTGAATTATTTCTTATAGATTCCAAATTTTTGCCAGATATTTCTGACCACGCTTCGTCAAATGGTGTACCGACTATGCTATTAGTGCAGTAAGAAATCACGGGGCCTCTATCAACTTGCGATGTCGCCAGATGGGTCATGGACCCAGTTTTCTTAGCTCGGCTAGATATTAGATCCCATATCACTTGCTGCCATGTACCTATGGGACCGTCAGGTAAAGCCGGATGAAGATTTATGAAAGGGAATCGAGAGCACATCCCTTCGCTCAATATCAACATATACCCAGCAAGGACGCATATATCTGGCATTTGACCGGATAAGATGTGTAACACTTCTTTATCGTAATCTTCACGTCGCGCATTACGTGAGCCCGTATAATTTTGGCGATAAGCATCAGATGAGAAAGTAAACATCGGGATGCCTAAGCGGTCCGTTAAATCTAGAAATGCGTCTGAACCTGCAAATTCCCCTTTACTGCGATTGCTAAAAACAAATTGAATATTGGCATTCAGAAGCCCATCATCTATCCGGGCCTTTATAAAACTTAATAAACCTCGCGAACCCTCACCTCTACCGCTCGAAAACCAACCTATATTTATCAAATCCCTATCAGGCCTCACTAAAAGTCGATCCAAACAATGCCCTAACTACCATAACCTATTATGCTATATCAGGACTCTTCAAATTGCTCTTTTATATTCGTGATATCTATTTGCACTTTGTTGAGAAGGTCATTGCAATGCTTAGTCAACATCATCCCTTTTTTATACAATTCCACTGAGTCCTTTAACGCCAACCCGCCTTCTTCTAGAGATGAAACTACTTCTCCAAGTAATTTGAACGCTTCTTCAAAGGCCAGAGCGGTAATATCATCCGGTATTTCATCAAAAGATTTATCTATCATCATGTATCCACCTGAATATTGTATTTAGCGAAACCCGTAGATATTACTATAGCTTCTTATCAGCAGATTGGACCTGCGACAAGCCGTCAGCAAAAACGAGTGAATAGATTTCGCCTTCTCGGACACCGTTAAAAGACCTCACAACACTACCGTACTGGTCTTCAACGATTGTAAATCCTCTCTTTAATGTGGCTGTAGGATTCAGAGTAGCGAGTTGTTTATCTGCACTATCCACTCGAACATTAAGCATGTTGATCATGTATTGAAAGAAAGTATCATGTTCCCTACTCAGATCATCTATTGAGCGTCTAAAAAGTTCGATATCCGGCAGCGCCCGTATTAAATCTCCATTAATAATCTCTATGCCAGCCCGAATAGATTCAAGATTGGAATCCATAATATTATTCATCTGACTTTCTAATCCATACAGGTGCCTTTTCAAGTTAATGACATCAGGGACTATTATCTCCGCTGCTGCTGACGGTGTTGGAGCTCGAAGATCTGCCACAAAATCCGAGATAGTGAAATCTGTCTCATGGCCTATGGCACTTACAACGGGTATCTTACTTCCATATATACTTCGTGCGACTTTTTCATCGTTAAAGGCCCAGAGTTCTTCTAACGAGCCTCCTCCTCTGGCAACAACTATAACGTCAGATCTCCCATCTACATTTAAATCATTGATCGCTTGTACGATATTTTCAGGAGCTGCATCTCCCTGAACCAACGTCGGAGATACCAAAATATCCACCAGAGGATACCGTCTCGTTACGACAGTGGTAATATCGTGCAATACAGCACCTGATACGGATGTAACTACTCCAATGACTTTAGGAAATTCTGGTAAGGGTCGTTTCCTCGACTCGTCAAACAAACCCTCCAGTTCTAGCTGAGTCCGCAGTTTTTCAAATTCAAGAGA
>CAZVRK010000009.1:0-83724 GCA_964629875.1 uncultured Dehalococcoidia bacterium | reverse complement strand
AATAACTCGAAGAAGAATTTAAGGACAAATATCGTTACGCCTATAGGCAATATAGTCAATAATCCAGCTATTAGAGTGGTCCGTATATGACGTGCAGCGTTTTTTAAGAGCATTAGCCGTCCTTGCAATATATAATTTTTGGAGGGCCTATATGCCGTAAATATCGATCATATGATTTGCAACATTATCCCAGCCTAGCGTCTCAGCTTGATTCCTAGCAGCTATTCCCATACTATCTCTCAGATTCTGACTCGACATTATCATTTCAACAGAATTTGCAAATGCTTCCGGACATCTCCAGGATTGCAAATATCCAGTGCTACCATGTTTCACAACAGTTGAAAGACCCCCAACACGCGAGGCGACGACAGGAGTACCGCACGCCATAGATTCCAATGCAGCAAGCCCAAAACTCTCATAAAAAGACGGTACTACACATACATCCGCAGCACTATAATACATAGGCAGTTCATCTTGATCTACACGACCAACAAAGTCAAAAATATTACTGACATTTAATTCTTGAGTTAGCTTTTTTATTCGGTCTAATTCATGGCTTTTCCCGTCGTCGCCACCAACTACCACAACCTTCATCCCATCAATATCATCAACATTTCGAATTTGTGCTGCAGTATGAACCAGTAAATCTAGTCCTTTTAAAGACTCTATTCTACCCACATACAGCAGTACTTTATCTCCGTTTAATCCCAAATTCCCTCGAGACACTTCACGACTGATCGGTTTGAACGTTCCTAAATCAACCCCACATGGCACTAAATTTATATGATCCGAATTTGCGCCGTATAACCGTGCCATAGCATCCCGTTCATGAGGGCTAAATGCTACGATGGATCGAGTATCGGAAATTAACTCCCGCTCCGTATCCTGGCGTTGTAAAGTCTCAAACTCTCCAGGCCTTGATTGCATTTTAATCAACGAAAGAGTGTGAAAAGTAATCACATGATTTACCTTAATCTCCTGCGCAAATAACCGGCCAATCCAGCCCGATAACCAATAATGCGAATGAACAGCTCCATAATTAATCTGGTTTCTTCCGACAAAGTTACGCATATTCACCAAGAATTCTGGTAAAAATCCAAATAACTCATCCATTGATGCATCGACATCGCCACCAGGAAGATGAATAACCCTCACACCATCTAGATCAACATCACATGCTATATGGGAACCATGGTGATCTCGTGTGAATATATCTACTTCTATGCCTAATTTGTGCAAACTCCGTGATAATTGCGATACATATACGTTCATGCCTCCCGATTTGCCTTCTCCAGGCGAGGCTAACGGACATGCATGAAAACTTATTAGAGCTACTCTACGTGGTATCACAATGATCTTATCACCATACTAAATATATCGTGGTTGACTCCTCCTAAATGATATTTATAAGGCTCAGATCCACGTAGAAAATCGAAATATTGGAATTCGAGATTAATAGCATCCTTTATACACAAGGCAGTCATTAATAATCCCACACTATAATAACTGGCCTCAGGATCATATCCACTGTTATATAAGAGTCTTGATCTACCGTAATCAAAACATAAGCTCGAAGCTACGTTTAGGCCATCAATTTCCAAGAAAAACAGTTTAATCAAACCCAAGGAAGCCATGGTTTTAGTAATATGTCGAAAGAATATTTCCCGCTCAGCATTCATATATTCGGATTTCTCTATTGCGCTCAATCGCATTAATCTAAGAAACTCATCTACATGGCTTAAAACAGAATCTTGATCCTCGACAATGTACCATCTCCAGGACGGTAACGATTCTAACCGCCTAAATTTGCGCCGTAATTCATGTCTATCCTTCCTGGACAGTGAAGCCACATATAAGTCCCATTCTTGGGGTAGTTCCAATCCTGGAACTACGTCCTCTTCAGATATATCTACAGTGTAGCCTCGATCTCGAGCCAGTTGAGGAAGATAGAACAACGTAGGCGATGATTCCCTAAGTGAGTATAGTTCTAGACGATTAAAGTCTTCTGATTCCAAATGATCTAATACGGTTTCAAAAAACTCTTTTTCGTATCCCGGTGCAATAATAAAATCGTTATAATCAAATGTCTCAGAATTCCCCAGTAGAGATATAGTGTCTTGTTGTTTTGATAGTGAGGCAATTCCAATGGCCCCGCTTGCTCCTTGAATATAAAATCCAGCCATCTCCTTGTCCTGACCAAAAGAAGACCACCATGTCTCCTGCCATTCCGGAGTAAGATAAACCGTGTTCTCAGGGCAAGATTCCAGCAACTTACTCCAAACTTCATGAGCATCTTTAATCTCTAGTATCTTAGTAATTTCCATTCGTTGCCTATCCTGCCAACAATCTCAACAACTCTACTTTTCCTATCCCGTCGTTCCTAAGATCTCCACGAAAAGCCGTTGTAGTCATTAAAGTACCTGGTTTTTCCACACCTCTTATCGACATACACAAATGTTCCGCTTGCAGCCTTACGGCCACCGTACTAGGAGAAAGTTTATCTAATACCGCATCTATCCACTGAGAAGTCAGCCGTTCTTGAACCTGCGGCCTACGACTTAATACATCAAGACACCGGACCAGCTTACTAATACCAGCAATCTTTCCATTTGGGATGTATACAAGATCGGCCTGTCCAAAAAAGGGTAGCAAGTGGTGTTCACAAATAGAGTGAAATCTAAGTCCATTCAGTACCACAGGATCTGTATAATTTTCATCAAATATAGCATCAATTTCGCTGGAAGCATCCTTCCCAATACCGGAAAATAATTCAGAGTACATCTCCGACACGCGCGATGGTGTTCCCAACAAGCCTTCCCTACTAGGATCCTCACCTACTGCTTCCAGGATAGACAAAACTGCCCTTGTTATCTGTTCTTGACTAATATTACCTCGCCGCGCATGTTAGATATTATCCCAAGTTCAATGCAATCTTTTCTAAGCTATCCATATTAGCTGGTATTTCGATAGCTTCCGACTGAATGCTACTTACTGCCAGATCTGGGTCTTTCAGTCCGCTCCCTGTGATCACGCATACTACTCTTTTCCCACTCAAGTCCAAACCTTCAGCGGTAGCTTTAAACAAACCTGCAACAGAAGCGGCAGACGCAGGTTCACCAAATATACCTTCCTTGGATGCCAACATACGATACGCATCTAATATCTCATCGTCAGTCACTGAATTTATCGATCCGTTAGATTCATCACGGGCATTTAAAGCATATTCCCAACTAGCCGGATTACCTATCCTTATTGCAGATGCTATAGTCTGCGGATTAGACACTACTTCACCAATGACTATTGGAGCAGCTCCTGCCGCTTGAAAACCCATCATCCTCGGAAGTGTGGCAGTTTTCCCAAGATCCTTGTATTCCTTGAATCCTCTCCAGTATGCCGTGATATTTCCTGCGTTTCCAACAGGTATGAACATATAATCTGGAGCATCACCTAAAGCATCGGCGACTTCGAAAGCTCCTGTCTTCTGCCCTTCAAGGCGATTTGGGTTTACCGAATTAACCAGGGTTACTTGATGCCGCTCTGTAAATTCCCTAACTAACTGGAGAGCAGCGTCAAAATTACCATCTACCATTACTATTTTGGCTCCGTATGCCATTGCCTGAGCTAATTTACCTAGGGCCACTTCACCCTTCGGTATTAATACCATAACCGGCAGATCACAATAAGCTCCGTAGGCGGCAGCGGAAGCACTAGTATTGCCAGTAGAAGCGCACATTACTGCAACACTTTTTGATTCTAGTGCTTTAGCCATCGCAACTACCATTCCCCGATCCTTAAAAGAGCCGGTAGGATTACACCCCTCTAGCTTGAAATAAAGTTCTTCGCAGCCTACCTGTTTTCCGATATGGCTGGATTTCACCAAAGGTGTATCACCCTCTCCAAGACTTAAAAGAGGTGTTTTATCAGTAACTGGAAGATGCTCCCAGTATTTTTTTATTACTCCTGAACTCATCTAATAATCTTTGTAAGTAGTATTGATAGTGCTATACCGCATTTAATAAGCAAACCTCAGATCTAACAATGCTTATATACTAAGCCTCAATTCTAATAACGTTACTAATGTCGCTGACAACTTGTAGTTCATGTACTTCCGATAAGGCTTTCTGAACAGAAGCTTCATAAGCTGGATGCGTAGTTATAACCAACTCAGCTTTCTGTTCTTCCGGAAAAGTGTCCTTTTGAAGGACTGAAGCTATGCTAATTGCCCTAGCTCCTAAGATCTCTGCAATTTGGGCTAATACACCGGCCGTATCAGTCACTACTAATCTTATATAATACCTAGTCTCTAGATCATCAATGGACATTACGCTGTATGTGTTTTCTAGATAGTCAAACTGTGACCTCAGGCCGTCTTTTGACATCTGGCTAGCAATCTGTATTACATCCCCCAAAACAGCACTAGCAGTAGGCTCTCGACCTGCACCTAAGCCATGAAGTAACACTTGCCCACATAAGTCTCCAGACACTTCGACCGCATTATAAACACCGTCGACTTTAGCTACCATATTCTCCGCAGGTATCAAGGCAGGATAAACCCTGGCCTGAATCGCACTTCCTGTTCTGTCCGCTACTGCTAAACACTTAATTACATAACCTAATTCGCTTGCATATTGAAAGTCTTGTGATTTTAGATCTCTTATACCTTCTCGATACACATCATCTGGTGACACTCTACATCGGAACGCTAAAGAGGCCAATATAGACAATTTGTATACAGCATCAAAACCGTCTACATCATTCGTCGGGTCTGCTTCAGCATATCCGAGATCTTGTGCCTCTTTTAAAGCAATATCAAAGTTAGCATTATTATGAGCCATATCCGTAAGGATATAATTGCTGGTACCGTTAATGATCCCCCGAACGTTTGTAAAGCTATTGGAGAGCAAAGGATTCATTAGGACGCCCAATATAGGAATAGCACCACACACACTGGCCTCATAAAGCAAGCTCACACCGTTGTCCCTAGCTACACGATGTAATTCAGGGCCATGTTTTGCCACTACTTCTTTATTCGCCGTGACAACATGTTTGCCTCGTGAAAGTGCCTCTACTATAAGACTTTTCGCCGGGTCCGTCCCTCCCATAACCTCTACTACAATATCTATGCTCGGGTCAGATAATATATCCTCAGGGTTAGTGGTAATAATATCCGGCGATATTTTTATGTCTCTAGTTTTATTTAAGTCTCGCACCATAACACGGGCTAGATTAAGTGCTTTTCCCGTCTTATTAGATATTTGGGGATTATCTGCAAGAAGACGTTGAGCAACACCAACCCCAACAATACCAAGACCCATTAACCCAATATTTATTGCTTTCACTACGTATGATTATGAGGGTGCTAAGGTAAGCCGCCCTGACCCTCTCCTTCTTCTTTGTTATCTACTCTTGGCGCGGTTATACGGACTTGTTCAGCGACCCAAGCGTATCTGTCACTATCAAAGTTTACTTTTAACCATTTTTCCTTTGAGCCTCTCTCCATCTGGTCGCCCCGCCACTTATGTACCAACTGTTTAGTTAGTTTAACCCTCATCCTAGCAGTTAATTCACGTGGCTCTGCTGAAGATATAACCCGCAAGATATAAGTAGCATCACCACCATACAAAGGTTCACTGACTTGACCCGGCTGAAGCGGTTCGTTATCTTCGTCACCAAATAAATGTGGATCTAGATCCGGAAAAGCACCTTTAGGCACCCAACCTACATATCCAGCTTGATCACCGTATTCCATGGGGTTGAAAAACTCTGCTGCCACATCTGAGAATTCCTCTTCGTTAAGACGATTCTTAACCTCCTCTGGAATAACATTCACTTCAAAATCAATTCTAATCCATTCCATTTCAACCTGATCTGGTTTATCGGGTATGCTTGAACTCAGCAAACCACTCAACTGGAGCAACAATATTTGGTCTCGTATCATATCCCGATATTCTTCATCAGACAGTCTCACTTGGGTTAAGAAGCCTTGGTATGTATTTCTAAATTCTTTTTCTAGTTGCTCTTCATCACTTTCTTGACCTTCAGGGATCTGCGGGTAAAATTGCCCTCTAAGTGCCTGATCGGTCAGTTCGTCATTCGCATCTAGCCCGAGAGTCGGTGCAGCCTGCCTGACAATTTCTACAAACAAGAGATCTTGCAGAAACTGGAATGGATCTACTGATAAGTCAACGAACCCTCCCTCATACCGATTTATACCTTGTCTGACCCGTAAACGTTGTACAAGGTCTCCCATCGTAAAAGTTTCGCCTCTAATAGACCCTGCCATAACTCTCGGTGGCTCAACAAACTCTTTATAAAAACCCATACCTACAATTAATAATATAACGAGTACCAGGGAAGCTCCGACCAGTATAGCTATCCTCTGTCTGCGTTTCTCCTGTGAAACCAAGACCGGCTGAGCAGGATTATTAGTGGAATTTGTTGTAGCACGCTGTCGCCTATTAGAAGCTACAGGTTGATCATCATTTTCCGCATTTCGGCGGCGCCATGGAAGGTTCATACCAAAGACCTCTAAGGATTAATCTGTGCTTGCTATAGAAACTTGCAGCTTGGAAACCAGGGAATTACGCTATAGCATAGGTATTAGGATCGCGACTCTATCTCCGCATACCCATACCAATGCCTGGATTAGGCACAAACGGAAGCAATGCTATATGTCTCGCTCTCTTAATAGCTGTAGAAAGCAATCGCTGGTGTTTTGCACACACGCCAGTTTTCCGAGTTGGCTCTATCTTGGCACGATCAGAGATAAATCTCCGGAGTCTCTCTACATCCTTATAATCTATGCTCTTAGCGTGTTCAACACAGAACGTACATACTCTCCGTCTCGGAGCGTATCTGCCTCTTGGACGTCCTCCACCTGGGCGTTGACCCTGACCCGGACGGAATCCTCCGCCAGCTCTCGGAGGACCTGACGGTCTAAATCCCCCTCCTTCTGGCCTCTGGCCTCCTTCACGAACAGGACTGGGCGCTGCTTGCTGAGGAGCGCCAGTCGGCGCATTTGCAGGAGTTCCGGCCACCTCTGGTTGAACCGCTGCAACCGCGGCCTCCTGAGTTCCCGGAACTGTTTGTTCTTCTGGTGTAGTCATAAAGAGATATCTCCTCCCAAAGGGATTAAAATGGTAAGTCGTCTACGTCATCAAGAGGGGGCGCTGAATCCCCCATCGATGAATCCTGGGTAAATGGAGCACGGTCTTCACCGGGGCCAGATCCGCCCAGAAATTGGATATCTGTTAGATTAATTTCATTTACGAACCTCGTTTGTCCGTCTCGAGCCTCATAAGTCCGGCTGCTAAGCCGACCTTCAACATAAACTTGCCTGCCGCGCGACAAATACTGATTACAGAGTTCAGAGAATCGCCCCCATGCATTTACATTGAACCATTCTGTCTCATCACGTTGTTCACCAGAGGCCGTAGTGTATCGCCGATTTGACGCGATACTGAAAGACGTAACACTTTGACCACTGGCAGTGTACCGCATTTCCGGATCACGACCTAAGTTTCCTATAACAATTATCTTGTTCAAACCAGCCTCGTAAGTTTTTGCCGCCGACATTGCTGTAGCTACAAGCTTACCCTATAACGTCAGCTTCTTTATTAACTGGATTCTTCAGTTTCTACAGATTCTTCTTCAGACTCGACTTCAGAATTCGCAGCTTCATCTGATTCAGTCGGAGTTTCTTCGATATTATCAGTCTCCTCCGACGCTACTTCATTTGTTGGGTCTTGAACGACAGTATCAGTCTCACCGGTTTCTTCAGAGTTATCCGGCCCATCAGTAGCTTCCTCTGCAACCGCAGTAGCTTCCTCTGCAACCGCAGTAGCTTCCTCCTCAGGCTCAGCTGCCTCAGTTTCAACCGATGCAACTGGCTCAGGTGTTGGAGGCGGTGGCGGTGGCGGATCGCCAGCAATCACCATAGACCTTAGGACCCTCTCATCTAACCGCAAGAACGTTTCCAGTTCTATGTTGAATGGACTATCGGTCGAAAAATTAGTGAGATAATAATTACCTTCTAAGAAGTTATATGAACCTTGGCGGATGGGATACGCAAGCCTGCGGGTTCCCCAAGATTGCTCTCGAACAATCTCTCCCTCTCGGTTAGTAATGAAATCTTTAATCTGACCCCAAGCTTCCGTAGCTTCAGTCTGATTAAGCATCGGACTCAGTATTGTGACTAGTTCGTAGTGGCGCAACTGGAACTCCTATACATTATTTACAATCAAAGAATTATAGCATCGCTGGGTAATGCTCTCAACTTATGTGTCTAATCCAGGTACTGGAAACTTCGAGGTTAGTTCTTTTATCTCTTCCTTGACCTTATTTTCAACCTGTTCGTCACCCATATTCGTAAGAACTCGAACTATCAAGTCCGCAACTTGTTTAGATTCCTCTTCCTTAAATCCTCGGCTAGTGATAGCAGGGGTTCCCAATCGTAAGCCGCTGGCTACTCTCGGTGGTTTTGGATCATTTGGTATAGCATTCTTATTTGCGCTTATGCCAACTTTTTCCATGGCCAATTCCGCATCCCTCCCGTCAATGTCCATGGGAGTCAAATCTACTAGTATCAAATGATTGTCAGTCCCGCCAGACACTAGTCTTAATCCTGCCTCGGATAATTCTTGGGCCATAACCCGAGCATTTGCCACTATTTGCGATGCATAATTCGCATACCCTGGGGTCAAGGCTTCTCCAAAACACACGGCTTTAGCTGCAATCACGTGCATGAAAGGACCACCCTGGGCATATGGAAAAACACCGTAGTCAATTTTTCGGCCAAGTTCCTCCTCGCACAGTATAAGACCTCCGCGTGGACCTCTAAGAGTTTTTTGAGTCGTGGATGTAACCACATGAGCATGCGGAAAAGGTGAAGGGTGGGCACCTCCAGCTATGAGACCTGAAATATGCGCCATATCTACCATTAGCTTCGCGCCAACAAGGTCAGCAATTGCCCTAAACCTAGGAAAATCTAATATACGGGCGTACGCGCTACATCCAGCGACAATTACTTTGGGCTTATGTTCTTTTGCAATTTTTTCAACTTCATCATAGTCGATAGTCTCGCTAGTTTCGTCAACACCATAAGGTACAAAATTATAAAGATTCCCTGAAAAGTTCACCGACGCCCCATGAGTAAGATGACCACCTTGATCTAGTCTCATCCCCATGACAGTGTCACCAGGCTCCAAGATAGCGAAATACGCTGCCATATTAGCTTGAGCACCACTATGAGCTTGAACGTTTGCATGATCTGCTCCGAAAAGTTCCTTGGCCCTGCTTATGGCTAGTCTTTCAACTATATCTACGTTTTCACATCCACCATAGTACCGCCGGCCTGGATAACCTTCAGCGTATTTGTTATTCATTACACCTGATTGTGCTTCGAGTACTGCTTTACTCGCATAATTCTCAGAAGCGATCAAAACTATACTGTCACGCTGCCTAACATCTTCTAGCTCGATGGCCTTAGCAACCTCAGGATCCTGCTCCATCAAAAAGGACATAGATACTCCTAATAACATCAATTCTGGGGGATTTGCGATAAGCTACCAGAAGCCAATGAATTCAAATGACACAGCTTCTGAACCAGATAATCAAAGTTTACGCGGGAGGGAATATAGTGTCAACGAGAACAAAAGTGGCGATATGTGGATCGTTTATAGCAATTCTATCGAACTAATTTCGTCATCTATCGCTTCTACCTTACCAAAATCTCCAGAAGACAGTCTAAAGCATCGGTCTAGATACAATTGCGCTAACCGTTCACCATTCCTGGATGTATCTTGGGCTGCAGCCAGCAGCTGAGAAAGCTTGAATTGACCTGGAAGAAACTTGGAAAGCGATTTTATCTCATCACTTACTTCCCCTGACATATTAGCGTCTGCTCCGTCCTGAGCAAACCTAAGTTTTCCTAGAAGCCTAGAAAGTTCAGCCAGCTTGTCCGCCTCGCTCATAAGACCGAAAAGAACCTCATTTACCTGGTAAGAAGAATCATCGCCAGTATCAGACTCTGGAAGTTGACCGAGTGTTTCACCAGAATCTACGGTGTTCCCAGATTCGCGGTTGAAGTATTGATCACACAAATCCGAATACACCTGGACAGCCTCTGTTACTGCTTCCATCATTCGGGGAAGATCAAACGAAAACATACTGTCCGCGTAAGCCATATCATCATCTCGTAATCGGGCCAACCGTTCTACATCCTCAAAACTACCTACCGCCTCGGGGACTGGTGGCATGGCAAAAGCCGAGAAATCATTTAGAGGCATACTACCTAGATGTGTGGCGAGGAACGGCGGGACATATTTAGTTAAGTCTGCTTTAACGGGAAGTGAAATGATATAGGTCACATAAACCGTGTCCGGCTCATTATTGACACGAAAATACACCAATGCGTGACCTTTTGGACGGTATTGATCGCCTCTCTCAAATGTCAATTCCATTAAGCACATCCACCATCAGATTATTCCACTGGCATCCCATTATAGAGGATATACAATGACATAGGCCATGAAAATTTGATCATTTATGCTACAAACCGCCGCCAGTCTGCCACGGCATCAAATACAATCTGAATAAGTTCCCTTAATAAATAACGCCGCTGATTGACTTGGAATTCGAATTGCAGTATCGTGTTTTCACTAATAATGGAGAGCGTATATGGCACAAGAAAATTTACCTGAATTAGTGTATGACAACCTCGTGATCGGTGAAGAGCTAGGCTCATACGAATACTTGCTCACCCAGGAAATGATCGACGAATACAGGAAATCAGTAGATGACCCAGCGGGTTTGTTTCCGACAATAGCAGTTAAGCATGACGCAACTGCGCTCGGGCTAGCCTACGAAGATAATACTGGCGGGGTGAACGCTGGTAATGAAATGGAATTCCACAATCCGCCGGTAGCTGGCAAGATAATAAAGGTCACGGGCCGTGTTCACGACAAGTACACCCGTAGAGATAAGCCATACCTTGTTATTGAGGCTACTGCTACAGATGAAGACGGCAGACTTATCGAGAAAATGCGCACATACCAAATGAAAAAACCAGATGAGGTGGGAAAGAAATGGCATCCACAGGGTTAGAAAACAAGGCAATCCCTTCGATTACCAAATCAATTACCCAGGTAAAAATAAACCAGTTTGAATCATGTGGAATCAGGGACCGAGAGAACATTCATAACAGTCCCGAACTGGCTAAGCAGAGGCTAGGTACGACATATCCTATAGCATCCGGTAGGATGTCAGTAGCATTCGCATCGGAATTACTCAGAGAGTTCTTCGGAGCTGATACGTTCCACCATAGTGGTGTCGTAAATCTTAAGTTCCTTAGGCCTGTTAAAGAGGGAGATACCGTCACAATTAGTGGCAACCTAAACAGCAGCCAAGAAGTCGACGGCGGTACAATGGTTACCGTGGACATCGCGTGTCAAAACCAGGACGGAAACACTACCGCTGTTGGACAAGGTAGTGCAATAGTAAGTTAACAAACTGCTAATTGGTAAGTAAAACAAAGAGGCCTCACTTATCTGAGTGAGGCCTCTTTGTTTTATAATAACTTTCCTTGAATTCAGTTATTTAATCTATTAAACTTCGTGACTAAGAGAATACCTATCGGAGGAGAACCATGGCCGGAGCACAATTTGGAAAAGTAGAAGTAGAAGTAGTCTACTGTGTACCTTGAGGGTACCACGCTGTTGCCACGTGGTTGGCAACCGAATTCTGGAGGTCCCAAGACCCAGGAGATATAGCTGTAAAGCTTACACCGGCTGACGCCGGCAGGCTTGAAGTGTACCTAGACGGGGAGAAAATTTTCGACCGCAAGGACGAGGACGGAGTATATCCGAATCTCACCCGTGCCAATGAACTTAAGATGGTGATCGCGGAGAAAATTTTCGAGGTCGACGAAGAGACTGCAAACGCTTAGAAAACCCTAACCCTATACACGGTGTGTATTTAAAGATCCAGAACAGACCAACCTAGTTATTAAACTTGAATCTAAGTGAGTAGTCTCAATGTATAAGTTTGTTTAGATTCAAACGATTGGAGTTAAACCGTGGCTAATGCTGAACATGTCGAGATAGTTAAAAACGGGTCAGACGCAATATCAGAGTGGCAAGAAAAGAATCCTGAATCAGTCCTTGATTTAGAGGGTGCTGATTTATCGGGGTCAGACCTAGTGGGCGCATATATTAGGGGAGCGAACCTAAAGGGAGCAATCCTAGTCGATAGCAAGCTTACCAACGCAAGCTTAGCCAAATCTAACCTAGAAGGAGCTGACTTAACTGGATCTGACCTGGCGAGAGCATCCCTTGCAGATACCAACTGCAACGACGCAAACCTGACCAATGTAAACCTTCACTGGGCAGATTTTAGGGGCGCATCCTTATTGAACGCTAACTTGAGACACTCACGGACCATGAGAACATCTTTCATGAACGCGGATATGACTGGAGCTGATGTTAGCCAATCAACCATGATCGAAGTGGACATGAGAAACGCCAATCTAACTGGTGGTAGTTTTGTAGCATCAAACATGAACGGAGCAGATCTCAGCAGGGCTATTCTAGAAGGAGCAAATTTCACCCAGGCCATGATCCGTGATTCAATGTGGATAATGACCGACATGAGAAACGCGAACTTCGACAAGGCAAGCCTACACAGATCAGATCTAAGCATGGCAAAATACGACGACAGCACCAGGTTTCCCAACGGGTTCGACCCACTGGATACTGGTTGGAAAGACGTAACTGATTAGTTATAGTAGTTAGACATCATAATTGAAAGAAGATTTAATCAGCACAGATGAATATTATCCAGGTGGACGGGAATATCCAAGGATCAGGGAAGAGCTCTATTATCGGGGCCCTTAGCTTATATCTTCGAGAAAAAGGAAAAAAGGTCTCATACTACAAGCCATTCTCAAGTAGCGCCTCAGAAGACCCTGACCCTCCATTCATAGCCAGTGAACTCCTAGGGGTATCCGCCCCCGCACACCCAGTGACCCCGCCTGGTGGTCCTATAACACCAGAACTAGAACAAACCCTCAAGGCTAATATCGAAAAAAATGCCTCCACTTCAGACGTTCTATTTATTGAAGGTCCTGACATTGATTCAGCTGATGGCGCTCTTGGACAAGCCCTCCACGGCATTACAGGAGGAAAACGAATCCTGGTTAGTCGATGGGACAAGAATGCACAAGATAACCTTTCTTCTAATCCCTCATCACAAGAAGCGATAATAATTAATGGCTACCCATTGCACAGGTCAAACCTAGTCAGCTCGCAAATTACAGATCCCGCTGATAATGAGACGTCAATCATAGGTGCGATACCGGAAGACCGGTTCATGCTATCCGTAGAAATCCAGCAGATACTGGATCATCTGGATGGAACCTGGTTTGACGAACCTGAAAACACAAGGCAGCTAGTACAAAAATTCCTGATAGGTGGCAATATCATGGACTCCGGTCCAAACTATTTCTGCAGGCACAATAACCAGGCCGTGATCACCCGGGCTGAAAGACCCGACATCCACATGGCCTGCTTTAAAGGAGACACCAAGTGTGTTGTCATGACCGGCGGCGGGAAGCCTACAGAATATGTCCAGATAGAAGCCCGTAACCTTGATATCCCTCTAATAATGGTTGAAAGTAACACCATGAATACAGCCCAGTCACTCGAAGGATTAACGGGCAAGTCAGCGTGTCATAACGTGGAGAAAATCAGGCACTTCAAGAACCTTATAGAAGACCACCTCGATATGCAAAAGCTGGACAACATTCTACTTTAGAATGGGCCATCACCTAGCTAAACTACCTCGAATCTCTCTGACTCTGGGGCCCTAGACCATAATTCCTCGGCGCCATGCATAGCAACTACACGCTCGGGACTGGCTCTCCAGGCGTCGTATATATCATTACTATCCCAGGTTACAAGGGTCGTGATCTTAGTGGGGTCACTGAGCGAGTAGAGGGTTTCTCTCGATCCAAAACCAGGCGCTTTACTCTGTGCAAGACCATTTCCGTCTAGTAGTTTTTTAGCTTCTTCTATCTTGTCTTCTTTAGCCCAATGATGGGTTAAAACACCTATCATAATCCTTCACCTGCAAATAAATAATTTTCTAATCCATAAATCTAGGACTTATTGTCACTACCAGGCTTCCTAGTTCCTTCACCACCACGTTTAAACAGGGGAATTAGCACTATCGGTGCGAGTAGCGTGGTTATGACAGTCATCATTATGCTCACGCCAAAAAGGTCTTGGCCAATGATACCGTTTGTGAGACCGATGCCCGCAATGATCAAGGCAACTTCACCGCGAGGCATCATTCCTACGCCAATTCTGCTAGCGCCCCTCAGGTTGAAGCCGCTAAACAGGGCTGGTATTCCAGATCCAAATACCTTGGAAAGTATAGCCAAGAGAGATATTACTAAGCCAAACCATATGGCGTTCATCATGGAACTAACATCTACCAGCATCCCCATGACCACGAAAAATACTGGAACCAGGATATTTGTGACGGGAATCATCTGTTCTTCCACGGTGTGGCCCATCTTAGTAGTAGATAAAGCAAGACCGATTGAAAAAGCACCAATGATAAAGGCGAGTCCAAATATCTCGGCCAAACCCGCGGCGAATAATGCCAATGCAACAGTTAACACTAGGCCAGCACCACTAACTTTAAACCGGTTTACAATGCGCTCTATATATGGCGCTACCAGGATACCTACAACTGTCAAACCTAGCCAAAACGCAATTGCCTTGAAGGCAATCAATCCTACCCCGGCAGCAGTTATACTGCCCGCAACGCTAAGTCCAACCACCACGGTAAGAACCAATATGCCAAGCACGTCATCAACTACAGCAGCAGCTAAAACAGTAACGCCTTCCGGAGAGTCAAGTCGCGATAGGTCTGATAATACCCTCGCGGTAATACCAACAGAGGTCGCGGTCATTATCGCCCCAATAAAGAGTGCCGAAGGTGACCATATTCCAGCTGGACCTGCAAAACCAAACGCTACCGTAGCCCAGGCGCCCAGGAAGAATGGTATGAGTACTCCTCCAAGTGCTACAGCTGTCGCTGGACCTGCGTAGCGAAGAAATTGTTTAAGATTAGTTTCTAGCCCTATAGCAAATAACAGGAATATAGACCCGACTTGAGCTATAACAAAAAGCTCATTACTGACGGGTATTGCAGCCGCGTGGCCATCAATCATTGGTATCGGGAAAAGGGGTCCAAATCCCGGGATTGCAATACCTCCGAGTGCAAAGGGACCAATCAATACTCCAGCAGCTAGCTCTGCCAAAACGGGTGGAATTTTCAGGAAGCGCGACGCAAGTTCACCAGCGACCTTGGCCACAAACAGTATGACTGCCAACTGGATTAGTATATGGATCACTATCTCTGTTAACTCTCCACCAGCAAACTGGTAAGACCCCATGGGTGAAGAAAAAAAAGGTAGTGACAATAGAGGAAAATTAAACATGTTTCCGGCCTCCAAAGAGTTGGACTATATATCAGCAGGCCGCATATCTCGACCACACCACATCATCACAACCCGATTTTACGAAAAATGCAACGTTCAGGCAAGTAAATAAGACATGATTACTCATATTGGTGAAGATCTTCGTACGAGCGCTGCCCCTAGTTTCTTGACATGAATTAGGCGCTTTGTTACGATCACCGATGCTGTCCGCTATGATAGGTAGTGGGTTTGCGTAATCCCACCACCCCACGGAGGTAATTAATAATGGCATATGTAAGTGGGTTGCGGTGTCGCGAGTGCAGCAGGGAATATCCTGCTGAAGCTCTAAACGTGTGCGATTTTTGCTTTGGACCCCTCGAAGTAGATTACGACTACAACACAATCTCACAGGTCATAAGCAAGGAAAAAATATCCCAAGGACCACTAAGTATATGGCGGTACGAAGACTTACTCCCAGCCAGTGGAGAAACCCCTGTGGATATAATGGCTGGATACACGCCTCTACTCAAGGCCAACAATCTCGGTAAGAAACTTGGCTTAAACAACCTATACATTAAGAACGATAGCGTAAATCCCTCATACTCTTTCAAAGACAGGGTCGTATCAGTCGCAGCAACTAAAGCAGTAGAATTCGGTTTTGAAACCTTGTCCTGTGCATCTACTGGTAACCTAGCCTGTAGCGTCGCAGCTCATGCAGCTAGGGCAGGGATGAAGTCAGTAGTATTTATACCATCAGACCTGGAAAGAGGTAAAATCATAGGAGCTGCTGTCTATGCACCAACCCTAGTATCTGTAGATGGCAACTACGATGAAGTTAACCGTCTGTGTAGCGAGGTTGGTGATAATTACCCCTGGGCTTTCGTTAATATAAATATGCGTCCATATTACGCTGAAGGTAGCAAGACACTTGGGTACGAGGTAGCAGAGCAACTCGGGTGGAGAGTTCCAGATCACGCCATAGTCCCGTCTGCATCTGGTGCAATGTTTACAAAGATTTGGAAAGGGTTTAATGAACTAGCCTGTCTCGGTCTACTGGATGGTGTCGATCCAATGTCGTTTGGCGAAGACCAAAACACGGTGCATCATCCTGCAGTAGTAACCAAGATGCATATGACCCAGGCAGAAGGTTGTTCACCAATAGTTACCGCATGGAAAGAAGGCCAGTCCCACGTGATGCCAGTTAAGCCAAACAGCATAGCCAAGTCCCTTGCCATCGGAAATCCAGCAGATGGCATATACGCATTACGTGTTATTAAGAACTCCGGCGGTAGCGGTACTATCGTTCCCGAACCCGAGGTCGTAGAGGGTATTAAACTACTCGCCCAAACCGAGGGTATTTTTACTGAAACAGCAGGTGGTGTAGTAATTTCGGGACTCAAGAAGCTTGCAGAATCTGGTGCAATTAAGCCTGACGAGCTGACTGTTGCCTATATTACTGGTAATGGACTAAAGACCCAGGAGGCCGTGGAAGAGGTCGTTAATCCTCTGCGAGTAAAACCAATGCTGAGCTCTTTTGAGGAGGCTCTAAACAACTTCAATCCGGTTGGTAGATAAAGTGGATAGACAACGAGTACGATTCACATTTGAATCTGATGACCTAGTAAAGGAACCAGTAATCTATAAACTAGGCCAGGATTTCCATCTTGTAACAAATATCCGTAGAGCTGAAATCGGTGAAAATATGGGCTGGGTAATATTGGAATTAGATGGCGAGAAAGAAGAAATAGAGCGCGGATTACAATGGGTTAGTTCCACCGGTGTCAGGGTAGACCCAGTGGGCGGAGATGTAATCGAAGGTTAATCAGTAAAAACACCCAAGTCTAATAACTATAAGGAGTTCCCAATGGGCGTCTTAGTTAGAATTCCTACCCCACTAAGAAAAATGACAAACGGACAAGACAAGGTAGAAGTGAACGAGTCAATACTATCAGTGATGATAGATAACCTGGAATCGGAATACCCCGGGTTTAAAGAGAGGCTCATTGACGAAAATGGTGAGCTCAGATACTTTGTAAACATATACTTAAACGGGGAAGATGTTCGATTCCTCAGTGGCTTATCCACAGACACTAAAGAGGGAGATGAGATTAGCATAGTCCCAGCCGTAGCCGGTGGGACAACCTAATCACCTTAACGACACTAATGGTGAATAAAAATAAGGGTGCTTAAACCGGCACCCTTATTTTTATTCACCATCTCTAGCAGCCAGCCATCTATCCTTCTGACGCAACCTGGCAGATTCATCTGTTGGACTATAAGAATCCCAGAATTTCATCCTAAATTCTTCAAACGTATTTTCAACTATCGCGATCCGTGCATTTTCCATAAGCCGCGTGACGAATCGCAAGTTATGTATACTGGCCAGCCTCAAACCTAGTATCTCTTTCGACTTGAACAGGTGCCACAGATACGCAGCAGAAAACTTACTGCAAGTGTAACAATCGCAATCGTCGCACAAGGGCTGATCCATATCCGCAAATCTACGGTTCGATATATTGACTCTTCCTTCGTTGGTAAACAAAGCGCCGTTACGTGCTACCCTGGTAGGTAATACACAATCACACATGTCTACACCACTGGCTATCGCTTCAATAAGGTCTTCGGGAGACCCCACACCCATAAGATAACGAGGCTTATCGTCTGGCAGCAATTCAGTAACAAAGGACGTCACCTCATACATCTCACTCTTAGACTCTCCAACAGCTAATCCACCGATTGCATATCCATCAAACGGTATACCGGTTATATATTTTGCAGACTCCTCTCTCAAATCGGGATAGACCCCGCCTTGTACAATGCCGAAAAGCGCTTGTGTATCATAATTACTTGACAGGACATGAGTGTCATAACAGATCGAAGCCCAGGCATGTGTCCGTTGCATAGCACTCACTACAGATTCCCGTGACTCACCATTTGCAATACATTGATCAAGACACATTATTATGTCAGCACCCAGCTTCTCTTGGTTTACTGTCGCTATTTCCGGTGTAAACCAATGATCACTGCCATCGATGTGTGACTTAAAACTTATACCCTCGTCGTTGACTTTCTTAAGGGTTCCCATGCTAAAAGCCTGAAACCCTCCACTATC
Source organism: uncultured Dehalococcoidia bacterium (assembly GCA_964629875.1). Lineage (GTDB taxonomy): Bacteria > Chloroflexota > Dehalococcoidia > Lucifugimonadales > UBA3495 > UBA3495. The sequence goes on along the minus strand of CAZVRK010000009.1, from coordinate 65,128 downwards.
TGTCAATATAGGTTTCTCCCAACCCATGAACTTATGCAATCCGCCTAGTCTCTGGACCATATCGTTCCCAGGCCGCAGATATAAATGATAGGCATTGCTGAGTACAATTTCTGCCCCGATATCAACCACGTCATCAGGAGTCAATGTTTTAACGGTAGCCTGTGTAGCAACAGGCATAAAAGCAGGCGTACTAACCGTTCCGTGAGGAGTAACAAATTGCCCGGAACGCGCTTTCCCCTGTGTATTATTCAAGTTAAAACAGAATTCACTAGCCATAATTATCGTTAAGACGTTCTATCCCTGCATTGCAGTTTTGTGAAGATGTTATGATTGTCTCTACAAATAACAACTCCAGTATTCATACAGATCAAATGTTATCTCTAACGACACACTAAATGCAATTAATCAGCGACCATATACGGGCTATAATATGTATGAAATGATAGGAACATTTCTCGCAGAATACAGCGCTGCGCATCCCTTAATATGGTCCATATCTGTAATGGCAACAGTAGCCATAACTGCACTTACGCTGTATTTCTTTTGGCAATCATTATTTTCCGCATGTCGTTACCTCAGCAGGTTATTAACCAGGCCAGCAAAGTGACCCAATGTTTTTCCCCAACGCTGAAATAGTAGTTAATCCCTTCCTTTTAATGTTCCTTGGAGTTATTGTAGGGACACTCGGTGGCTTCTTTGGAGTCGGCGGTGGGTTTTTAATTACTGGCGGGTTGCTCGTATTCGGGGTTCCCCCTCTGTTTGCAGTTGGGACAGGCCTAACCCTTGTTATGGGATCTTCCATAATAAATATGCTAAAGCATAAGGGAATGGGAAATGTTGATTTCAAACTGGGTTTTCTAATGGTTTCCGGAACAATCCCTGCCGAAATACTAGCGGAACATCTAAACAGCGCGCTAGATGATGCGGGTATAGCAGGACCGGTAATAGGATATGTGTTCATAGTTTTCCTAACTACTCTGGGAGTATTTATCATTTACGATTTCTTCAAAACCCGAAAGCACCAGGAAAATGGGGAAACTGTCTCGACGGCTAAATTAGCCCAACGGATCCAGAACATGCGCATTCCACCACACAACATCAGGATACCTGGCCTAAGCCCAATACCAACGTACGTGAAATTACCTGTTTCAAAAGTAGATAGCATTTCCATTTTTATACCTATATCTATCGGTTTCTTTATAGGATTCCTCGCCGGGTTGCTTGGTGCCGGAGGAGGATTCATCCTAATGCCGCTGTTGGTCTATGTCGTAGGAATTCCAACAACAGTCGCCATAGGAACCGACTTGTTTCAGATCATCATTACAGGATCTGTAGGGACCTTTATATATTCCCTTGGAAATCATGTTGACCCCACCATGGCCATAGTAATGTTGACAGCAGCTTCACTAGGGTCTCAACTGGGAGCGGGAGCAACGAAATTAGTTGACCCATCCAGAATACGTGTCTTATTTGGAATTACTGTATTGAGCGGCAGCGTTGCAATTGGCATGAAGCAAGTTTCAACATTCAGCTCAGAATTAGAATTTCTATCAACACTTGCCTCATTTGTATTGTTAGGTGTATCTGGCATTATCGCATTGATCATCTGCAGCTTACTGGTTAAGTCCAAGATATTTAAATAAGCTTCTTCATTTCTGTTAGGCCAAGACACAATTTGGCACCAAAGAGCCCCTTATGAATCTTGACATCAGGTCACCAGATTATATATATTAGGGCATCAAATAAAGGCGTGGATTGCGAATTACTATATAGTTTAATGCATTTAATATTATATATTATACGAAATATGCAAATGTAATGACAGGTAATCGTAGTGTTAAAAGATATACTATGAGCAAATCGTCGATATATAACGCGGTTAGATCTATCACATTAGGCAGAAACAAATTCGATAATAAAGAGCCCTAGGCGCAGGGCGGACAACCTGTAGCACCTAGAGCGTAGGATCGTGATGGTCACACGTTCCCCAGTTTATTATAACGCTGCTAGTGAAGCTTGGACAAAGCAAGCATTGATAACTGGCGTCATCAACATATTCCCTGCCACAAATCCTACGCTGTTCAAGCCACGATATGCCCTCCAGGTCATGGAATTATTGCATCGTGGCATACTATCGCTACTCGAATTCGTGAGAGACCCTCTAAAGTGGATGAGAGCTCCCCCTACCCAATCAAGAGAGTACTACTGAAACCCAAAGACCTGATACCCATATCGAACCACAATATTTCAATGGAGGACTAGTTTGATAAATTTTATCACTAAACCAGTATGGTTCTTATCAGTATCGTTAATGATCCTCGGAGTCGCTTGCGGATCAGCAGCAGCTCCAGAAATCATCGAGAGAGAGGTAGTTAAAGAAGTTCAAGTAGAAGTTATCAAGGAAGTCGAGGTTGAGAAACAAGTAGAAAAAGTGGTGGAAACGGAAGTTGAAAAGCTAGTAGTTGCAACCCCGACACCAGCACCAACTCCAATTGGTGGCTATAAAACAGTAGACCAGTTCAACATAATGCTCACCACACAGGGAAATGAAATCTGGGATAGCAAGTATGACCAAGCAGAGAACAACACCTATGTGAGGTTGGCACAATCGTGGCTAATCGGCGGCCAAATGGAGGATGGAAGCCTGGTCCTATCATCTGATACAGGTATAGCCAGCAAGTGGGAGATAGTTGACGATGGCTTAGGTTGGGAATTTACCATAAAAGAGGGAATTAAATTCCACAACGGTGATGAACTGAATGTAGACGATGTAGATTTCACATTTAATTTCGCCATCTCGGAAGAATCTGCCAGCGTATCTAAAGTACGTGTCGCTCGTGCCATATCCGATATGTCGGTGAGTGGCCCAGATACCTTCAAGATAACAACTTTTGAACCTCTTGGTAACCTAGGTGTAGCACTGTCTGAAATCGACAATCTGACTATGGGCACCGTGACCAATAAAGACTACTGGATGAGTTTGCCAGAAGGTGAGAAGGTAGAGAATTGCACTCCAGAAGAGGTTTGCTCAAGAGCCGCTGCCTTTCAGCAAAATCCTTCTCCCGGTCATATCGGCCCATTCTCAGTAACCGGGCATCTATATTCGGAAGAAATTAGATATGAGCGTTTCCCTGATTACTTTGCCATGGAACATCGCACCTACCCATTCAATAGCGTTTCGCTACGTTTAGTACCGGAACTATCTACCAGGGTAGCGGCCCTCCAAGCTGGCACAGCCGATATTATCGAAGCAGACTTAACTGTCATTGACCAGATACAGAAAGGAAACGGCCAAATCGTGTACGCACCTGAAGCTGTCCATATCTGGATAAACGCAAACGGTTGTGATCGTGAACTCGATAATGATAGCAATCCAATAATGTGTAACGATGAGAGAGTACGTTTCGCCTTGGACTACGCCATAGACAAAACCCTTATACAACAGTTGTATGGCGGCGAGAAAGCTTTTGAAATCGCGGGGTACCAGGGAATAGCCAGCCCATCGGGCTTAGGCTACGAGGAGAACATAGCCCCTCTACCATTTGACGCAGCTAAAGCACAACAGCTTCTAGCAGATGCAGGATATCCAGGAGGTGAAGGATTCAATGGTGGAAGGACATTAATGATTCATACCTGGGTAGGAGCGGGAGCTCCACTCACAGTAGAAGTTTCTGAATTGATCTGCAGCATGTGGCAACAGAATCTCGGCATAGACTGCGAAGTTAGTGTCGGCGAGGAAGTTTCTACCAAGAAGATCCAATACGCTGGAGAAATAGCTGGTCAATACGTGGTTAGAACCAATGAAAACACCTTCGACGGAGGTCGTCGCATGATGGGACGATATGCCGAAGGTGGATATATATGCTCAGACCCTGAGCTAGCTGAGAAATACATAATGCCAGCACTAGCTACTGCTGGAGATCTCTCGGTACGCCACGATGCTTACAATAAGGCACTCAAAGCAGTATTCGATAAGCATTATGACTTCACTCCTGGTTATTTGAACCAACCATACGGAGTATCAAGCAGAGTCACTTCATGGACACCATGGCCCTTACAGCCATATCCAAGTGCTCTATGGGATGTTCGATTCGAGTAACCTAGAAGCCAAACTACAAAAAGAATCCCCAGCGCATATGCGCTGGGGATTCTTTTTGTCTTACCAAATGTATATCAGGACTAAAATTGGGAACGCTTTGATTCCATATTAGAATGTATATCCAACAATACTGTTTTGCCCTCGGCATTCAATTCCTGTGCGCGTTTAAGAGCCGGAGCTATTTCAGACGGTTGAGTCACTACAATACCAACAGCACCCATTCCTTCAGCTAACTTGGCATAATCACCGCTCATCCTGGTAGCACCATACAACTCATTTGCTGTAGGATACCCTCCCGGATAAGTAGCCATACCACCATTATTCAAAACAATAGTAGTGATTGGTATATTGGCCCTAACTGAAGTTTCGATATCTAATCCGGACATACCAAAAGCGCCGTCTCCCATAAAGTTCAGGCAGAACTTATCAGGGCTTGCCAGTTTTACTCCCATCATCAAAGGTATACCGTAGCCAAGATGGGTAGTTTTACCCCAACCTATATAACTATATGGGATGGTAGCAGTGTAAAACGGCATGATAGTATCTCTGGGAGCCCCAGCGTCATGGGTAACGATGCTCTTATCTTTATCCAAACAGCGTTCCAACTCAGCTATAATTCTGTATGTATTGATTGGCACTTCTTCTGAATTAAGAAGGTCTTGCCACTCTCCAAGCCAAGCGTCCCTCATATCAGCAATTTCTTTAGCCACATCCGTTTGGCCCTTACGTCCATTAGCGCCAATTTGAGCTTTAACCTCCGCTATCATAGCTGTAAGGGTTAACTTAGTGTCACCAGGCAAACCTACATCTACAGAGAAATCTTTGTTTATATCTTCTATACTCTCAACGTTATGTATAATAACTTTTCCGTCCGGTATCGGCTGACCGTAGTTTGTTCTTGTCATACTAGAACCAACTGCGAACAAAACATCTGACTCCTGCAACCAGGTCCGAGCTGGTAAAGAGGTGGAACTGCTGCCTGCACCTAGTGCCAAGGGATGCCTTTCATCAAACGAAGACTTTCCTGGCATCGTACAGTAAACGGGTATTTCAGTTAGCTCAGCAAATTCTTGTAGTTCAGCAGTAGCCTCCGAAAATAAAACTCCCATTCCTGACCAAATTACCGGTTTCTTCGCATTCAAGAGCAATTTCACTGCATCGGTGACGTCTCCGGAAGCCGGCGATTGTAACGCACGCTTTGGTGGCTGGTAGTCAAGCCCCGATTCAGGAACTTCCATCGGGCCAACGTCAGCTGGAATTTCTACTATCACAGGACCTGAGCGTCCGTTGCGCAGGGCGTGGAATGCTCTTCTCATTGCACCGGCTACTTGACCGGGAGCTGTTATAATCTCTCCTTGCTTGGAAACAGTTCTATAAGTCCGACTGGGGGAGAAATTAGGGCGAACAGCATACTGATTCAGAGCCGGACCACCAGGGAGATACAATATGGGTATATTGTCAGCGTAAGCTTGAGCCAGGCCACCCATCGAATTCTCCGATCCCGGTCCACCCTGGGTAATTACAACCCCAAACTTTTTTCGGTTATTCAATCGGCTGAATCCATCTGCTGCCATGAGGGCACCACGCTCTTGGCGGAACATTATGGTGCGAATACCTTCCTTAGCAACCGCCTCTATTAATTGATTGTTAGGGAAACACCCTACCCAATCTACTCCCTCTGATTTCAAAATACGCGCTACCGCTTCCAAAACATTCATAATAATTTTCCTTTACGACAGACTAAATTGCATTTGTACAGAAACAACTATAGTTATAGTTCTACAAATAATTCCGCCCGATTATAGGTGTTACCAAAGAGCGGGTCAATGTAACAAAACATAAAAATAATTCGAATAAGGTGAAACTAAGACGTAGTCAAAAACTTAAGTGTATCTTCAACCATTTCCCAGGGTATATCTTGCCGGACAGTAGCCTTACCAATTTCTTCCAGCATTACCCATCTGTTCGTACCTGACTGGACTTTCTTATCTAACGACATCGCAAGGCGTATGTCTTCTATCGGAATACCTATGGCCTTGGTAGGAAGATTGAATCTCTCAAGTATGCTTTGTTGTCTGTCAACGATATCCTGAGAAATCATTCCTAATTCCTGGCCCATACGAGCCACACCCATCATCCCTACCGATACGCCCTCACCATGCATAAATTGCCCATATTCAGTAGTAGACTCAAGTGCATGTCCAATGGTGTGTCCATAATTTAGTAAAATTCTTATGCCGAGCGTTTCACGCTCATCCTGACTAACTATATTAGCTTTAATGGCCATACTACGACGGATTACCTCTGTAGATATCTCCGGTTCAACCTCCATTAGAGCCTCCGCATGCTCCTCGAAAACATCGACCAAACCCGGATCGAGGATCAAGCCATGTTTGATAGCTTCTGCCCAGCCTTCCGACAACTCTCTTTTCCCTAATGTGGACAAGGCTTGCACATCAGCTAATACCGCCTTAGGCTGATAAAAAGCTCCAACTAAATTCTTAGCCTGAGGGAGATTAACTGCTACTTTTCCACCGATAGACGCATCTACCATTGCCGCCATACTGGTCGGAACTTGTATAAATGGAACGCCCCTTAAAAAAGTTGCTGCAACAAATCCTGCCAAATCTCCGACGACGCCACCCCCAACTGCAACAATTGCGTGTCCTCTCTCAGCTTTTAATCCTACTAACCATTCATATATAGCCTGGGCTAATCCAAAATTCTTGCTAGTTTCCCCTGCAGGAATTATGAAACAATGGGCTGCTATTCCACTTTTTTGCAACGCCCACTGGGCTGCTCTACCATATGGATGCATTACGTTTGCATCGGTAATAATATATACCGGCCCTGTTATACCGAGATCCACAAATTTGTCACCGAGTCTCTCAATAACACCCCACCCCGCCACGACGGGATAACTTCCTCCCGCATGGTCAACTACAGCTGCCAGATCTGGATCAACCATTTAAACAACCCTCCTGTATCATTTTAAGAAACCACAACTACGATTCATAATGTAGTTCTTACTCGTCATAAAGAGCTAATAGACTGTCAGCTATCTGCTCAGGAGTCATATCGTCAGTGTCCACATGATGCCTAGCCATTCTATAATACTCAATCCTTGTAGCTAACAACTCACTTAAGCGATCTAATGATATATCTCCCGATAATAAAGGTCTCTTAGGCGCACCTTTTTGCTCATCGTTAAGTATCCGTCGAAATAAGGTGTCCGGCCGAGCGTTCAGGAAAACTACCATACCGGTTGATAACATCAAATCCCTGTTGTGCTGGCTAATGAAAGCACCTCCACCAGCAGAGATTACTAATCCGGATTCCTGGCATAACTTACTAATGACTTCTTCCTCTTGCTCCCTGAAATATTTCTCGCCCAATTCAGCAAAAATATCGCTTATGCTCTTCCCTGCACTGGAAACTATACGATCATCGGTATCAACCAGGGTCCACCCCAGACGATCAGCTATAACACTTCCAACTGCGCTTTTACCAGAGGCCATGAATCCGACGAGTATGATATTCCGGGAGTTTTCCATCTAACTATTCAATTCTGTCAGATGCATCCTAGTTCCCATCGTAGTCTCAGTATCGAAATACAATAACGTCTGGCCTACCCGGTTCGTCATGGGTTCATCAGCTATAAAACAGAATCCCCTGTCTTTACAATCCGATATAGCTGAATTTATATCGCCTACAATGTAACCGACATGATCCATTATGTAGGATTTGCCACCAAGTTGAGATTCATCTAGAGCTTCAATCAATTCCACTTGAACATTACCAAAATTAACATACGCGTTTCGGGCGCCTCTTCTAGATGCCCCTATCCCACCAACAGCAGTACCATCAAATTTCGTTTCATACCAATCAACAGCCTGTTCGACATCTGCTACTAAATACCCCGCATGGACTATTCTATCCACTGAACATCCTTCGCCAATACCTATGCTTATCGGATTAGAAGGCTGCTGTGTCAAATGCATTAAAACCCCGTTGGTCGTAGCAGGGTCAAAATATAGAACTTGCTGTCCCATAACATTCGTATTCGGTTTATCCGCTAAAAAGCTAAAACCTTTATCTTTCAATATTTGCATTGACGCGTCTATGTCAGACACTACATAGCCGACATGATGCATAACCAAGGTGTTTTCAGGAATAGTCGATTTCTCATTAGGTTCGATCAATTCCACTTCTATCTGGCCAAAATGGATAAAAGCATTGCGCCCTCCACTAGGCACCACAGGCCCATCCGGTAAATTACTACCTCCCGCATTAAGTCCACCAAACGTTTTAGAAAACCATTCTATGGCGACATCTAAATCTGAGACTAAATAACCTATATGTTGTATCTTCTCGAACATGAATTCCCCCATCCTAATTTATAGTCTTAACATTCTAAGTATTGCCAACTAAGGCCTTGGAGGTGCCGTTGCATATCCTGAGCAAGTGCAAAATTCGACGCTATTTCCATCAGGATCCTCTATAAAGAAATAGGCTTGACCGTCATATCTTATACCGCCTCTTAGTATTTCAAATCCATTATTCTCAAGGATTTTCTGAGTTTCTTCCAAATTATCTACTTGAAAAGCATGGTGAATATTGCCAGGTTTAGCAGGAGCATCAGGGGTTTCTATTAGGTGAACCATCACCCCATTATCTAACTGCAACCAAGTTATTGCAGGATTATCTACCTGGCTTTGAATCTGCTTTATTCCAAGAAGATTATTATAGAATTCCATTGCCTTAGCAGTATCTTTAACCATAGTCGTAACATGATTTATCTGAGCAATCTTTACCTTATCTACCATAAAAAAGCCTCCTGTCCACGCATTTCTTGCCACATTATGCCATATCCCTTTTAGCGTTACATCTGGAACCAATATATATGACAATGATATATAATTTAACGTTGACGGTCAGTTGCCCATGTGCTAATCTCTATTGGGCCATTTTCAGGTATTTGCCCCAGAATTCTACAGATTTATATAGATTTTTAGTGGTTGAAGTTAAAAATTCCCCTCAAAACCAATGGTTATCTCTTGGTGAAGCCTCCAGAATGCTACAAGTAAACGAGGCGACGTTGCGCCAATGGGGCGATAATGGGTATGTAACTGTATATCGCACTCCTGGCGGACATCGTAGATTCTCAACATCTGATGTCCAAAAGTTAACCCGCCAATCAACTCCTAATGTAAATGCGGCATCCAAAGAGCGCAGAGAGGACTCGGCATTACGCCGGATTCGGCGTCGATTGGCACAAGACGATGTGAGCCAACAATCATGGTTCAAAAGTGTTCAAGACGACGGCAAGGACCGGATGAGAGTATTCGGTCGGAGATTGTTATCCCTACTATTGGAAGACCCTTCCCAGAAGAAACGCAGACACGACGCTCTGCAAGAATCCTTGATGGTAGGCAGGGAATACGGCACCGAAATGGCAGACCGCCATGTGCCGATAAAAGACACCACAGAGGCACTAATCTTTTTTAGAAGCATCGTATTAGAGTCAGTAGAACCAACAAATTCGAGGACCTGGGGACAAATACTAGAATTAGCTGACCACGTACTAATCGGGGTCGTTGAATCGTATCAGAAACGGATTGCGAGTTTTCCAAAATCGGGTGGAGGTAGTAACAGCTAATATGGACATCATAGACAGGAAACTACTGAATACTATACAGACTGAGTTTCCACTAGTTGACGAGCCTTATGCACAAATTGCAAAAGAGTTAGAAATTAGTGAAAACGAACTACTGGAAAGACTTTCTGATTTAAAACAGCAGAATGTAGTGAGGCAAATCAGCGCCATATTCGACACTCGAAGGCTGGGATACAAGACAACACTCGTCGCATTCGCTTACGACAATGAAAAATTGCACGACGGAGCACTTTTTATAAACAGACATCCCGGTGTCAGCCACAATTACGCGCGAGAAGGCTCTTACTATAACCTCTGGTTTACCATCGCAGTACCACCCGATGGTGACCTGAATACGACCATTGTGTGGATGGCAGAACAGACGGGCGCCATAAATTACCGAATCATGCCTACTATTAGATTTTTCAAGATCGGTGTGAATTTTGACATGGTTAAAGAGAAAAGCTCCGCCCACAACTACAACCCTGACGGTATAGGAGAGCGCACCCCTGCGCCAGATTGGAACCAGGAAGTACCTGTTACGGATATTGAAAAAGATGCCATCAGGGAACTACAAGAAGACTTAGAATTAATCCCTCGTCCATTCGACAAAATGTCCTCCAGCCTGAACATGACAAATGCAGATTTATTTGAACTTGCTAATACCCTGCAAGATAAAAAGATCATGAGGCGTTTCAGCGCAGTACTGCACCATCGGCGGTCTGGATTTAGATCAAACGCCATGGTAGTCTGGAAAGTACCCCCAGAGAAATCAGAAGAGATAGGCATGAAAATGGCAGAGCATTCTGCTGTCACTCATTGTTACGAGCGACCAACTTTCCCTGACTGGGAATACACACATTTCACCATGGTCCACGCAACAACACAGGACGGTTGCGAAGAAATTGCGAAGGAAATCAGTCAATCTACGGGAATAACGGATAACTTACTTTTGTATAGTACTCGTGAATATAAAAAGACCCGTGTAAAATATTTCGTCGAAGACTACCAACAATTCTGGGATAACGTTGAAACTGAACAGCCCGTTGAAGCATAGTAACTGATTAATCTAATAAACACCGAGGAGAAAATGCCAGAGTACTATCCCGTATACCTTAATTTAGACGGCAAGCGTTGTGTCATATTTGGTGGTGGGACAATCGCCGAAGGAAAAATCAAAGCACTTCGCCAATCCGGAGCACAGATAACTATAATTAGCCCCGACGCAACGCCAGGAATCAAAAAGGCTCTCTCTGATGGTGAAGTTGAATGGCAGGAACGGAAATACCAAGCAGGCGATCTCGAAGGGGCATTCATAGCTATTGCAGCTACCAACGTCCCAGATGTAAATCGTGAGATATTCAAAGAATGCGAATCTCTAGGGATCCTTCTAAATGCCGTAGATGACACGCCATTATGCACATTTATCGCTCCATCAATAGTTAAGCGTGAACCTGTCACACTAGCTATATCAACAGGCGGTGCAAGCCCTGCTCTAGCTAGAAAAATGAGAGAGACCTTGTCAGAAGATCCAAATCTGAAATGGGCTGATCTCGCCAACGTACTGCAAAACGCTAGAAAGATCGTAAAGCAAAAACAATTGGTTATCGATCCAGATAGATGGCAGTGCTGTATCACCAACGAACTATTAGAATTAGCCCAAAATGGCCTAGAGGATAAGGCCCTAGAAATACTAATTAGAGAACTGACCACCAGCGAATCACCTGAACTTTGTCCTGATCTCGGCTCATGTGATGGCTCTGGCTGTAGTATAAAAAACAATAAAGCAAGCATGGAGAAGATCAGTTGACCTTGCTAGCACTCGGATTAAATCATCGTACTGCTCCTGTAGAACTACGGGAACAAATGACCGTAGACAGAGAGAATCTTGAACACTCTTTGGACTCATTGTCAAACTTTGTTAAGCAAGGCGTCATTTTATCCACATGCAACAGATTAGAAATCTACGCTTACGATGACTCTAATAAAACCACAAAATCCCAATTAGTAGATTTCATTCAGGATTACTCGGGAATACCTCAAAGCCGTTTAGGATCTCACTTATATGATCTAGATGAAGAAGCATGTGTCAAACACCTATTTAGGGTAACTTCAGGCCTAGATTCCATGATAATCGGAGAACGGCAAATACTCGGGCAAGTTAGGACAGCATTTAGCACAGCTACACAAGGGGGGCACGTCCGCGGACCATTGTCTAAATTGTTTCATCAAGCTCTGCGAGTTTCCAGGTATATACACCGCCATACCAATCTCGGCAAACAATCCAGGTCTGTCAGCAGATCCGCGGTCCACCTCGCACAAAGAGTTGTTGGGGATCTCACCCAAAAACGCGTTCTGGTAGTCGGCGCTGGTGACACTGGTCGACTAGTAGCTCGAGCACTATGCGACGCAGGAGCACGGGAGATAGTAGTAATTAATCGCACAGAATGGCGTGCCGAAGACTTAGCCAAAGAACTGGGCGGGATATCAGCCTCATTTGATCGACTTGACTCAGAATTGGTATTGGCTGACGTCGTTATTAGCTCAACGGGATCACCAGGTTTTATTATTGAAGAAAATACGCTTTCAAAAGCGGCAGCAGAACGGCATGATCGCCCCTTACTACTCATTGACATAGCAGTGCCACGAGACATTGATCCAGAAGTCCGACATTTAGACGGAATCACACTATATGACATAGACAATTTGCAGGACTTGTCGGAAACCTCTTCGACCAACCTTCAACAAGACATAGAATGGGCCGAAAGCATGGTAGAACAGGAGACTGCAAGTTTTCAAGAATGGCGACAAAGTCTAGATCTAGTACCACTGATAACATCCATCAGAGATAAAGCTGAATTAATGCGGAACGAGGAAATCAATCGGACGATTAAAAAGCTTGAATCCCTAGACTCACCAGATACAGAAACATTGAATGAGCAATTGCAATTGATGACCAAATCATTAGTAAATAAGATATTGCATGACCCGACCATTTTCTTGAAGGAAAGCCGCGACCCTTCCCGACAACAAATAGCAAGAGATTTCTTCAACCTTGACGGGAGGAACCGGAGGCGTGGTACAAAATAAGCCCATAAAGATAGGAACGCGTGGCAGTGCCCTTGCGTTATTGCAAACCAATTTGGTATTGCGGAAACTCCAAGAGTATCACCCTGAGTACGACTACGAAATTGTGCAGGTCAGAACTTCTGGAGATATCAACTCTACGGGATCCCTACAAACTATGGGTCTCGGGATTTTCGTCAAGGAAATCGAAAGGCAGCTGCTAGAAGGTAATATAGATATGGCAGTCCACAGCCTTAAAGATCTTCCTACGGAAATCCCAGAAGGACTAGAAATTAGCGCTGTACTCGAGCGAGAAGACCCTCGGGATATACAAGTGAACACACTTGGGGTGCCTTTAAATGACCTACCTCATGGATTCATAATTGGAACCAGCAGCCCTAGGAGAAAATCTCAGATCTCTAGCGCTTATCCACATCTAAACATTATTCCACTTCGTGGCAATATTGAGACGAGATTAAATAAATCGTCTGGATTAGAGTGTAATGGAGCTATACTAGCAGCAGCCGGCCTGATTAGACTAAACTTAACACATCGCATAACAGAATTTCTTCCCGTAGATCAGTTCGTTCCGCCACCTGGCCAAGGTGTTATAGCTATAGAAACGCGGACAGAACACTCATACATTACAGAATGCCTAACATCAATAGACCATACACAGACTCGAACAGCTATTACTGCAGAGCGACTCTTCCTCAGCAATTTAGGTGGCGGATGCCAAACACCTTTGGGGGCACACGCTACAATATCAGGAAATAACCTAACTTTAAGAGCTTTCCTAGGGTCTGAAGATGGCATAACCACTTATAATCATTCTGCAAGTGGTCAACTCTACGAAGAGCAGACTATTGCAGACAGCGTTCACACCCAGCTGATCGCTGCCGGTGCTGAAAATCTGCTAAAGTATGAGTAACCCTCATATATGCAAATTTCTAATGGAGTATTGTGGCAGGTAAAGTATTTTTAGTGGGGGCGGGACCTGGTGATCCTGGCCTGATAACAGTAAAGGGCTTAGAATGCCTACGCCAATCAGATGTATTAGTTTACGATCGATTATTAGATACGCATCTGCTTAGCGTATCTAAATCAGATTCCGAGCACATATTTGTTGGTAAAGAACGTGGTCGACAGGCCTTAACCCAAGAAGAGATCAACAATCTGCTAGTCGTAAAAGCCAACGAAGGGAAAATTGTTTGTAGATTAAAGGGAGGGGATCCTTTTGTTTTTGGTCGCGGCGGCGAAGAGGCATTAGTGTTAAAAGAACACTCAATCCCTTTTGAAATCATACCCGGAATAACCTCTCCTATCGCCGCGGCGGCATATTCAGGTATACCCATCACACAGAGAAAAATCGCAACGTGTTTCACAGTGGTTAGCGGCAGCGAGGACCCCTCAAAACCAGAATCTGTCATACCATGGGACATTCTAGCTAAAACAGGCGGCACGTTAGCTATTTTAATGGGATGGTCAGCATTACCAAGCATCATGGACACTTTAGTCCAAAATGGGATGGACCCGGAAACCCCAGTGGCATTAATACAATGGGGCACCTGGAATAAGCAAGTAACTGTAACAGGCAACCTAAAGAATATTGTAGAGATCGGACTTAAATCAAACTTGAAACCTCCAGTTATCGCAATAGTAGGAGAAGTAGTAAACCTACGAGAATCCTTACAGTGGTTTGACAACAAACCTCTATTCGGGAAAAAAATATTAGTGACTAGATCTAGAGCGCAGTCGTCAACCTTAATAAAAAGCCTAGAAGACCTCGGTGCGGATACAATCGAGATACCGTCTATAGAGATAAACGAACTGGACGACTATTCCCCCGTCGACTCACTATTGATCAAACTAGAATATGACTGGATCATATTCTCAAGTGCTAATGCAGTAGATATATTCTTCAGCAGATTAACTAACCTCGGGAAGGATTCCCGTAATCTTTCAGGTATTACCATCGGGGCCATAGGTCCTGCTACCACAGAAGCACTCGATAAACACGGTATTACTGCTGATTTTGTGCCCCAGAGGTCAGTTTCCGAGGAGGTTCTTACAGAATTGTCGACTAAGAACTGGGAGAACCAAAGAGTCCTACTACCTAGTTCTAACATTGGTCGAGATGTTCTGGAAAAAGGATTGACTGAGCTGGGGGCTACCACGCTTAAGATTCCTATATACAATACTTCAAGGCCGAATAATATAGAAGATGCGGCAAAAAAAGCAATTCAAGCTGGCTTGGACTTAATCACATTTACGAGCTCGTCAACAGTTGAAAACCTGCTAGACATATTGAGCAACGATAAGCAATACTTAAAAACAGCCCCAATAGCTTGTATTGGTCCAATCACGGCCAAGACGGCAGTTGATTTAGGATTGGAAATAGAACTAATAGCCTCAACACATACGGTCAGTGGTTTGGTCGATAGCATCATAGAGTACTTTAGCGCGAAGGAGACCTAAATTATGTCCGAGTTTCCAGACACACGACTTAGACGTCTTCGAGAACAACCCTCTATCCGATCCCTGGTGAGGGAAACCCGTCTGACTACCTCATCATTTGTCTACCCTATGTTTATTAGGCATGGCTCTGGAATTAAAGAAGTAATTGACCCGATGCCAGGATGTTACCATATTTCCCTAGATCTATTAGCTGAGGAAGTACAAGAAATCTATGACCTCGGAATACCCGCAG
Organism: uncultured Dehalococcoidia bacterium; assembly: GCA_964629875.1. Lineage (GTDB taxonomy): Bacteria > Chloroflexota > Dehalococcoidia > Lucifugimonadales > UBA3495 > UBA3495. The sequence continues at coordinate 49,597 of CAZVRK010000009.1, read as the reverse complement.
TTCTATTGTTCGGATTACCTGCCGATAAAGACCCACTCGGGACCGAAGCTTACGACCCTGAAGGGATAATCCAAGAAGCTATTAGAATAATAAAGAAGGCCACACCAGAGCTAATGGTAATCGGTGATGTGTGCTTGTGCGAATATACTGATCATGGGCACTGTGGGGTAATAAACGACAGTCATGTAGACAACGACCAGACATTAGACTTATTAGGAAAGACTGGACTAGCTCAGATACAAGCTGGAGCGGACATGGTAGCACCATCAGCGATGATGGACGGGCAAGTGAGAGCAATACGTGAAACATTGGACGCATCCGGTTATACCAACAGTCCCATAATGGGATATGCTGCGAAATACGCCTCATCATTCTACGGACCGTTCAGGGTTGCCGCAGATTCAACCCCTCAATTTGGTGATCGTCGTACATACCAAATGGACCCAGCAAACGCTAGAATGGCGATGCGAGAAATTGAGACAGATATATCAGAAGGCGCGGATGTAATAATGGTTAAACCCGCTTTGGCTTACTTAGATGTAATACGCCAGGCACGCGATCGGTTTGATCTACCATTGGCTGCTTACAATGTCAGTGGCGAATATTCACTGGTCAAAGCTGCCTCGCAAATGGGCTGGGTGGACGAAAAACCGATAACAATGGAACTGCTAACGGCTATACAGAGGGCAGGCGCCGACATTATCATAAGCTACCACGCGAAGGAAGTCGCTAAGTGGTTGAAAGAAGAATAACTATTCCAAATATAGGACCGTCAGACACAAGTATCAAACCAAAACTACTCAAGAAATTGGCGTATATAACAGCCGAGAAAGTACGGGCACATTAATGGGCAATACCAAGTCAGAACAATTTTTCCTAGAGTCACAAAAGTATATCCCGGGGGGAGTCAATAGCCCAGTTCGGTCATTCGGAGCCGTAGAGGGAACTCCTAGATTCATAACATCCGGAAAAGGTAGCCGCATCTGGGACATAGACGACAATGAATATATCGATTACGTATGTTCCTGGGGGCCTCTAGTTCTGGGACACGCCCCTGACGCTGTCGTAGAAGCACTGAAAGAAACCGCCGAACGAGGGACGAGTTTTGGCGCTCCTACAACATTGGAGATCGAGTTAGCCAAGCTAATATGCGACGCCCTCCCATCAGTAGATAGTGTTAGGCTAGTCAGCTCTGGCACCGAAGCATGCATGAGTGCTATCAGACTCGCCCGTGCATATACTAAAAAAGATAAATTAATTAAGTTTTCAGGATGTTATCACGGCCACTCGGACGGCTTGTTAGTCAAGGCAGGGTCTGGAGCTATGACTCATGGTATACCTACCAGTGCAGGAGTCCCTGCGTCTTATGCACAAGAAACATTATTAGCTGACTATAATGACCTAGAATCGGTCTCAAGATTATATGATCAATATCCAAACGAGATAGCAGGCGTGATAGTAGAACCCGTGGCTGGAAACATGGGAGTAGTCGCCCCCAAAGACGGATTTTTGTCCGGCTTACGCGACATAACTACAGCTAATGGGTCACTACTGATATTTGATGAAGTAATAACCGGATTTCGAGTAGCCTACGGAGGCGCTCAAAATCTTTATAGCATAACCCCTGATATCACCTGTCTAGGCAAAATTATAGGCGGAGGATTACCTGTCGGAGCGTATAGTGGCAGACGTGAAATAATGGAGCAAGTTGCTCCACTAGGACCCATGTATCAAGCAGGAACTCTTTCGGGAAATCCGCTGGCTGTTGTGGCTGGAATAACAACGTTACGTGAACTACAGGACCCGCAAAAATACAAACAAATAGATTCATTAGCCCTGAGATTAACCGATGGACTATCTGATATCGCCCAAAGGGTTGGCTTAGATTGCCACATAAACAGAGTAAATTCTATGTTCACAGGTTTCTTTAACAAAGGTCCCGTGAATACTCTAACTCAAGTTGAGTCGTCAAATACAGGGCAGTATGGAAAATACTTCCATGCTTTACTAGAACGAGGCGTCTACATTGCTCCATCTCAATTTGAAGCTGCTTTTGTATCAACTGCTCATACTGAAGCAGATATAGATAATACGCTCAATATCGCTGAAGACGCTATGAAAGCTATATCATAACTTTACAACAAAAAAGAACTGGCCTTTTAAAAGGCCAGTTCTTTTTAAATCAACCAGGTATGGGCTTAAGCGCCGTACCGTGCTGCTGCATTAGGATCACTGTACTCTACGTTCTTGGTCGCCCAGAAAATTGTTGCTATTTCGTCAACCACTGACACCAATTCTTCAGCGGCCGCCATGTCAACTGTTTGCTTGTTCCTTCCTGCCAGTTTTTCAGCGTTCCAAACTTTAGTGTGCAGGTCAGGATGAGCTTCTATATGTTCTGGTCGGAAATAGTCAGCCCACAAAACTCTCAGTTCATGCTTGCAAACCTCAGCATGTTCCTCTTTTGCCGCAACATATCGTGATAAGGTGTTAGCATGTGCAGCTATTGACGCTGAATCGGAACCTGCAGGTTCAAGAGCCTGGATACGTAGTACCATCTTTTGGACAGTCTGAGCCGCCATTTTTGCAGTTATCGGATCATATATTCCACAAGGAATATCGCAGTGTGCCTCTACTTTTTCTACCTGAAACCATCGGATAGGGTTAATCATTAGTTCCCTTCCTCCTCTTCTATATTTAACCGGGAAAGGTTACAAGAAATGAGTAATTGGTGCAAGCCCTTTATTAGAAATTTAACGGGCTAACTACACGCCATTCTTGTAGCACTAATGACTCAGGGCTATAATGACCTGTAATTTGAACGATATTGTACAAGTTTAGCTATAAAAATTAGGAGGACTGATCTTGGCTAGCATCAGCAGAGACAGAACCACTAACCTCAGAATGAAGCACCGCAGCAAAGATATAACCGAAGGCGCAGAACGAGCTCCAGCGCGGGCAATGCTTTTGTCCATGGGGTTAACGCACGAAGATTTAGATAAACCATTCGTCGCTATTGCCAACCTCGCCAGTGATGTCACCCCGTGTAATGTTCATCTCGACCGTTTTGCATTAGCAGCAAAAGAGGGTATACGACAAGGAGACGGTACGCCGTTTGAATTCGGTACCATCACGGTAAGTGATGGAATATCCATGGGCACAGAAGGGATGAAAGCTTCTCTAGTTAGTCGCGAAGTCATCGCTGATTCTATTGAGGTAGTCACATTCGGCGAACGCATGGACGGTTTGGTTACAGTAGCCGGATGCGACAAGAATATGCCAGGCTGCATGATGGCCATAGCTAGGCTAAATGTTCCTTCCATATTTGTTTACGGTGGCACAATGATGCCGGGCCAATTCCAGGGTAAAGATGTAAACATCCAAGATGTTTTTGAAGCAGTTGGTGCTTACGCCAAGGGCAATATGAGCCGCGAGGATTTGCACGATCTTGAGTGCTCAGCCTGTCCGGCAGAAGGCTCCTGCGCAGGATTATTCACAGCCAACACTATGTCTACCGCAATTGAGATGATGGGCATGTCTCTCCCTGGAGATGCTTCCATCCCTGCTATTGACCCCCGAAAGGTAGACGAAGCCAGAAAAGCAGGAATAACTCTAATGCGCCTCTTGGAAGAAGATGTCCGACCTAGAGATATAATGACTAGGCAGGCTTTTGAAAACGCCATCACAACAGTCGTAGCCATGGGCGGATCGACTAACGCAGTGTTACATTTGATAGCTATAGCCAGAGAAGCCGAAGTGGATTTAAAACTAGAAGATTTTGATCGGATAAGTCGAAATACCCCCTACATATCGGATATGCGACCCGGAGGTCATTACGTTATGGCCGATCTTGATAGACACGGTGGTGTAGCGTTGATAGGCCGCCGATTGTTAAATGCAGGACTACTTCACGGAGACACAATAACAGTCACTGGTAAGACATTAGAGGAAAACCTGCAGTCCGTGCAAACAATCGAAGATCAAGACATTATCTACCACGTCGATAATCCCAGAAGTCCCACTGGAGGACTTGCCATTTTATATGGAAACCTCGCCCCAGATGGAGCTGTAATCAAAGTCGCAGGGCATCAGGAAAAAATTTACGAAGGTCCTGCTAGAGTATTTAACCAGGAAGAACCAGCGTTTCGGGCCATACAAGAAGGTAAAATTAAAGATGGGGATATAGTAATTATCCGATATGAAGGCCCAATGGGCGGACCGGGGATGAGAGAAATGCTAGCCGTCACAGGTGCATTAATTGGACAAGGACTAGGAGACTCAGTAGCTCTAATCACAGATGGTCGATTCTCCGGAGCTAGCCACGGACCAATGGTAGGACACGTTGCACCAGAAGCCGCTGCTGGAGGTCCTATAGGCCTTGTTGAAGAAGGCGATATCATAACCTTAGATATACCTGGCCGAAAGTTGGATGTTAAAGTTACTGAAGAACTATTGGCAGACCGACGCAAAAATTGGCAACCAATAGCACCCAAATACACTAGCGGAGTATTCGCTAAATATGCGAAACTCGTTTCATCCGCCTCAGAAGGGGCTGTTACACGATAAATAACCTCATATAATCATAGATATAGAAGGGAGCACTGATGGACTACGGTAGCGAAGCAATAAAAAGGCACAGAGAAACTCGAGGAAAGGTTAGCATAGCTTCAAAAATGAGAGTAGAGACAATGGAAGATCTCTCTATTGCATACACACCTGGAGTTGCTTCCGTGAGCATGGCTATCGCGAATGATAAATCTGAATCATTTGCTCTAACTAACCGAGCTAACCAAGTTGCTGTTGTCACCGATGGCTCTGCAGTCTTAGGGTTAGGGAATGTTGGACCGGAAGCTGCAATGGCAGTTATGGAAGGAAAATGTATATTATTTAAAGGCCTTGCAGATATCGATGCCTTTCCAATTTGCCTAGCTACGCAAGACAGTAAGGCAATTATAGAAACCGTACGAAATATAGCACCCACATTTGGAGGAGTAAATCTAGAAGATATCGCAGCTCCTAGATGCTTCGAAATTGAAGCTGCACTTCAGGACTTAGGCATTCCAGTATTTCATGACGATCAGCACGGAACTGCAATAGTTGTTCTTGCTTCAGTCATAAATGCCCTGAAAGTAGTTGGCAAGAAAATAAGTGAAGTCAAGATAGTGTTCTCAGGAGCGGGAGCCGGATCAATAGCATCTGCGAAATTATTATTAGATTATGGTGCTACAAACATATTACTGATAGATAGCGTGGGAATAATTGATAAGACCAGAACAGATTTAAATAGCACTAAACAGGATATGCTCAGTATCACTAATCCCGACAACATAGCAGGCGACCTCGCCAAAGCATTGGAATCTGCAGACATATTTATCGGCCTATCTGCAGGTGATATCGTTAACCAAGATATGGTTAGAAGCATGGCCAGTGGTAGCATCGTGTTAGCAGCGGCAAACCCAACACCTGAAATCATGCCAGACCTTGCAACAGCAGCAGGAGCAGCTGTCGTCGGCACAGGGAGAAGTGACTTTCCAAACCAGATCAATAATAGCCTAGTATTTCCAGGAGTATTTAGAGGAGCATTAGACGCAAGGGCAACAGCAATTAATACAAAGATGAAGCTCGCCGGAGCAGAAGCCTTGGCAGCCTTGATACCAAACCCAACACCAGAGTGCATAATACCTTGGTCACTAGACCCCGTGGTTGTGCCAGCAGTAGCCAAAGCAGTGTCGGCAGCATCCGCATCCTAACCCTACGTACAAATAAATAAGCCCGATACCAGGAGTTAGCATGAGTGCAGAATCCATCATCATAATTATTCTGTCTCTAATAGTCGCGTCAATATCGGGCTTTGTTTTAATAATCTTTCTTAGAAGACCCGCAGCGAATCAACAAGGATCTCTAACTCAAGAGATTAACATTATGCGTACAGAACTGGATCGCGTTTACGGTCTCATACAAAGTCTAGAGAAGGACCGGAACACTCAATTCGGCCAAATCACTACCCAGCTAAAAGCCACTAATGAACAGACTACCGCTCTCAATTCTACAACTAACGCTCTCCGCGAAGCTCTAGCTAACAGCAGGGCAAGAGGCCAATGGGGTGAGAGGATGGCCGAAGATATTTTGCGAACTATCGGGTTTGCCGAGGGAGTTAACTACGTTAAACAAACATCAATGCCTGGTAGTAATTCAAGACCTGATTTTACATTCATGCTACCCAATTATTTAAAACTAAACATGGACGTTAAATTCCCGTTGGATAATTACCTTAAGTGCGTCAACTCCTCCACTACTGACGACAAATCTCGCCATTCAAAAGCCTTTTTAAGAGACGTACGTGACCGGATCAACGAAATCACCACTCGTGATTACATTGATCCTAACATGAGTACGATCGGATGCGTCTTGTTATTCATACCAAACGAACAAATTTTCCAGTTCATCCAAGAAAATGACTTACGGATTATGGACGATGCAATGGAAAAACATGTGATCCTTTGTTCTCCTACAACATTATTCGCGATCCTTGTGGTCATTAGACAAGCGGTAGAAAATTTCGCTATCAACGAGACTTCGGATCAAATAATCACAGAATTAACCCGCTTTACCCAGCAATGGACATTATTCATCGATAAACTTGAGGATGTGGGGAAAAAAATAGATGCTGCTCAATCAGCATATCAAAATCTTGCAACGACTCGGAAGCGAGCCATGGATAGATCGTTAAGCCGGATATCAAGTCTAAAGGGGGGCAATCAACTTCCAGATACACCCGTCCTCGAATATGCCCCCGAAGATTCAGAGATCATATAATAACCTCGAATGTACTATTATAGGAGATACGTATCTCCTATAGCCTCCACATATCACGAATTGCTACCCAACCTAATCATAGAATAGGAGCATGACATGTCTAACCATAAGATCAATATCGGAAATGTTGAAATGGTATCTGTTAGCGATGGCAACGGTGACCGAGAGCCCACCTTTGTATTCCCTGACAGCGACCTAGAGATATGGAAATCAGAGTTTTCAGCGTTATTAGACGAGAATAATCACTTGCATCCAAGATACGGCTCTGTAATCATCCGATCTGATGGGAAGCTGATATTAGTCGACACCGGATTGCAGGCTCCTGGAGCAACCTTAATAAACGAATTAAAAGATAACGGGATCACACCAGGTCAGATCGACCTTGTTGTTATGACACACCTTCATCCTGATCATGTAGGCTGGAATTTCACTAACGGGATACCCACTTTCCCAAACGCACGGTATTTAGCACCTAAATCAGATTGGGACTACTGGGTACAGCCTGATATATACAAAGACGCCGAACATATAGTAAACCAAGTCCTGCCTTTAGAAAGCTTAAATCTAATAGATCTAATGACTGACGAATATTCTATTACATCAGAAATAGTAACAGTCGCTACACCAGGGCATACCCCTGGGCACGTATCGTTACTTATAACATCAAATGGAGAACAATGTTTTGTTCTCGGTGATGTAGCGCATAATCCCGCACAAGCACACTATACGGACTGGAACCCAATTTTTGATATACAGCCACAGCTGTCTCGACAAACTCGGCACAATATACTTGATAGATTGGAAGCGGAGAATCTCATGGTTTCTGCAGGACATTTCCCTACTCCTGGATTCGGTAAATTTATCCGATCTGGTAATCGCCGTATCTGGCAAGGAGTGTAATGGAAAAAGAACCAGTACGATTAATTATTGACGACGCTTTAGCTATCATAAGGCTTGATCATAACGATACGAGAAATGCATTATCGCAATCCATGATTCAACATATCGGAGCAGCTCTGAAATCCTGTGAAAAACGTAATATACGAGCAGTGTACATTACCGGTACAGGTCCCGCATTTTGCTCTGGTGCAGATGTTAAAGCACTAGTACAACAACTCGAAACTGGAGGACCAGACGCTTTATCAGTATATATACAGTCTCTTGCAGACTCGCTACACAATGAAGTTATTATACCCATACGGATGCTAAACAAGCCTGTTATAGCTGCAGTAAACGGAGTAGCAGCCGGAGCAGGATTCAGTTTAGCCCTAGCATGCGACCTTAGAATCGCCTCAAGTAATGCGAGATTTTTGATGGCATATGGGAATATTGGGGCTACAGCAGACGGAGGGTCAACATACCTATTGCCACGTCTATTAGGAATGGGCAAGGCCATCGAGCTATACACGGCTAGCCAGCCTATCGGAGCCGAATACGCGCGTGAAATGGGTTTAGTGGAGCAAGTAGTGCCTTCAGATAATTTTGAGCGTCATTCTCTGGAAATAGCTCACCGGATGGCAAAGAACCCAACAGTAGCTTTTGGTAAAGTAAAGCAATTGCTCAATAACAGCTGGTCTCAAGATTTAGAATCCCAACTCAAGGATGAAACCACTGCCATTGGGGATATAGCTCATAGTACCGATTTCCAAGAAGGCATAAAAGCCTTTAGTCAAAAGCGCATGCCTTGGTTTCAAGGATTATAGCCACATTTTTGGTTCTACGTAGACGAATATGTACAACAAAATGCTGCAAATCCGCATTTTAAACATGGGTCTGTATCTATGTGAAAGTATTACAATCCAAGTGTAATCGGGTCATATCATTATAAATATGAGTGGCCTACTATTATAGATATTTTCCCGGATGGGGGGTGTGTGGTGTCGAGAGTATATCTATTAACCCTAATTACTCTTATGAGTCTCTTACTGATAGGCTGTAACGGCCCAGAACCAAGTTCTGAAGAGGCCGGATTAGAGCTTATTTCCAACGAATCCTCAGCAAGTGTCATCCCTGGACCTCAAGGGCCCAAAGGCGATCAAGGACCTCAAGGCCCAGCAGGTCCACAGGGTGCTAAAGGTAACCCAGGTCCAGCTGGAGAAGCATCAGTCATTCAATTTGCTGCGCAAAAATGTCCGTTGGGTCGATTCCTTATTGGATTTGACGCAGATGGAAACCTGATCTGCAATGATCAGGTCGACTTAACAGATAAAGATTGCGAAGTGCGTGGAATAGGAGTCGATTTAGCAGGGTGTGATTTAAGCGGATTAGACCTGAGAGATATCGTACTCCGCGAAGCAGATCTAACGGGCGCTGACCTCAGCCGAGCGGATTTAAACGGAGCAGTACTAGACAATGCCATTATGAGAGAAGTCTCTTTGCAAAGAGCTAACCTAGTAAGAGCTGATTTAAAGGGAGCTGATCTATATAGCGCAGATCTAACAAGTGCTGGATTAACTGAAGCAGACTTAAGTGATGCTGATCTAAGTTGGGCTAATTTGAACGACGTCGTGGCCATTAATGCCAATTTTAATGGAGCTAACTTGACTTTGGCAGATCTTCGTTACAGTGCTTTCAGCTTAACCGATCTTAACAGAACGGTCCTGAAGTATGCTGACCTCACGGGAGCAGACTTCAATGACGCCTCAATGAACAGCACCATTTTCGGGGGGGCGATTTGGGATGACACATTATGCCCTGACGGTTCCAATAGCAACGCAAATGGCAATACTTGCGCAGATAATCTCCGCAGGTGATTCGAATCTTTGATATAGACTAATTAGTCCCCACCACCAGCGGTCCTTTCTCTTAAGAAAGGACCGCTATATCAAATGCTAGCTTAGCCACGCTACCGTCACACCGTTTCCAGCCGGTCCCTCATCAGAAGCCCAATTGACCACTAGTGGATGCCCATCAAGGTACTCTCTTACAGCTTGGCGAAGAATGCCAGTCCCTTTTCCATGAACTATCCGCACTATCTCAAGATTACCCAACGATGCGTCATTCAGAAATTGTTCCACATTAGTCAAAGCGTCTTCTACTCTCTGGCCATGCAGATTAATTTCTTCTGTAGGCCGGATCCGCCCGGCAGAACGCGAAAATACCCCTACACCAGATATTTGCCGATACCTATCTCCTAAACTATCTGGTCGTCGATATTCACCTGTGTCCGGATATTCATCAGCTCGTTTATCAAGTTGATACACAGGAACTTTTGCGCGCATTGTCCCCATTAGCACCTCAACATTATTTTCGTCGTCTACTAGAGTCAATACTTCAACAGGTCTAGGAACGCCCATGATAAAAACTCGATCTCCAATCTTGAGTTGATCTTGCCAACGATCTCTTTCTAATAGTATGGGCTGCCAGTCGGGTTTAGATATTTCCTGCTGTATATCTTGGACAATGTCCTTCTGGCTTTCTATGTTGAAATTGTCAGGCGAACCAGAGTTTTGCTTGTCTTTGAGTAACCTTTCGGCCCTGTCTAAACTCTGCTGAATACCTGTTATTCGACTCTGAAGTTCTAAACGAGCCTGTTCAACAATTTGTATTTTGATTGTTTCCACTTCATTCAATTGAGCATCTAGATTTTCTTCTTTGTGCTTAGCTGAAAGTAACGTCTCCTCGGCTTCCTGTCTCATCGTTTCTATAGTGGTACGACTTACCCTTAAATCTCTCAAGAGTTCTTCAGATTCACGATCTTCTTGTGACATCCTAGATTGGGCGTCATCTATTATCGACCGCATTAATCCTAATCTAGCAGCAATAGTCATAGCATAACTTCTACCAGGCAACCCTGATGTAACGTGATATGTAGGTTCAAATGTAACCGGATCAAGATCTACACTCGCGTTCATCATTCCATTTTGTTCTTGAACATACTGGGCGACTCTTCGATGATGGGTAGTAGCTATAGTCATTACTCGTTGATAACAAAAATGATTTAATACTGCTTCGGCGAGAGCAGCTCCTTCCTCAGGATCCGTACTGGTTCCTAGTTCATCTATTAACACTAATGATTTTGAAGTGATTGAACTTAATATCTTGTTCAGGTTATGGATATGTGAACTGAATGTAGACAAAGATTGTTCAATACTTTGCTGATCTCCAATGTCAACGTAAATACCGTCAAAGAACGGCATGCTAACTTCTCTAGCAGGAACGTATAGGCCCGAATGAGCCATTAGTACAAGAAGGCCCGCTGTCTTGAGTGCAACCGTTTTACCGCCAGCATTAGGGCCTGTTATGAGCATTACGCTATTCTGATCGTCTATCTCCATATTTATAGGGACAACATCACCACTCAATAAAGGATGTCGCGCTCCCATCATTCTGAGATGCCTGTCTCCGTATGATGAATTTTTCACCTCTGGAGCAACTGATTTTGTGTTGATCGCATATGTACCCTTAGCGAAAGCCATATCAAGCCTTGCCATCACATCTAACATTTGCGTACATTCGTCAGACATATAGCCGATGAGCTCTGACAAATCCCTGAGAATGATCTGCTCTTCCCTATTTTCCGCAGACCGCGCTTCACGCCAACGATTACCCAGATCGATAGCAGCAATTGGCTCAACAAATACAGTGGCACCACTATCAGACACATCGTGAACGATACCAGGCACTCTATATTTCATTTCCGCCTTTACTAGCAACACCATCCGACCGTTACGTTCAGTTACGATTGGTTCCTGCAAAAGTCCTTGCCTTTCCAAGCGTCGCAAATGCCGATCGATAACGTTATTCAGATTATTGAATGCTTGTTGTGATTCTCTTCTGAGAGTTCCTAACGCAGGACTCGCCTGATCCAATACTTCCCCCGACTCTCCTATCGCCCTCTCAATAGACCTTGTAACTATTCCTAGGTCTGGCAAGGTTTCTGCCATTCCGCTGAGTATCGGCAGTTCTTCGTGGCGTTTGAGCAAAAACCTATTACTGATAGAAGCGTCTACCATCCCCCTAATCAATAGTAACTCGGAACCGCTTAATACCCCGCCTAAGTTAGCTCTATTTATGAGGTTTCTAATATCTTCAGGTGGTCCAAACTCTAATCCAACGCCTAAGTTGATCAAATGACAAGCTTCAGAAGTTTCTTGCTGATTACTAACCACATCGAAGAAATTTGCTGATGGGGTTACATGCATGGCCGTGTCGCGACCCGAATCAGTGTGTGTCAGCCCCGCAAGGTGATGTCGGATCTGTTCAAATTCGAGTAAATATGCTGCCGTATCAAATCCGCCTATACTATTAACATTCATGTCCGAGTCACTTTATCAAAGAATCCTTGTGAGGATATCATAGCTATAATCACCTTATTCATTCCAATGAAAGAAATAAACCCTACTTTGCCAAAGCAAATTCCCCACATGTTCTAGAGTATCTCTCTTAGGGTCTCTAATATTCAGGCGCCTACTTAATATTTTGGATTTTAGAGCTGCGATCTTGGGGCATACTTTTAGGAAGTTATTGATAGTAATCTCATCACCACCAATCAATACATAATCTGGACCCTGTCTATAAGGTTCGAATGTATTTCCCACAGTCTCACAAACCTTGTCGAACAACTTCCTACTTTGGCCTTCCCTAATTCTCTCAAATCGGCGCTGTGAAGAGCCCCCTTTTTTATGTCTTCCTTTTACAAACCTGCTATCTGTTTTTGATGCAACTAGTTCAGTTCCCTTAAAAATAGCTACCGAAAATCTGCCTAGTCTCAGCAAGATCACACCAACCAGATAATCTAGCGACAAGGATTTATTTAATTCATCATAATTTAGATGATCGTATTGCCTATTTTGAGCCAGCGGAAATGGGGGTACAACCACAATTCCGTAATCATCAAACTGAATGCACAAGACGCCTGTGTCATTATTTAACACTTCGCCACCAATTTTCGAAGCTAATATATCCCAGCGATCTTTCCAAGTTTCATCCGACGCTATCCACTCAGCATTATCCCCTGGGCGGACATAGATACACGAGGAAGTTTTAGGTTCTCCGGCACGGGGCAACATCTGTAAAAGTTTCGATCTACCGATCCATACAAACGATTTATCTTCTACATCTGAGAAGAATTCTTTTATAGACGTCATTTAGAATTCCCTAAACAGGTACAGCAAATTTTGATTAATCTTCTTCAATTTGTTGCACTCGACGTAAATGGCGACCACCTTCAAACTCCGTATTCAGCCAGGTCTCTACTATAGCCAACAGATCAGCTTCAGGAACCAATCTTTCGCCCAGTGACAATACATTCGCATCATTATGCTGGCGAGCAAATTCAGCTGACTGTACATTCCAGCAGAGGGTACAACGAACTCCTTTAACTTTGTTAGCGACTATGGCTTCGCCATTTCCTGAGCCGCCCAGCACAATCCCTCTTTCATAATCTCCTGCCGCAACAGCCTTGGCAACCGGTCTTATCCATTGAGGATAATCTACCGATTCAAGACTATAAGTCCCCATATCATCAACCATATGCCCTTGGCTTACTAAAGACGAGATTATCTTTTCTTTATATAAAAATCCCGCATGGTCTGAACTGATAGCGATTTTCAAATTACTCCCCCTGTGATGAACCGTGCTGCCCAATCATTATGTAATACTACGTGTAATTGCAGATAATTTAAGATAAATATATCTACCTGTCCAATATACAAGCTCTGTTATACACCCACCCGGTACTTCTATGCTAGGATAGCAAGACTTAAGTGAAAGACATTTGACAGGAGGAACTTATGAAGGGTCGAATAGTCGTCGTCAAAGAATACGGAAAACCTTTTGAAATCGAAGAATACGATGTGCCTGAACCTGAATCAGGCGCCATCATATTACGTATGACTCAGTCAGGCATCTGCGGATCAGACCTGCACACATATCGCGGAGATCAAACACAGCAATACATGCCTCTTCCGGCCACTGGGAGAGTTATGGGCCACGAGGGAACAGGAGTCGTCGAAATCCTAGGCGAAGGTTTATCGACAGATACATTAGGAACACCGATTAAAAAAGGCGATAGAATAGTGTACGCTGCTGTGTTTCCCTGCCATAAGTGTCATCTCTGTCTAAAAGGTAATACAAACTGGTGTGCCAACAGGGAATACCCAACGGCAGGAGTATGGCCTTATTTCACCGGCACCTATGCGGATTTTCTGTATCTACCACCTAGACATCCATTTTTCCGAGTTCCAGATGAACTACCTGATGAAATATTAGGACCTGTAAATTGCGCCATGGGAACGGTTACAACAGGCTTACAAAGAGCAAATTTAAGTGAAGGTGACTATGTCGTCATACAAGGAGCCGGTGGATTAGGCCTTCACGCAACAGCAATGGCTAAAGAAATGGGTGCCTCAAGAGTAATCGTGCTTGACCGGCTCGATAACCGCTTACAACTCGCAGAAGAATTTGGAGCAGACGATACTATAAATATCGAAGAATTCAACACTCCGGAGACAAGAATTCGCCGCGTTTGGGAATTAACAGATGGGCGCGGCGCTGATGTAGTGATGGAATTAGTAGGGAGAGCTGAGCTATTAGCAGAAGGCATAGATATGTTGAGCAACGGGGGATCGTTCATAGAAATAGGTGATATTGTCAGAGGTAGAGAAGTGTCTATTGATCCTTCAAAGCTCCTATCCGGAAAGAATATATTAGGATCACGAATGTACAAGCCCTCTTTACTTCCAACATTACTAGACTATCTAGTCCGTAACCAGGATAAGCTGCCTTTCGAAAAACTCGTATCCCATAAATATCCGCTTGCCGATGTTAACGAGGCTTTTGCTCATTCAGAATGGGCACAAAGGCAAACAGAGGTTACAAGAGCCGTGTTGATACCATAAACGCATGTAGTTACTAACGCTTTGATAACAGTTCGTTTATTAAATCCAGTAGGCTGACTTCAGCAAGGGATTCCAAAACCAAGTCAGCTTTTTCAAACGGCAAGTAAGTAGTAATGGAATTAGGAATTGCCACACACCACATGTCTGCTCCTTTGGCAGCAGTAACGCCATTAAGAGAGTCTTCTATTGCCATGGAACTCTTGGGGGTCGCCTTCAGACCCTCCATACATGATATATAAAGATCCGGGTGTGGCTTAGCGTTACGAACATCATCGCTTGATCTTATGCAGTCAAAATACTCCAAAATATCCATTCGAGAGAGGTGCCCCTCAACCCAGTCTCTGGGGGAACTAGAAGCTAATCCTACCCTCAATGCATTACTCTTACATATTTCCAGATAATCCAATACTCCGGGCATGAGAGGGTAGGATTCAACAAGATCTAAGTATTCCCTACGCCTTCCCTGTTTAATCTCTGACTCATCCAAAGTTAACCCTGTTAAATCCTGCAAGTGCTTAAATACATCAAATTGCGAAGACCTCCCGCCAACATGATCAAGCCACAACTCCATTTCTAAATGCACTCCAAACGACTGGAATGTTTTCTGCCATGTAAGAAAGTCTGGCGTTTCCGTATCGATTATCACGCCGTCAAAATCAAATATTATTGTATCTATGCCTAACATGGTCTCTCTGTAAATATTCGCATATTAAAATTCAACACAAATTAAAAGCCACTAGTATTTCTACCAGCGGCTCCAGTTATTATCAAAATTCATCTAATAAACTAATCAGAGGAAGGGAGCTTCCTCGGCTCCTGTAACTCCATTGGGGTGCCGTCATACCTTAAATCGCAACTTCCACCTTTAGTGATCAAAACTGAAACCACCCCATCGCTAGATGTAAATCTCTTACCTAGAGATACTTCTTCAGCCTCCTCACCGGGCTCACTTCCAGCAAATTCAGCTTCTGCACCTTTTGTTTTCAATTCTGTGTCACCGTCAGTCAGCGTACCATCTCCGCCTTTAGTAACTACCATTTCAACTCCGCCAGGGGTGACATATCTTTGTCCTGTTTTGACCATCGATAACCTATCCTAGTTATAAAATTATGGAAAAGAATTTCCATCATCCATATCTCATTGAACGGAGTTGATTATAATTAGGTCATTGTCACGTAGTCAACGCAACGAAGTACCTATTAGGTCTCTCTGAACCTAACCATAAAACTCGCTTCCCCGATTGGCGTCCCATCAAATATAACTACTGCAACATGTCTTCCCAGTCTTTGTAACGGAATTCTGAATGTCTTTATCCATCTCTGGAACATTATTCCGGATTCCCAGTCTATGTTTTCAGGAGGCGGAGTATTCAACGGCAAACCGGGTGCCCTTATCGCTATCTGTAGACTGTGCGGACCAGGCACAGCCCCAGCGATACAGAATGCTAAATTAACATCCAAGTCCATTAATACTGGTGCTTCTCCATCCGGAACGTCGTCAGGCAAATCAATATCTACCAGATCAATCACTCCCTTAAAAGATAGCTCGTCATTAGCATTTTCCTCCGTATCTTTACAAAATAAAGCGTACTTCAGATAATGGCCCGATCTCTCCGTTGTCAATGCGCTAACTCCCAACTATAGCATGAGGCTTTATTCTAGCACTAAGGCATCCTTTCATATATACAGATCATTGCTTTAATACTGGCAACCGGATAATACTGATACACTACATATTGAATAATCGAGATTAGGAGATTATCTATGTTATTGACTAAAGACAAAGTGCTTCAAGGTTATTCAACCGAAAAATATTTCCCGAATATGAAAGTTAATAAAAAACCCGTAGAGGATATTTATGAAGCTGTCACAGTACCCTTAGAAGTGCTGTTGTATTTTGACAATTTGGAGAGTCCTTTGGTTCTTGTCGTATTTCATGCAGAATGGTGCGGAGACGCGATAAGCACGACCCCGACGATCCTCAAGCTAGCAGACAGTACTCCGAACCTGACTCCTTATATCTTCAATAGAGACGAAGAGGTTGACTTAACGAACACATTTCTCCCTGACCATAGAGCTAATACCGTACCTGTATTCATAGTACTAGATACTGAGTTCAAGGAAGTTGCCCGATTTATCGAAACAGCAAAGGGATTGATCCCTTTGCTAGATGACATGAACGAAACCATACGTCATCAAACGTCAGAAGATCCAGAAAATCGCTCGTTAATTAGAGGAAAACGCACATCACATCGTGTTATGCAAGCGAAAGAATGGGGTTCAATAATTCTGAGAGAGTTTCAAGACGTCGTGGTCACGGGACTTAATTTACCTGACAATCAAAGACCTGCTCAGGGCGGTACCGAGTGGCCCGTATAAGCTCAATAGTAGAGCAGTAATTTATGGAGAGGACAACTAGTTATGGCTGACGAAATAATCAACATGGGTGACATGAATACCATCTTCGCTATCACCGACAAATTGGGTATTCACAGGGAATCTGTAAGCGTCGACCTTACAAGAGAAGATCCCGGGATAATTAGCCAGTCATCTCCTAATACAATTGATATCACTATTCCATTGACTACAAGTACAGAAGAATTCTCAAAGCGACTTGAATCTGAATTGAGAGTCTTAGGATATGTAGAAACAGAGAACGACGAGGACTATGACGAAGACTGAGTGTAAAAACCGCTCATAGTCCAACATGCTCAGGACTACATTACTCCGCTAATAACCAGGTTCTCGCCATTCAAACGCCAAAGTCGCATACCTAACAAACACAGCCCCGCCCGGAGCTCCTAAGGGTCCATTAACTCCTAGTATAGCTACCGTATGTTCGTCCCCTGGGGATGGCTCAGCATCTATTACTACGCGCTGCGGAACGTTAAAGCCTTGGACAGTTCCGCGGTCTCTATTACATTCACCATCAATCCAAATCTCGCCGTAATCATCTACGCAGGTCTCAAATATGCATCGAGATCCCGCTATGCTACGGCCGTGGACAGTTTCAGGCAAAGTAAGCCGAATACGGTACCATGCAAATGCAACTCCACGAGAATACCACTTGGTTAAGTCATGACATTGTTCCCAGCCAGAATCATCGTAATCGGGGAGGCGAGCAGCGCTCCCTGGGGATTGAGCCAATAATCCCTCATTAGGCTCACCGGGAACTAAGCCTGGAGCAAACTTCCATACTCCATGTACTTGCTCAAGATCGTCAGGCTTGCCCAAATCTAAAATACCTCTTGGCATTATTCAACCTCCTAAAGTGCAACTATATTGTATACAAGCAATATGAGTTTTCGAATCTCTTATTCTAGGCCCGTTATGTGAATGCCTGAATGGGTTTTATACAGACGATTGATATTAACTAACAAAGGGGTGATTTGCTCAACATATTTTGAATTGAACAACATACCGCCATCTACAGGTTTAAGCTTATCTATCAAACACACAAGTTCCATGACACGCTGTTTAGCTTCCTTATCATCTCCGCACACCAAAACATCACCTACCATATGTATATCCGGTAATAATAATTCAGCAGCGCTAACGTTCTGGAACGCAGACACTACTACAGACTCCGGCAACAATTCTTGGGCTTCTTCAGCCGCAGAACCAGTTTCAATGTTAATAGCCTGTGCTCCGACTCCTCGCACAAAGTTCATGGGCGCTATTACATCTATAACGATTTTAGATTTCAGGTAATGACACACATCTCTTAATAACTTATCTTGCGCAGAATACGGCACTGTAATAAAAACAACGTCCGATTCCTCGGCTGTACGAAAATTATCAGCACCAGCTGCAAGTTGTTTCCCTAAAAGGCTATTAACTTCTCCTGCGGCCTCAATAGCCCTAGATTCATCTCTAGACCCTATCATTACTGACTCTCCTGATAGAGCCAATCTAAAGGCTAACCCTTTACCTTCTTCACCGGTTCCACCCAAAAAACCTAGCATTACTTTTCTCCGGTATTAATTAATGGTGTAAATATACCACCAACTTACGGTCATGACCTTCTGAAATAGCAGTATGCTAAAATAATTTCGTTCGACGAATTACATTTTAACCAAACCAGGTTTAATGATATGGCTTTCCTATCAAAACGGACCTTAATTTACCAATTACAAGACAGGTCAACATGTTAGAAAAACGGCTCTTAGCTTGCTTTGCCCATCCTGACGATGAAGCATTCCCCATCGGTGGCTCACTAGCGGCCCACTCCTCTAGAGGGGTAAACATTCGGCTAATAACTGCGACATCCGGGGAGGAAGGCGAGATACGATCTCCTGGTTTAACTATGCCTAATGGGCTGGGATCACTCCGAAGAGATGAACTAAGTTGCTCTGTTCGTACATTGGGATTACAAAGTCACTCCGTATTGGGATATCGAGATTCAGGGATGGCAGGGACCTCTGCTAACGAACGTCCCGAAGCATTCGTCAACATACCTCAACAAGAAATAGTTGGAATCCTAGTTCGAGAAATAAGAACTTTCAAGCCTCAGGTAGTGCTCACATTTGAGCCCGGTGGCTTGTACGGACATCCAGATCATATAGCTATATGCCACCACACTACCAAAGCTTTTCATGCCGCTAATGACTCTTCCGCTTATCCAGAACAGATACTGGAAGGACTGGAACCCTTTCAACCGGAACGCTTATATTACAGCGCCCGCCCTCAGGGATTTCGCACATCAATGGCTCTGAAACTGCAAGCAGCTGGCATAGATTTTCCATTGCCCACCATAGAGCGTGCGAATGATGGAATCGACCCATCTGAGATTCACGTAGAAGTTGACGTATCGGCCCAATTAGAAGAGAAAATGGGTTCTATTCTATGCCATAAGAGCCAAGTAGCCCCTAATTGGCCATATAACCAGGTACCCCGATCTGTAGCTGCAGATATACTTGGCAGAGAACATTACATCAGGGCATGGCCGCAGTTTACAAATGAGGAAACATTAACTGGAGATTTTTTTGAAGGGCTGAAAAGTTAAAAAACTTCTATAACGTAAAATTCAGGTAGGGACGATTCGTTCTATCCCTACCTGAAATTATTTAACCTACTTAAGAAAATCTTTTATCCAAGCATCGTAATCAGCTTTCCTGGTAAGTTGACCCATCAACTCTGCAGATGCCAGCGTATCACCTAGATCTGCCGGAGAAACTCCATCCCTCAAGGCTTTCAAGGTATCATATACTGCTTTGACCGCAGCTTGGAATGGTAGATGCCCTTGAAGGGCGACACGAACTCCATGAGATCCGAGAAATGCTAGATCTGCGAGCTCTCCGCCTGCTCCACCAAGCAGCAGAGGAATCTTAGCTTCGGAACTTACCTCTTCAATTTCGGCTCTAGTTTGAGCACCGGCCAAGAAAACCGCGTCCACTCCAGCTTCCTGGTAAGCTTTGACTCGACGGATAGCTTCAGCCACACCTCCTGCACGTAATGCGCTAGTTCGACCAGCAATTACCAGAGAAGGATCTTGGCGCCCTGACAAGGCGGCCTTCATTTTGCCTATACCCTCTTCAACGGAAATTAGCTGTCCTTCACCCGGGCCGCCAAAGCTCAAAGGCAGCAAAGTGTCCTCTATGGTTAAACAAGAAACGCCTGCAGTCTCTAATTCTTCTACAGTTCGCCGCACATTTAGGGCGTTGCCGTAGCCATGATCAGCATCAACCATGAGGCTTAAATTACCTGCACGACAGATCCTGTGTATCTGTTGAGCAAACTCAGACAACGTTAAAACTATTAGGTCAGGAGCTCCCAGAACCGTTCCGGAAGCGATAGATCCAGCGAACATACCTATTTCAAAACCTACGTCTTCGGCTGCTCTAGCCGATATAGGATCGAAGACCGATCCCGGATGTACGCATTTATCCCCTTCTAGTATCGCTCTATACCTAAGCCTACGGTCAGTTAAATTCATAATTCTCCTTTTACAGGTGTTCCAAATACCTGCATTCACCATTAATTTTCGATTGTCTAGACGTCCGTGCTGAACTATACTACCGCCCAACAAGACAGGCAAGGATAACTTACCAGCATCTAGAATAAAATATGATCAGCAAAACGCCTATATACGGAGTCGATTTTAGTGGCGCGAAGACCGACAAAAACACCTGGATAGCATCAGGGTCCCTTAGTTGCCAAAATATTAACCTAGACTCGGTTAATCCAATCACACGGCGAGATTTGGTTATCCTTCTCCAGAATGTACCTAAAAACAGCATAGTAGCTTTAGATTTCCCATTCTCGTTGCCTATAGATTTCCTACGATCATGGGCTCCACAAGCAAAAACAATGCCGGACGTGTGGGATATTACTCTGCATAAAAGCCTTGATAACTTCATAACTACTAGGGACACTTTTGTTAAAAAGTATGGCGAGGCGAAAAGAAAAGGAGATTCTCATTTCCCAGAGTCTTATTCGTGTTTACACAAATCCAATCCAAACATGTTGCCAATGACATATTATGGGATGCGACTACTGGCAGAATTACGGGAAAGCAGGTTCAACATACCTCCTTTGGCCCCGCCGACTACCCAATGTCCCACATTATTGGAAGCTATGCCCGGCGCTGCTTTGAGAGCATTGGGTTTACCGTATAAAGGATACAAGAATGGCTCCCAAGCTATACATCTCAGAAAACTGATTTTGCAAGAGCTAATGGCGCGGTTCGAGTTAATCATTACTGATGATTCCCTCACGTATGACACGATCACTTCCAATCATGATTGCCTAGATTCAATCATAGCGATGATTGTTTCTGCCTTATGGGCCAAATCTCCAGGGGTATTTTTACATCCTAGAAATAGCGAGATTCCTACGGTCGCCCACGCCCGCTTAGAAGGTTGGTTATACGCTCCAAGTTACATAAACAAATAAATAATGTATTGTTTGACCCATAACTATGAATTAATATTGGAGTCAGACATAGAACCCGTTCCCAGGTTCCATATGGACCAAGTTAACTAGGAGTGATCGTGATTAGAAGCTATCAAGGTAAAACACCCAAGATTCATCCCACTGCATGGGTCAGCGAAGCAGCATACGTGGTGGGCGACGTCGAAATCGGAGAATACTCGAGCGTGTGGCCAGGCACCGTTATTCGAGGGGATACCATAAAAATTACACTCGGCAACTATGTTGATATTCAGGATAACTGTGTATTGCATGCAGACAGTGACGCACTGTACGAAGACTATGTAAGTTTGGGGCACGGCGTTACATCACATGCCAAACATATAAAAACAAACTGTTTAATCGGAAACGGAGCAACGTTAAACGATGGAGTCATTCTAGGAGAGCTTTCTATAGTAGCTAGCGGAGCCGTTGTTTTAGAAAACAAGGAGTTTCCCCCCAAATCATTTGTCGTTGGAATTCCCGCATCAGCTCGGGAGCAACAAACTACCGAAGATCACCACCAAAGGATACGCAGAACAGCAGAAAATTACGCTCGAAAAGCACAGTTATTCAAAGAAGATGGGCTCGGAGGCACCGAGATAAATAAATAGTTATCTCTAAAAACCCATAAAGGAGGCCTAATGGTACAAATAGTGCGCGTCTACTCTGGCTCAGATGGTGAATCCCACTTCGAAGACCTTACACCTGACCAATTCAATGCGATTGCCAACAGGAAAGGGCAAGGGGACATTACACTTAACCAGAGGTCATCTCCATCAGAATCGGACTACCATAACGCTCCACGCTTGCAGTACGTGGTCAATTTATCAGGGATAGCAGAATTTGAGGTAGCAGACGGTACAAAGAAACGCCTTCTCCCAGGTGATATCTTAGTGGCTGAAGACTTGGAAGGACATGGCCATATAGCCAGAAGCATTGGAACGGAACAGAGAATTTCTCTGGCAGTGCCGTTAGAACAGGCATAATTGGTATCCAGTTGCCCTTTCCTTAAGTTAGTCGTACAATTTCGGGCAATCCACTTTAGGAGTTAACAATGGCAGAAGCAAAAGGTCCATTAGATGGTATCAGAGTCCTCGACCTAGGAAGACACCAGGCGGGGCCACGAGCCGCACAAGTTCTGGCACGAATGGGAGCTGAAGTAATCAAGTTAGAACGTCTGGGCGGAGAAGAAACTAGATATCACGCCCCCTGGGTCAGAAAACAGAGTGCGTACTGGGTTCAATATAATAGCGGCAAGAAAAGCCTGAGCATTGATTTAAGAAAAGAAGAGGGAAAGGAAATTCTAAGAGAGTTGGTAAAGGTTTCAGACGTCCTTGTCCAGAATTTCAGGCCCGGGACGATAGCTGCCATGGGGTTTGGGTACGATGTACTGAAAGAACTAAATCCTAGAATGATCATGGTAAACGTGTCTGCATATGGCCAATTTGGTCCTTATAAAGACCAGATTGGATATGATCCGATCGGCCAAGTCATGTCAGGAATTGCTATGGTCACTGGACCAGAAGGGTCACCACCAATACGAGCTGGTGTGCCTATTATTGATCGCACCACGGCTTTACATTCGGCTATAGGTGCCTTGGCGGCATTGCATGAACGGGAAACATCCGGTGAAGGTCAATCCATTGACTGCTGTTTAGCAGACACTGGGTATAGCTACACAGAAATTCCGATCACTGCCTACCACGGAGCTCAGATTGAGCCTATTAGAGGTGGATCCGAAAATGCTCCTCCAAGCGGAACTTACCCGTGTAAGGATGGATGGGTGCTAGTATCAGCAGGGGATCAACACCATTGGCACAGGGTCTGTAATGCATTGGGTAAGCCTGAGTGGCTAGAAGACCCCAGATTTATGACCAGGCAGGACAGAGGGGCTAACCGACAACCCATCTTAGACCGCCTAAATGAAATGCTATCTGACCTAACAATGAAAGAAGCAATTGCACATTTCACTCAGCATGATATAACGGCTGCGCCCGTAAACACCATTGCACAAGCAGCAGTAGACCCACATCCTTGGGAGCGCAGGGCCATGGTTGAGGTACCAGATTTCTTGGCCGGGTCAATTGCGGTATCGGGTGACTTCTGGCACTTCAGTAGAACTCCAGCCGTTGTCGGAACAACTCCCCAGGTTGGTGAGCACAATGAAGATGTCCTTGGAGGCATCCTAGGGCTATCGGACGATCGTATAGCCGAGTTATATGAGGGCAATGTTATAAGCACTAGGCACGAATACGATGAGGTACCAGGGTAGATTCCCAGATACCAGCAAAAAAGGGCTCGATTAATCGAGCCCTTTTTATTTCTCTAATAGGTCCACATCATTCTTTGTAATTCATTTGGGTCATTCGTGACGCTCAAACCCAACATCAGCAATATTCTAGCTTTCTTTGGCGTCAAATTATCAGCAACCAAGTAATCCTGCTCAGAAAATCTGCGATTTCTTATTATTCTGCCGTTACCTGTTTGAGTGGCAATTACAACTTTTACTCCAGCTTCTTTCGCCGCCATTAATCCATTCATAAAAGCCCTCGGAGAACCCCCACTGCCCAGACCTGCCGCAACAATGCCAGAAACTCCTGCCTCAACTAAACTACGTATGACCACATCGTCTGCACCAGAATACGCATAAGCGATATCCACCCTCGGTAATTCAGTAACGGATGACACATCGAATTCTGTATCGGCAGTATGTGCTTTTGTAGGGGTCCTGTAAAAAACTACTTCACCATCTGAGTCAGCATAACCTAAGCAACCTAGTTCATACGACTTGAAAGTTTCTAGCCTATAGCTGTTAGTTTTGGTGACATCACGTGACGCCTGTATAGCATTATTAAGCACACTCAAGACTCCGTGGCCAAATGAATTGTCCGATGCTGCTACTCGAATGCAATCAACCAAGTTAACATCTGCGTCCGTTCCAAGCCCTGTTGGAGGCCTCATTGCTCCTGTAATTACTACCGGCTTCCGACTTTTCACGGTAAGATTTAGGAAATATGCCGTCTCTTCCAATGTTGCTGTTCCATGAGTAATGGCAACACCTGCTGCGTTGGGGTCCTCATTAAAAATATTGTTTATCCGTTGGGCCAATTGTAGCCAATGTTCTGGGGCAACTTCAGTGCTCCCGACGTTTATTAATTGTTCTATGACAACATCAGCAAATTCGTTAATTTCAGGAACGTTATTTGCCATCTCCTCAATAGTGAGATGTTTATCTGCGTAGCTGTAGTCAACATAATCCATCCGAGAGTCCCCAATAAATGATATGCTCCCACCCGTACCTATCAGGTAAATCTTTGGTTTAACGTTAATAGTCATGTTCCTACTCCTAACATTTAGCGGTCATAATTAATATTCACACAAGTATACTCCAACTCAAAATCAACCATTTTGCATTTTAAACAAAGCAGCATTAAGATATAAATAAGGGTTAATATAGCCTCACAGAAGTTTTGCCATGAGGGTTACATGCTAAAAAAACCTTGGATGAAAAATAGCTTCGTCTATCTGTTGATAACCGTTGGCGCCATTGTGGTGTTTTATACTCTTTCGCCAGGATTTGACAACACTACCGAAATATCCATCACTGAAGTCATTACGAAGGCTCAGAATCAAGAGATCGGGGAGATAATAGTCCAAGGAGAAAAACTAACTATTGTTCCGAGGATAACAGAAACCGGTCTTGGCCTGAAATTTACGAGCCGAATGAGTGAACAGACTGACATAGTCAGTCTATTAACCGAAAATAACGTTGCAATAGGACCGACCGGTGTACAAGTCTCGTTTAAAGGTTCAGGAGGCTTTGGCAGTATCTTTGGAATCTTATTGAATTTCCTACCGCTTATATTTTTTGGCGGCCTCATACTATTTATGATGCGCCAAGCACAAGGAAGTAATAATCAAACAATGAGTTTTGGCAGAAGTCGTGCCAAAATGATGACTTTCGATAAACCCACAGTTACTTTCGCTGATGTCGCCGGTGTAGAAGAAGCAAAAGCTGAACTCGAGGAAGTTGTTGAGTTCCTGAAATACCCAGAAAGGTTCCTATCCCTAGGGGCTAGGATACCAAAGGGAGTCCTCTTAGTGGGACAGCCCGGCACAGGTAAAACCTTACTCGCACGCGCAGTTGCAGGCGAAGCAGGGGTGCCATTCTTTCATATCAGCGGCAGTGAATTTGTCGAGATGTTTGTGGGCGTCGGAGCCGCTCGAGTTCGGGACTTATTTGAACAAGCAAAAAGAAATGCTCCCTGCATAATATTTGTTGACGAGATCGATGCAGTTGGAAGGCACAGAGGCGCAGGTTTAGGTGGCGGACACGACGAACGTGAACAAACATTGAACCAAATCCTAGTTGAGATGGATGGCTTTGAAACAAACACAAATATAATTGTTACGGCCGCGACCAATAGGCCGGACATATTAGATCCGGCTTTACTACGCCCAGGGCGCTTTGATAGAAGAGTAACGTTAGACTTGCCTGATGTCGTCGGCAGACAGGCTATCTTAAATGTGCACTCGAAAGGTAAGCCAATCTCGCCTGAAGTCAAGTTAGACACCTTAGCTAAAGAGACACCTGGCTTCAGCGGAGCTGATCTATCGAACTTGGTTAATGAAGCCGCCTTATTAGCCGCACGGAAAAACCAAAAAACTATCAATATGCCTGAATTTGAAGAGGCTGTTGAGAGGGTAATAGCCGGCCCCGAAAGGAAAAGCCGTGTTATCAACCAACGCGAGAAGGAAATGACCGCTTATCATGAGGCGGGGCACGCCTTAGTAGCTTGGTCATTACCTCATGCAGACAAGGTTCATAAAATATCAATCGTCGCACGAGGAGCAATGGGAGGGCACACGACTCTACTACCTGAAGAAGATCGATACTTGTGGACCAAAAACCAGTTTGAGAACATGATTGCAGTAACCATGGGTGGTCGAATAGCTGAAGAACTAATCTTCGACGAAGTCACAACCGGTGCTAGTAACGACATAGAAAAAGCCACGAAAATTGCCCTTGGAATGGTCAAACGATACGGAATGAGCAAAGCATTAGGTCCTCGTACCTTCGGTAAGCGGGAGGAATTGGTCTTCCTAGGCCGTGAAATGAACGAGGAAAGGGATTATGGCGATCACATTGCTGAAGAGATAGATCACGAAGTTCAGAGATTAATTACAGAAGGGTATCAAGAAGCGCAGCAGATACTCATCGATAACAAAGCAAAATTAGTCCAAGTAGCCGAGTATCTGATCGTGCACGAAGCTATATCTGGAGACGATATAGCTAAGCTATTCGAAGACGGTTTATCTGATGAGGGAGACCAGGGAAACCCCGCAACGCCACCACAGACACCACCGTCGTCTACACAGCCAAACCTAGGCGGTGGATTCCCGCATCCTGCTCCATCACTGTCAGCAGATCATACTGGGGGGCCAGAAGGTAATTAGTTCTGGTCTTCGGACACTTCTAGAGGGAGTTGCCTGTAATAAATTCCCCATTGCTGCATCAATTCCTGGACACTAGGATTTTCCATAGAAGTTAACTCTCTGAAAAATCCCGCTAAGGCGTGGGAAGGTACCTGTTCCTTGGAACATACCCAGCTCCGCTCAGCGGGAACCACATAAATGAGCCCACTCTGGTGAGGACAGGTCACTTGTATACGGGACATATCTTCCCCAATATTAATACTCAAGCCGTTATCATTCATAAATATTCCTTAAGGTAGTATTACAACGCATTATATTCAGGTACAGGATGACTTACAAAGAAACCTGTCATTTCGCTTTGTAAAAACAAGGAATAATAAAGACATATAGTGTTACAATCAGATAA
This sequence comes from uncultured Dehalococcoidia bacterium, assembly GCA_964629875.1. Classification (GTDB taxonomy): domain Bacteria; phylum Chloroflexota; class Dehalococcoidia; order Lucifugimonadales; family UBA3495; genus UBA3495. Next base: position 22,190 of record CAZVRK010000009.1, on the reverse strand, counting down.
TAAGAACCTAAAATCCTCAGTTTAGGTGATTTATCCCAATAATAAACATAAAAGGACATTAACATGTACCCACCTGGTGGTCAGCGTCAACCAGAAATCAACTTTGATCAAATCATCGGCCGATTCACAAACGGTCTAAACAAGATTACCCAACGCTTCGGAGGTGGCGGAATTGGCATCATAATAATTGGTGTCATAGCCATAATAGTCGCAATCTGGATGGGGTCTGGAGTATACACGGTAGGACCCGGTCAGAACGCGGCGTTACGCCTGTTTGGCGCCGTCCAAGGAGCTCCCGTAACACAAGAAGGACTCCATTGGTGGTGGCCTACTCCCATCGGACAGAAAGACGTTATATTAGTAACTGAAACCCGTCGTATGGAGTTGGGTTTCCGGAGTAATGTGGCCGGTGCGTCAAGCGCTTTTCCAAATGAAGCCCTCATGATATCTGGAGACTTGAACATCGTAGACGTTCAGATGGTCGTCCAATACACTATCAAGAATCTAAATTACTTCTTGTTCAAGGTAGATGATCCCGGTGAAGAAACCCGAAATATAGAACCTGGCAGACCTGACGGAAGGACACTCAAGGATGCTGCTGAGGCATCAATCCGTCTAGTAGTTGGTCAACGCTCCATCGACGACGTTCTTGTTAGAAATCGTGAAGAGGTCGAAAGCAAGACCAAGATAATATTGCAAGAAATACTAGATAACTACTCGTCAGGCATAAATGTTGAAGCGGTGCAGCTACAGGATGTAAAAGCACCTGAAGAAGTTAGAGATGCATTTGATGACGTTCTTCGCGCCAGGCAAGAACGTGACACTCGAATAAACCAAGCCCGAGCGTACGAAGCTGATATTATCCCGAGGGCTGAAGGTGACGCCGAGCGTATCAAAGAAGGCGCTGAAGCATTTAGGCAAGCCAGAATAGCGAGGGCTAAGGGTGAAGCCGATAGATTTAATGCTGTTCTAGAAGAATATCTGAAGTCAAAAGACGTAACACGACAAAGGCTGTATCTAGAAGCAATGGAAGAAATTTTGCCCGGAATTACCAAAATCATAGTTTCCCCAGATGCAGAGTCAGTTTTAGTGTTGGGAAATGATGGGGGTATGATTCCGGTACCTATAGGACCATCCCCTTAAAACTCCTAGATGAATAGTAAAAAATAATATAGAGGCCCCTAAATGAGAAAATTAGTTGTATTAATAATCTTAGTAGTTGCCAGCCTTATAGTGCTCCGGCAAGCCTTATACATAGTGGATGAAACTGAACAGGTAATAATTACGCGTTTTGGAGAAGTTAAGTCCGTCGTGACCACTCCTGGTCTAAACGCTAAAATACCATTCATAGACTTAGTAACTAAGTTCGATAAGCGAATACTCCGTATCGACGCACCACCAGCGGCGCTGCCAGATAAAGAGAAGCAAAACCTGATCATTGACTCCTACGCACGGTATAAAATTGTAGATCCAGTGCAATTCCGAAAGACCCTGCAAACGGAAAACAACGCCAGAAGTCGCCTAGGGGACATCGTTACCTCCACGTTACGTGATCGCGTTGCATTAAGAGATCGATTTGAAATAGTTGGCGCAGAACCGACAAAGGATGATTCAGGAAATCCCATTGTTGATGACGAGGGACTTCCAGTTGTAGAGGGCCGTGAGACTCGATCAGCAATTCTGGCAGAAGTGCTTGACGGTGTAAGAAAGAGGGTCGGCGAGCAAAACTTCGGCATTGAAATCACTGACGTTAGAATAAAACGGGCAGATTTTCCAGACTCTGTGACTGCCAGCATATTCACAAGAATGAGGGCAGAACGTAACAGGATAGCCACACGATTCAGAGCTGAAGGTGAAGAAGAAGATCTAAAAATCAGGGCTGTGGCAAACAAGGACAAGGATATAATATTAGCTGAAGCCGATCAGAAAGGGAACCAAGTAAGAGGTGAAGGTGAAGCTAAAGCCATTAGTATATTGGCAGAAGCCCTCAATAAAGATCCTGATTTCTTTTCGTTCCAAAGGAGTATGGAAGCATACCAAAATGTGATTAGTGGACAAGATACAATAGTATTTTCTTCCGACGCTCCTTTATTCCAATTTCTAGGAACTCCGAAGTCCAAGTAATACCCAGTAGAGCTATTATGCAAATAAAAAGGTCCGCATGAAATCATGCGGACCTTTTTATTTGCATAATAGCTCTACTGTAAAATTAATACATTGACTCGTCAGCATGTTTCACAGTACATTTAGCGCATAAATCCATACACAGCCCCTGACCTGGAGACCATATGAAACTCCATGAATACCAAGCCAAGGAAATTTTTTCTCGATATGGGATACTAGTCCCAAATAGTACAGTTGCGCATACCCCTGAAGAGGCTCGGGATATAACTGATAAGATGGGTGGACGAGCAGCTGTAAAAGCCCAAGTACACGCAGGTGGGAGAGGGAAGGCAGGCGGCGTAAAAATTGTGCAAACATCCGAGGACGCTTACAAATTCGCTAAATCAATCCTCGGGAAATATCTGGTAACCCCCCAAACAGATGACCAAGGAGTTCCCGTCAATTCTGTCCTCGTCGAAGAATTGGCTGATATAGAAACTGAAATCTACATAGCAATTACAATCGATAGAGACGCCAGGTCTGCAGTTATGATAATTAGCCCTTCCGGAGGGACAGATATAGAGGAAGTTGCTCAGTCTACACCAGAAATGATATTTTCCGAACCTATAGAACCGGTCCTAGGACTAATGCCTTTTCAGACGCGTAGAATGACGCGTCAATTAGGGCTAGAAGGATCGGCCGCAAGGGACACGGCTAAACTTATGATGTCTCTATATCAAATCTATCTAGATAACGATTGCTCTTTGCTTGAAATTAATCCTCTCATTATCACGAAAGATCAAAAAGTGGTTGCGTTAGACGCAAAATTGGACATAGAAGACGACGCATTATTCCGGCATAAAGATCTGCACGAGCTAAGAGATCGCTCACAGGAAGACCAACTGGAAGCATCAGCCTCTGACCAAGATATAGCTTACGTCAACCTTGACGGAGACACCGGTTGTCTAGTTAACGGAGCTGGCTTAGCAATGGCCACGTTAGACGTCGCAAATGCAGCTGGAGCAGCTCCTGCGAATTTTCTAGATGTAGGAGGCGGCGCAACAGACGAAAAGGTCGCAGAGGCCGTAAGTATCATATTATCTGACCCTAAAGTAAAACGCGTACTAGTAAACGTATTTGGAGGAATTCTACGCTGTGATGTCGCTGCTAGGGGCACTGTATTAGCCTACAACCGTAACAATTGCACACTGCCTTTAATAGTACGTATGCTGGGTACTAATCTGGAAGAAGGGAAAGAAATATTGAGAAACTCTGGGCTTAATGTAATTTTTGCTGACACCCTGACAGAGGCAGCTAAAGCGATCAGCGAATCTCGATAAATCCATCAATCAGAGGTCAACTATGGGCATATTGCTAGACGAACATTCTAGAATTTTAGTCCAGGGGATAACTGGCACCGAAGGCAGTTTTCATGCCAAGGCTTGCAAATCCTACGGAACTAATGTTGTTGCAGGGGTTACTCCCGGAAAAGGTGGTCAGATTTTCGACGACGATATACCTGTATTTGATTCGGTGGAACAAGCTGTGAAAGAGACAGCTGCAAATGTATCCCTGATTTTCGTACCGCCCCCATTTGCTGCCGATGCTATAACAGAGTCTATTGACTCAGAGGTCCCATTGATTGCATGTATAACAGAGGGGATACCTGTACATGACATGATTAAAGTACGCCGACACGTTGACCGTAGTCCTGTTCGTCTTATAGGTCCTAATTGTCCTGGGATGATTAATCCAGCGGCACAATGTAAAGTCGGCATAATGCCTGGCGCTATACATTTGCCAGGGCGTGTAGGAGTCGTCTCAAGAAGTGGAACACTGACATATGAAGCTGTTGGTCAGCTCACTAGCCTAGGGATAGGGCAATCCAGTTGCGTCGGTATCGGAGGAGACCCTATCATTGGTACAAGTTTTTCCGAAATATTGCAACTCTATGATAACGATCCCGAAACGGATATGGTGGTATTTATTGGTGAAATTGGTGGCTCCATGGAGCAACAGGCCGCCGAATACATCAAGAACCATATGCAAAAGCCTGTGTGTGCACTAATAGTTGGAGCTTCAGCTCCTCCTGGAAAGAGAATGGGACATGCAGGGGCCATTATCACCGGAGCGAGTGCGACTAGTAAATCTAAAACTGCTGCTCTCAGAGACGCAGGTGTGACAATTATACCTTCGCCTGCTGATATAGGGGTCACCGCTCAGAAAATTCTACAACAAATCGGCTAACCATTCTCTAATCGAGACCGGTGATGATCATCAACGACTTGCAGCCTAGTACGAAACTGTGTTTGCTGTCGAAATTTAGCATTTAGCGCCGATTCCACCATAAGATAGATACCAGAAAAATAATCATCTTTGTGTATAAATTCAGCCCCTATTTTGCCGTCCTCCGTCCCATTGTGGTAATTGCCAAGAGGAAAAGCTATACCTGTAGCCTGATACCCGTACATCAAAAAAGCACTCGCTTCACATGTTCCGCCGCTCATCAGTTGTCTTTGGACACGAAAATTCGGATCTTTCTTTTGAATCTCTTCTTTGGCTTTGACGAGTATCGCTTCGGCTTCAACACTAAAAGTGAACGCCGCGTCCCCCGTACGTATCACTGGCCCTTTCCCTTGTTCAGCACCAGGTAAAACTCGACTGCTTTCCAAAGAGACAATTAGAGTGTCCTGAGATAATATACCTGATTCGGCAATCAGTCTTGCTCCTACTAGACCCACCTCTTCTGCTCTAGTAAAAACGCCCTGAACAATACCGCAATGTCCATTGTTCCTAAGATTAGACAGCATCGCCAAAATACTGGCGCATCCAGCAAGATCGTCCAATGCTCTCATATATATAAAATCATCATCTGTGTCGAAATCTGTTAAATCAAATACGATTGGACATAATACGTTGAACGGCTCATCTGTTACCGGCTCAACCAGTATTGTTCTCTGTGCCGCAGATTCTATTCTCCCGCGAGTCTCAGCTCTAACACGAGTACCATCTGGGTTTATTATCTGTAAAGAAATCCCTTCTGTGAAGGAGCATTGTGGAACTCCACCGTGCACTATGGCTTCGATAGAACCGTTATCTAACCTAGATACTGATTCAAATCCAGGGTGATCCGTATGAGCCACAAATGCTATGGGAGGACATTCCTTATCGTCTTGTCCAATAAAAGTCGCTATGATGTTCCCAAAGCCATCATAACAATAGTCGATTCCAATCTCATTAAGAATTAATTCAATCTCTAATAACACATTTTTTTCATAAAATGACACTACCGGATGGGAACCCAAGCGAAAGAGGAAATCCAGAGCCTGATTTCTATCAATATCCATATAGAACACTCCTAGCTAGTGTTATTCATAAGACTAAGGTTTACATCATACACAGTAATGAATGGTGACCGGAAGCCCCGGAATGGTATACTGCTTCACGCATATAAATACCAGCCAAACTAAAATCCGACTGCAGGAGAAATAATTTGTTACCACAGTTTAGAGTTAGCCTCAACGAAGCTGTAAACGTTTCCGGAGATGATCTCAAAAATACCGTAGCAGGAATTTTCGTAAAAATGGGGGTTCCAGAGCAAGACGCTCTAGTAGGGGCCGACGCGTTAGTCTTGGCTGACCTCAGAGGAGTAGACAGCCACGGTGTTTCAAATATGCTGAAGAGCTATGTCAATGGTTATACTAGTGGCCAAATCAACCCCAAGCCCGATATGAAGATAATTAGAGAAACTCCAGCAACGGCTAGCTTAGATTCAGACAGAGGGCTTGGCGTTATAACCACCCCAAAGGCCATGGAACTCGCGATAAGAAAGGCTAAAGACGTGGGAGTTGGCATGGTGACGCTAGGAAACGCAAGACACTTAGGGATGGCTTCTTACCATGCCATGATGGCATTAGAACATGACATGATTGGCGTGTGTATGACAAGCGCCCCACCTCGGACCGTACCTACTTTCGGGGCTGAACCTCGTCTAGGCACTAACCCTATTGCCGTCGCAGTTCCCGCCAAGAACGATCATCCTTTCGTATTCGATGCCGCTACCAGTTCAGTAGCTCAAAACAAAATCGAGATAGCTCGAAGACTCGGCGCTAAGCTGGAACCCGGTTGGCTCGCCACAGAAGATGGCACTCCTATTATGGAAGAAATGGATGTCCCCGAAAACTATCACCTCCTACCTATGGGCGCTACAAGAGAATTAGGATCTCATAAAGGTTATGGCCTCTCTTGTGTTGTAGACATATTAGCGGGTGTGTTAACAGGATTCGGGTATGGGGCTGTCCCTGGTAGGCCTAATTTCGGACATTACGTCGCTGCTTATAACATAAGCGGATTTGACGAACCTGAACATTTTAAAGCGAGCATGGATGAATGGATGCAAATGATGAAAAGCACCAAGCCCGCACCAGGAGAAGAACGGGTTATGGTAGCAGGTCAGCCCGAGGCTGAAATGGAAGTAATCCGCCGTAGGGACGGCATTCCATTACACCCAGAGGTCGCTGACTGGATACGAGATACATGTGCAGAACTGTCTATAAACTGCCAGTTCTAGACTAAGGAGTAAACCTAATGGTATTTCAACTTAGAATTTACACTATAAATCGCGGAATGATGGATTCGTGGCTAGAATTATTTAACACACATATACGACCACTACACGACCGGCTTGGAATACCTGTGCAGCAATCGTGGGTGAATAATGATAAGACAGAATTTATCTGGGTAAGACGATTCGACAGCGCTGAGGACATCCCTATCAAAGAAGGCGAATTCTTCGCGTCGCCCGAACGCATTGCTCTAGCTGACAGGCCAACCAGCCACATAGCTAAAATGGAAGTTCGTGTGATCGAATCTGTTGACAAAGGCTAAAAAGAATTTCCGGAGCACAACATTGTATCGCGTATGAATATACCTATAAGTCTTTCGACATTAAGACATGAGGAATATTTGCTTCCATAAAAACTTCGCCCTGTTCCTCATACCCATGTGAAACGTAGAAAGACTTTACATATTCCTGTGCATGCAAGATAACTTTGTCCCCGCCTATATCCCTCGCATGGTCTTCCAAAAATATTAAAAGTTTTCCACCTATTCCATGACGTCGATGGTCTATATCTACAGCCATGCGGCCAATATAAACGATAGGGAACTGCTGCAGAATGAGGCGACCAGTCGCTACTATTATGCCCTTTAGCTCTGCTATAGCATGAACTGCTTCGTTGTCTTGATCATCAACTTCTTCCTCAATTGGCACTGACTGTTCCTGAACAAAAACTCGCAATCGCACGGCTAATGCGTTCTCAAAGTCATCTGCGGATTCAACCAATCTCATAGAGACAGATCCCATATCAGGTGTACTCATCAACTTTTTCCAACGGTGCAAAGCTAAGTAACAACCTTTTGATACCCAATTCTCCAGTGAATTGGACTGTTACTAGACAGTCGCTATTTTCGTAATCCAGGCTCATAACCACTCCTTCACCAAAAACAGCGTGCCTGACGGAATCTCCTATCTTGAAACTATCTGATTTAGATGAATTCCTTGCCTCCTCTAAACTGTCTATTCTCCATACATCCGATACTACAGGTCTCCGTGATAACGATGGACTTGCATCTGCGCCGTTCCCTCCCATCACCTCTGCTGGCACTTCGGCAAGAAATCGTGACGGTAAGGTGGGTCCAGTCCTACCCATAAAACCTCTTCTGAACGCTCTAGTCAGGTACAAGCGTTCTCCGGCGCGCGTAAATCCCACATAACATAAGCGCCTCTCCTCTTCCAACTCGTCCTCATCATCCAGAGACCTGCTATGAGGCAATAGGCCTTCTTCCATACCCACAATAAAAACCACAGGAAACTCTAACCCCTTAGCCTGATGCAGCGTTATTAGAGTAATAGATTGAGCTCCGTCCTCATAACTATCTATATCAGCTACCAAGGACACTCTTTCCAAAAACGTTAACAATCCATCTGGCGGGAGTTCCTCGGCAAACTCCTGAGCTATCCCCCTCAACTCCATTAGGTTTTCCCATCGTTCTTCCGGTCTATCATCACTATTTTGAACGTAATTTTTCAGACCTGTTTCATTCAACACCAAGTCAAACAAATCTACGATGTTACATTTTCCTGATAGTTCTATTAGCCTATCGGTAGCCACTACAAAATCAGCTATAGATTTTATAGCCCGAGCGGTCAAATTTACTGGGGAAACCAATCCTGTCTGTCTCGTCTCGAGTACCTGATGCAGCACTTCATATAACGGCTTATCTTGTTGCAGAGCGCTGTCCGTTATATTCTGCATAGACCGAGCGCCAATACCTCTAGGTGGGACATTAATGATACGACTCAGATTGACCTCATCTTGTGGATTGCTGAGAAACTGCAGATAGGCAAGTAGATCTTTGATTTCACGCCTATTATAAAATCGGACCCCCCCAATTAGCTGGTATTTTAATCCCCGATGAAGGCAAGCTTCTTCTAAAGCTCTAGATTGGGCATTTACTCGGTACATAACTGCGCAATCTCCTTCTTTCACACCCCCGGATTTCACAAGCCGGTTTATTTCAGAGATCACGAATTCAGCTTCTTCTCCCTCATCATATGCTTCGTGTATAGTCAGTAATTCCCCCACATCATTATCCGTAAACAGATCTTTTTCGACACGAACACCATTAGAAGAAATCAATGTCTTCGCTGCCTTCAGAATATTTCCGGTAGATCGATAATTTTGTTCTAATGCAACGACTTTTGCTTTGGGATAATCTGACTGGAAATTCAATATATTGCGTATATCTGCATTTCGCCATGAATATATTGATTGATCTGGATCGCCGACGACGCAAATATTGTGTTTATCTCCTGTAATAAGTTTTGCTAGCCTATACTGAGCTACGTTTGTGTCCTGAAATTCATCTATCATTAGGTATTCATATCTATCCTGATAACGGACCCGTATATCTGGATATTCTTCTAACAGCTGTACCGTTTTCATCAAAAGATCATCAAAGTCCACGCTGTTGTTTCTAGCTAGTAATTCCTCGTAATAGTGATAAACCCTAGCGCAATTTTCAGTGAAATAATCACTCGACGATTGCATCATGGATCGCGAATCCTGCAAAACACTTTTGGCCTTGGATATAGCATTTAGTACAGCACGAGGAGGATTCCGTTTTGGATCTAGGTCTGCTAATTCCAGACATTGCTTAATCGCTGTTAGTTGATCATCTGAATCATAAATCGTGTAATTCGATTCCAATCCCAGAAAAGACCCATCCATCCGTAATAGTCGTGCGCAAAATGAATGAAAGGTACCTAGAGTCAAATAACCAGATGAATCAGCTATCAAGCTGCCCACTCGATTAGACATTTCCCGAGCTGCCTTATTGGTAAACGTCATTGCAGCGATGTTATACGGACGAATTCCACAAACATCTACCAAATAAGCTATACGGTGGGTAATCACCCTAGTCTTACCACTTCCTGGGCCCGCTATGATTAATACGGGTCCGTTCACAGTCAGTATCGCGTCTTCTTGAGCGGAATTTAAACCTGTAAGCAATTGATCTGCATTCATTATCCGATCATTATAACAATGAGAGATGTGATATAGGCAATTAATATCAATATGCACTCTCGCCAGCGTAAATGCTATAATCGAAGTTAGTTGGAATTGTGTTAAATATACATCTGAAGGTAACAAGGATTATTTGTAAACTTAGAACAACGTCATAATTCCATTAGGAGGATTTGTGCACTTCCCCAGGCAAAATTTGCGAACCCCAGGGCCTACACCTGTTCCAGATGACATAGTTCAAGCGATGTCAGAACCCATGATAAACCATCGCGGACCAGAGTTTTTAGAGCTGATTAACGACTCTACTGAGAAGCTAAAGCAAGTGTTCATGACACAAAATGATCTCTTCATATTAACGGCATCCGGAACAGGCGCACTGGAAGCTTCTGTAGTCAACACTCTATCCCCCGGAGACGATGTTATTGCCCTTACTGCAGGAGCCTTCGGGGACCGCTTCTGCGATCTCGCAGAAGCGTATGGTGCAAATGTAAAAAGGATCAATTTCGAATGGGGATCTGCCATAGATCCTGACATAGTACGACAAGAATTGAACAAGCAGCCTTCAGTTAAAGCAGTCATGGTTACCCACAACGAAACATCGACAGGCGTCACTCATGATTTAGAGTCAATCTCTTCGATAGTCAAAGATGAATTCGGAAAGTTGCTGCTAGTTGATGCCGTAAGTAGCTCAGGTTGCATTCCCTTGCCCGTCGACGGCTGGAAGTGCGATATGGTCGGCACAGCGTCTCAAAAAGGCTTTATGATACCTCCTGGTTTGTCGTTCATCAGTATGAGTTCCGACGCTTGGATAGCCCAAAAAGAGTCGACAATGCCTAAGTTTTATTTCGACCTGGACGCAGCCAGAGAATATTTATCTATAGGACAAACCCCATGGACTCCCAATCTTTCGGCTCTCTACGGATTGAACCTAGCTTTAGATCAAATGCTGGAAGAGGGGATAGAAAATATCTTCGCTCGACATACCCAGATAGGTGATTTTACTCGCCAAGGAGCCAAAGACTTAGGACTGGAATTATTGTGCCAGGACCCAGCTAGATGCTCAGATACAGTCACCGCAATCAAAGTTCCCTCTGGTATAGATGGCGCTAAACTAACAACCCTAATGCGCAAAGAACACGATGTAGTTCTAGCCGGTGGGCAAGGCAAGTTATCTGGTCAAATATTTCGTATAGGTCACTTAGGTGCAGTGGACGAATCCGATATACAGGAAGTGTTTACCGCGCTAGAAAAAGTACTGCCACAAGTAGGATTCAGGGCTTAAATCAAGCATATTTTTTGATATATTAATTTTGCTAATGTGACCTTTACAGTAGATTAAGATAGGTCATGTGTAGGCCTTATGTGTGGAGGTGTTCCGATGTCTACGTCCCAGCTTCAACAAGCTATGGCTAACATTAGAATGGGACTAGCAGAAATTCATAACAAAGAATCCCAATTGGATTCTATGATTAACCAATTCAGAACTCAGCTTCGTCGCCTTCCCAGGCAAATTGTATACGGCCAGTTGCCTCTAGACGCTTCTTTGTCTTCAATGGGGGAGATCGAAGAGAGACTCAATGATACGCTAGCAACCAGAGAGCGCTTACTGAAAATAAAAAAGGCTGCCACCGACGAGCTAACCGCACTAGAATCGGTCAAACTAGTTGATGAAGCTAAAAGCAACTTGATTTCCCTTAAAACAACCACCATCACTCCAGACTCCGACATAAAAACCCATCAAGAAATCCAGAGACTGGAGCAATTCATAGCTGAGCACAGCAAGCTCGCAGAAATCGCTATCACCGAAAGATACCAAGAGCGTCAATCAGATATTATCTAACGCTATACATTAGAGATCTGGTGTATTACTAATCCTGTTGGTAGTTTAGGGTAGAAGAATGTCGATTTAGATGGTAGCCGCTGACCCCCTCCAACAATCTTCTCAAAGGAATCCATTGGGAATGGTTTTAGTAAAAATGCCAGTTGCTCTTCACCAGATACCACCTGGTCAACGCAATCCTCCGGATCATGCCCATAATGAACATAAGTGTTTAGGTCATCACCGACAATCGGCCTTAACACTCGCTGCTCCAATATCCACGCTTCTGAGACCGCCAAATCACCCCAATCCTCCCAGTTAACACCTGGTCTTAACATCAGAAGATAAGCTTCATTAGGACCCGGTCCTATCATAGCGAGAGCATGCCGGTCACTTCCAAGGAACGAAACCCTATCCAACAACTCATCAACCGTCGTCCCTTGTAGATCAACGATCTGGATCTCAAATAATTCATCCAATGCCTCTCGGACCTGTCTGAGTTGCGATTCAGATAACCCACTGATATTTCGGTGATACGGCAATAACAAAAGGCCCGGATCGTCAAACTCCACTAGTGCCATCATTACGAAGTCACAACCTTCACCTTCCGTGTAATCACTTGTCCCCTGGCGCAATTTCTGATACCTCAGGGCTGCTTCATATCTGTGATGGCCGTCCGCCAGATATAACGGAACATCCTGAAAAAATTGGATTATCCGACTTTGTATAGTTGCTTCAGAAATCCTCCAAAGCCGAATATCCCCATCAACACCATCATTCACCTCAAACACCGGAGATGCGGTTGTAATATGCTCATATAAATCCCTGAGCTTCCCTTCCGAATCCCGATAATTAGTCATAATGGGACTAAACTGTGCCCGGGAATGTTCCAGCAAAGCCACTCTGTCTTGAACAGCCGGCTCGCGAGTAAATTCGTGCGGAAACACTATCCCGCTCTCATAATCTTCTAAGCCAACGTTCGCAAACAGCCCAAACTGACTCAGTCTATCTCCTCGATATTCAAACCCGTGCTGCATCAAATAAAAACAGGGAGAGTCATCTATTGCTAGAACATTCTCTTTCAACCACAGTTGAAAGAGATCAGATGCCTTCCTATAATCAATTTCCATGGTTTCAGCATCAGGTTGCTCTCCTCCTTCCAGATATACAGCATTGTAGTCACTAAGATTTTTTAATTCCTGGTGTAAATCTGATCCGATCATATCGTACGGAGGGCACAGAACTTTCCCCATATCTTTTACAACTTCAGGATTATACAAACACCCATTAAGAGGGATTACGACAGCCATGACATTTATTCTCCTACCGTATGTTGGATCAATTTTTAGATTTAACGATAAATCTCGCTATGAAAAAGAGATTAACAGGGATTCGGAATCTCCTGTATAAGTATCGCTATACTCTATCATGATATCGTGCCCTACCATAAACAAGGTATGATATACTCGGTGCTTAGTTATCCAAGTATCAGACTTTACGTGGAGCGCCACCAATGCCAGCAAATATAAAATTTATTGACGGCGGGTCTGTCACCAGCCCACAGGGATTTTCGGCCGGAGCAACATACGCTGGACTGAAAACATTCGCCGAAGACAAATTGGACCTTGCAATCATAGCTTCTGATTCCCCATGTACCGCAGCAGGAGTCTTTACAACCAGTACAATCAAATCACCTACCGTAAGTGTGAATCAGGCTCATCTTAAAGCCGCAAGCCCAAAAGGGATAATAGTCAACGCTGGAATAGCGAACGCATGTGTAGGAGAACAGGGTTACAAAGATGCCGAGGAAATGGCCTCTATAGCCGCCAGCATCTTAAGCGCTGAACCGGCAGAAATCCTAGTTTGTAGTACTGGAGTCATAGGAGTCGAATTACCTATGTCCCTCATCAGGGATGGCGCCGCAAATATCAACATATCCAGAGGCGGGGCCAACCAAGTTGCAAGAGCAATGATGACTACTGATACGAGGCCAAAAGAAGTTGCAGTTTCCTGCGAAATAGACGGCAAGACAATTTCCATCGGGGGAGTAGCTAAAGGCTCGGGGATGATCCACCCAAACATGGCTACAATGCTATCTTTTATCACAACTGATGCGAATGTGGAACAACATTTCTTGGAGCATTGTTTAACCGAAGTAGCAGACAGTTCATACAACATGTTAACTATTGATGGTGATACCAGTACTAATGATACTGTTCTTGTACTAGCAAATGGTAATGCTGGAAATGCGCAGATAACGCAAGGTACCAACGATGCTGGCATCTTTCAATCGGCTCTCCTTGAAGTAGCCATTTTCTTAACCAAAGAATTGGCTAGAGATGGAGAAGGAGCCTCTAGGCTGCTTTCCATAGAAATTACGGGAGCAAAAGACGTAAAATCAGCTCGTCAAGCGGCTAGAACCATCGCTTCATCAAGCTTGGTGAAATCAGCCGTCTATGGATCTGACCCAAACTGGGGACGAGTCTTAGCAGCATTAGGGCGCAGTGAAATAGAGGCCGATGAGACGAAAATTGACCTTTTTGTGAATGGGGTTTGTATCATGGAAGCTGGCACACCAATACCGTTTCACAAAGAAGCTGTCGTAGTATTAATGAAAGGACCTGAAGTCACATTTAAACTACAGCTCAATCTAGGAGATGCATCTGCTACTGCATGGGGATGCGATCTCACACAAGAATATGTAATCATTAACAGTGCGTACACTACTTAGAACAGCGTACACTTACATCAGTAACAAAATTCTTCAGGACTACTACCCATTAAAGTGATGCTTAAAGTGTTTCTGTCGAATCATCTAATGATTGAGCATAGGAGGAAAAAGTGCTAAGCCCACCGATAGTAGTAAAAATCGGGGGCAGTACCCTAGGCAGCCACGATACCAGCCTTAAAGATCTGGTCACATTACAACAACAGGGAATGAATGTAGTTGTGATACATGGAGGCGGAAACGTTATCTCCGAGTGGATGCAACGCCAGGGAATACCCCCTCATTTCGTAAATGGGCTGCGCGTAACCGACGCTCCAAGTCTGGATATCGTGGTAGCAGTATTGACCGGATTAGTTAATAAAGAATTAGTCTGTTCTCTGCAAGAATTAGGCGGCAAGACTATAGGGCTAAGCGGTACTGATGGTAGGCTCGTGGAAGCCCATATCGCAAAACCCGAACTGGGCTTTGTAGGAGAGGTGACAAATGTCGACACGGCTCCTATTATTAATATATTAGAAGCCGGTTACATTCCGATGATTGCCCCAGTGGCCATGCACAGACTCGACGGAACTGAACATAGCGGCAAGCCACTAAATATCAATGGAGACACTGTAGCAGGCGAAATAGCGCGAGCATTAGGAGCCAACCGCTTAATATTCTTGACAGATGTACAGGGAATAATGGACAGTAACGGTCGTGTGCTCAAAAATTTAGACCAAAGACGGGCTAGCATACTTCTGAACTCAGAAGTAATAAGTGGGGGCATGATACCTAAATTAGATGCATGCATTCGAGCAATTGAGACTTCTAACTACGCAGAAATTATAGATGGTCGTCAACCAGAGGCGTTGTTAAATTGTGTAAATGGACAATCCGACGGGACGCGGATAGTAAAAACTTATTGACTCAATTACCATTTATAACCCATCAATAAAAGAGTTACATTGGAGGGAACTAATATGGCCAACAGTGCAGATTGGATCGCTAAAGAACAGAAATATTATGCTCAAACCGTCCGGCGACAGCCAGTTGTTATCGTAAAAGGGGAAGGAACACGAGTATGGGACGCTGACGGAAAAGAATATCTCGATTTCGTAGCGGGTTGGGCTGTTGATAACTTAGGCCATTCCCACCCTGCCATAACAAATGCTATCGTGGAACAAGCTGGCACATTATTACAAACATCTAACCAATATTACACGATACCTCAGATACAACTCGCAGAACTACTTATTGAAAATAGCTGCATGGACAGGGTTTTCTTTGGTAACAGTGGAGCTGAGGCGAATGAAGGCGCCCTCAAACTAGCTCGGAAATACGGCAAGGAAAACAGGGATGGAGCCTACGAGATTATTACCGCCCTTAACTCTTTCCATGGGCGAACAATGACCGCAGTGGCAGCTACAGGACAACCACATTACCAAGAGGCTTTCCAACCATTGCAGCCTGGATATATACACGTAGATTTTAACGACGTGGAAGCCATAATGAACGCAACCACCGACAAAACTGCCGCAATCATGCTTGAACCTGTACAAGGGGAAGGTGGGGTAGTAATACCTGACGAAGACTACCTAGTACGAGTAAGAGAATGGTGTGACAAGAATAACCTACTATTGATATTAGACGAAGTTCAAACTGGAATGGGCAGGTTAGGTAGTTTATTTGGATACCAGGAATACAATGTGGAGCCGGATGTAATGACCCTGGCTAAGGGATTAGGATACGGGGTCCCAATTGGAGCTTTCTTGTCGAAAGAATCTGCTATGGCTTTAGTGCCGGGGGATCATGGATCCACTTTTGGAGGCAACGCCCTAACTACAGCTGCGGCATATGCAGGCACAAAATTCTTGATCGAAAATGATATCCCTGCGTATGTAAAGAAAATGGAAAGTCATCTGACCGAAGGTCTCCACAAACTTAAGTCCCAATTTTCATTCATTAGCGACATACGTTGCAAAGGCCTTTTAGCAGCCCTTGAATTTGATAGCGACATCTCGGCACAAGTCTTAACTAATGCTAATGCAGCAGGACTACTACTAAACGGAGTTCGACCAAATGCGGTACGATTCATGCCGCCCCTTAACGTAACTCCTAGCGAGATAGACGAAGCAATGGAACGGCTATCAGGAGCCTTAGCGCAAATCTAACCTGTCAGAAACATCTAGGCCAGAGGAGTAATGGCATTTAATGGCTAAAGAAAAAATTGTTCTTGCATATAGCGGTGGTTTGGACACCTCAGTGGCAGTTCCGTGGCTAATTGAAAATTATGACGCGGACATTATCACGGTCACAATAGACCTCGGAATGGTCGACTTAGATTCCATAAAGGCCCGAGCAATTGAGGTCGGAGCTGCAAAGGCAATAACCATCGACGCCAAGGACACCCTAGTTCAAGAATTTCTGTTCCCTGCCTTGCAAGCAGGAGCGATATATGAAGACATCTATCCCTTAGCCACTGCTTTGGGGAGACCGTTAATAGCACGCTGCTTAGCCGAGGTAGCCGTGTCTGAGGGCGCTTATGCAGTAGCCCATGGATGCACTGGCAAAGGGAACGACCAGGTCCGTATAGAAGTGGGAATCTTGGCCGTAGAACCAGGTATCCAAGTCATTGCACCCATCAGAGATTGGGGAATGAGTAGAGATGACGAACTAGATTACGCCCAAGAGAGAAACCTACCTATTAGTGCTAGCAAAAGCCGATTTTCAGTCGACGAGAATTTATGGGGCAGAAGCGCAGAAGCGGGAGAACTCGAGGACCCTTGGTTAGAACCACCAGAAGAAGCCTATGAATGGACCCAGCCAGTTGCTAACACACCCGATGACCCTGTTTACCTAGAGATACATTTCGACGAGGGATTACCAACCGCCATCAACGGGGAAGGCATGGACGGTGTTTCATTAATCAACCACCTGAATACTCTAGCAGGCACACATGGTGTCGGCCGCATTGATCATGTTGAAAATAGATTAGTCGGCATTAAATCCCGAGAAATTTACGAATCCCCTGCGGCAATTGTTTTGCATGCAGCGCATAAATCACTCGAAACCCTAACGTTAAGCAAAGATCAGGCAAGAACCAAATCTAAAATTTCTCAAGAGTACGCTGATATCGTTTATAACGGACTCTGGTTTACTGCTCACAGACAAGACCTCGATGCTTACATAAAGAGTACACAGCGCTATGTCACTGGAGAAGTTAAAGTCAGATTACACAAAGGAACATGTACAGTAGTTGGGAGAAAGGCTCCCGACGCGCTTTATCAGCATCAACTAGCTACTTACGATCGCAGTGATGAATTCGATCATTCATCAGCAGAAGGATTCATATCTATTTATGGATTGCCTGTAAAAACACAGAACCAAATACAAAAACTCTAACCATAATAATATCAACCTAAGGATTATTAGAGGATCAAATGACAATCGCTAGCAGAATGATGAATCTTGGAACCGAGACCGCCTTTGAGGTTCTCGCGAAGGCCAGAGCTCTAGAAGCACAGGGAAAGCAAATCATCCACCTTGAGATAGGAGAACCTGACTTCGACACCCCTGACCATATAGTCCAAGCCGGCATCCAGGCTCTTAAGGATGGATACACTCATTACGGACCTACGCCCGGACTTCCAGAACTACGTGAAGCAATCGCAAGGAACAGCCGAGAGGTTCGGGGGATCGATACAGACCCATCCCATGTCGTAGTTACACCTGGGGCAAAACCCATAATGTTTTATGTAATTCTGGCTCTAGCTGAGCCTGGCGTAGAAGTTATTTACCCTAATCCAGGATTCCCAATATACGAATCTATGATTCGGTTTTCTGGAGCTACCCCTGTCCCAATGCAGTTATTAGAAGAGAAGAGCTATCATCCGGATTTGACGGATTTCGCTAATAAAATTACAGACAAAACAAAACTGATAATTCTTAACTCTCCTGAAAATCCCTGCGGGTCTGCTCTAACAAATGAAGAGTTAAAAGAAATAGCTAAAATCATTGAAAACCGGCCCGACATTTACGTCATGGCCGATGAGATCTACAAGGACCTTCTATATACAGGTGAACACTATACCATTGCCGGCTTCCCCGGTATGGCCGAACGAACTATCATCTTGGACGGTTTTTCTAAAAGTTACGCTATGACTGGATGGCGTCTTGGATATGGTATATGCCCTGAAGAATTAGTCCCGCATATTACACGCTTAGCAGTAAATAGCGTATCGTGTGCCGCATCCTTTAGCCAAATGGCAGCCATAGCAGCTTTGGATGGTCCTCAGGATGATGTTACTGCAATGGCTAATGAATTCTCACAAAGGCGCCGTCTGATCACCGATGGGCTGCGTTCAATACCAGGTATCAGATGTCCCGAACCTGAAGGGGCCTTTTACGTATTCCCTTCCATAGCAGAAACCGGTCTGAGTAGCCATGATTTCGAAGAAAGAGCGTTAAGTGAAGCAGGAGTAGCTCTCTTGTCAGGGTCAGCATTCGGAGAATATGGTGAAGGATACGTTCGATTGTCTTACGCTAACTCTCAAGAAAACATACAGATAGCTCTTGAGAATATTTCTAAGTTCGTACAATCTTTGTAATTCAATGGGAGCTAAATAATGTCCGAATGCCAAGTTATTCATCCCGATTCGCTAGAAACTGAAATATGTTCAGGTGCAATGACCCGACTCGCCGGCGTATCACAGGCACTAGCAGGAGCGACAGGTATTCACCTAGCTATAGCAACAATACCGCCGGGTTGTGCTTCCAGCCCACATTATCATGTCAATTGTGAATCCGCGATATACGTTATGAAAGGTCACGGAAGATTCATCATTGGCGAAAACCTAGACAATGAACTCCCCATAGGACCCGGAGATTTCATCTATGTACCACAGGATGGTGTGCATCAACCAGTAAACGATAGCAACGAGGTCATGGAACTAATAGTTGCCAGAAATACCCCTGTAGAGATAGTTGAAGAATATAGCGCCAAACAGGCCTAATCTCATAACATTCAATTTACCAGCTTGTTAAGGCTGTTGCCGAGATTTATAATGGTCCAGTTGTCATCAAGCGGGTGTAGCACAGTGGTAGTGCTCTAGCCTTCCAAGCTAGCCACGTGGGTTCGATTCCCATCACCCGCTCCACTAAATGCTAGACTGCTCACCACCCCGTATTTCCCTAAACGCCCTGAGTAGTTCCTCAGCCGGAATATCAGCCGCCAGTTCACCTGCTTCATTAATGTTAAAGTTGTTTTCTGTATGGAATTTACTTATCAGGTATTCCTCTATTCTAGATCTAGTATCATGATCAAGTTCAGACATATCAGAAGAAATCTCGTCTAAAAACTTCGCCACTGATTCAGAAATAAGCTCTGTCTCCACAGCTCTCCTCTGAAGGTTCCCAATCTCTTGAAGGTGATTGCCCAAGTAACAACCACCAAACTGCATTAATTGATAGGTGCGACCCTCAATTGTTTCTTCCCATTCAATTCTCGGTTCCAACTGTTTCTCAAGAAGATAACTTTTCACTTGTGAATCTTCTGAAGCCGGGCATCCACAGTCAAACATAAGTTGCACCGTGTGCATGAAAAACCCTGCTGGTTCAACTTTCAAAAACAAATGCACCTACCCGGCGTCATATTGAGAAATCTCTATCCCCAGCCCTGAAATTTATCCCAGTAGGGCACCCCTTGGGATTGCCTATCTACCGACTGCCTTCAACAATTTATCAACTATTGAGGGATCAGGCGTTACCGATTTGTCGTCGACGCCTTTCATTATCTCGACTATAGCATCATGGAACGGGGTCTCTACCCCTGATTCTCGTCCTTTGCTACAAATCAAACCGTTCATGAGATTGGTCTCAGAGCGGCGACCCTTTTTAATGTCCTGAGCCATTGATGCTAGCCAATTAACTCTTCCACCACGAGTGGACATATAATCATCCAGCTCTTCGAACACGTCTCCTTTGTCCGCTTCAGACCACATCTGTGCAGGTTGGCCGTTTATGTCAACCACATTTAATCCTTGTGCAAGTCCGACTTGTGCACCCTCTTTTGCCAGATGAATTCGAATCAAGCGCAACCGTGGATCTTCAGCCATTTCTTGAGACCCAAGGGTGGACATCGCTGATATTGCATTACCCATACCATTTTGGCATAGTTTTCCCCAACGCTCACCCCACAGATTATCCGTAGCATACGCGGCGTCTATATAATCCATTTTACTAGCAATTAACTCACTACGGGGGGTTATAGTGCCGTCTTGCTCCCCAATCCTGAAGACCGTATACCCATGATCGCGGCCTGGAGCGCCACCTCTCATCACATGACCGGGTTCCCACAAAGCGACCTCAATATGAGAAGCTATACAACCAAGTTCTCTATCGCCCCCGACAATCTCGCCTATGACTGGATCATTCCAGCAATTCTGCAAAGATATAAAGAAACCTTCTGGCTTCACATACCTTTTTATAAAATGAGTTGCCCATTCCGTATCGTACGACTTCATAGAAATAAATACATAATCAAATAAGTCCGTAATGCCCTGAGCATCTGTTAAATGCAATGCGTTTACCGGAACTGTGAAATCACCTTGGCTTCCGCTCGCCCTTAAGCCATCTTTTCTCATGGTTTCCACGTGTTCTGGCCACATATCAATTAAAGTAACGTCTTCACCCTCTTTAGTTAAGAAGGCTGCGGCATAGCTGCCTAAAGCTCCGCATCCCATAATTCCTATCTTATCTGGCATTATTATTCCTCCTAAATCGCTCAGGTTGCTTTAACATTTTCACTAGACGAATCTAGAGCTTCTGCATAGTCACCAAACCGGAATATCGCATGGGCAAATATATTTGTCAAACACCCTCTTCAAGAGCCTCCTTATTCTTGACACGCTCATACGGTGAATGTAGACTTTGCCCCGTATTACAAGGAGCGCGTAGGTTGTCTACTCCTAGTTCATTTCTAACAAAGTCCATGATCGAGCAGGCTATTGGAGCCAAGAGCAATCCGATAAATACTGTCATAGAAAAAGGCGCCATACTCCGGTTTGCTGAAGCTATTGGAGACACAAACCCAATCTACACTGATGAAGTTGCAGCTCGTAGTTCCATACACGGCGGGATTATCGCTCCACCAACATTTTTAAGATCCGCTGGATTAGTACGACCTGAAATCCCCTTTGACTTACCTTTTGACCGGCTCCTAGACGCAGGAAGCTCATGGGAATATTTTTCACCTATTCGCGCTGGGGACATAATAACGGCCGTAGGTACAGTCACGGATATAAGCGAACGGAGTGGTCGAGTTGGCCTGATGATATTCATAATCACTGAGATCAGTTATACAAATCAATTTCAGGAATTAGTCGCTACTCAAGTGAATACATTGATCCGTTATTAAAATGGAATAAAATACTGGGAGTCATTCCATGAAATGCCAAGAGACCTATTGGGAAGATATAAACGAAGGGTTTGAAATACCTTCATTAACCAAAGAAGCAACAACAAGGCAACTAGTCCAGTATGCTGGCGCTTCAGGAGATTTTTACGAAATACATTACGACAAGGATTTCGCCATTGACACGGGCCTCTCCGGAGTAATAATCCACGGTGCGCTGAAAAACGCTTTTCTAGGCACCTTAATGACAGACTGGGCAGGACCATTAGGCTTTTTGCGAAAGCTATCGTGTCAATACAGAGGAATGGATTACCCAAACCAAAGTCTAACCGCTAAAGGAACTGTTACGCGGAAATACCAAGAGAATGGCCGATTTCTAGTAGACTGTGACATCCTTCTAGAAAACTCTTCTGGAGAGATTACCACTCCCGGAACAGCTACAGTAGAATTACCATGCCGTAATGCAGCCGGACAACCAGGTTAATATTAAAATAATCATGGAGTATCAATGCCCAATAACTTAGAAGGTAAAGTAGCTATAGTAACCGGATCAGGCAGAGG
>CAZVRK010000008.1:78460-90558 GCA_964629875.1 uncultured Dehalococcoidia bacterium | reverse complement strand
TGAATTCGGTATTGATTGATGTGATTCTGGCAGTGTCGTAATTTCTATAGTACGTGTTGATTGAGAGGTTAATTTAGATGGAACATAAGGTAGATTTACATTTACATACTACTGTATCTGATGGACGTTTAACCCCTAGTGACTTAGTGAAATATACAGCTGAGCAAGGTCTTGAAGTAATAGCTGTTTCGGATCACGATATTACGGATGGTCTTGATGAAGCGTATGCAACTGCACAAGAGTATCCACACATGACTATCATTCCTGCTATAGAGTTGAGTACAGATGTGCCTGGTGATGAGGTACATATGCTTGGTTATTTTATTGATTATGAAGATAATGAATTTCAAGCTATTTTAAATAAGTTCCGGGAGGGTAGGCTAGACCGAGGGGAATTGATGGTTGGCAAATTGGCAGAATACGGTATGAATATCGAATGGGAACGGGTACTAGAGATAGCAGGAGAAGGATCGGTAGGAAGACCTCATGTGGCATTGGCGTTGGTCGAGAAAGGGTATTTTAAAGAGCCCAAAGATGCATTTGATGAGTATTTGTGTAACGGTGGTTTAGCCTATATTGAGAGAAAGAAGATGACTCCAGTACAGGGTATTCAGATGTTGGCGAAGGTTGGGGGAGCTGCTGTTATCGCTCACCCAGCTCAGATAGTAGGTCTTGACGATATGTTAGGAGAACTGAAAGAGGCTGGTTTGGCGGGAATAGAAGTGTTTTATGCCGGATATTCTCCTGACACAATATCATGGCTTTACGAAGTATCGGTCAAGCATAATTTAGTACCGTGTGGAGGGAGTGATTATCACGCTCTAGGAAATACGGGAGAACAAGTGCCGGGTTCCATGGGGCCACCAATGGAGTCGGTAGAGCGTCTAAAGAGGATTGCTGAAGATATACGGAAAGTTTCGGGTTCCGGCAATCTCTCCAAGTAGTTGACACCTTTGGAGGCGTTTTTCCTTTATGTTTATGCGTTTTGTCTGGGATCTGTTCCTAGTGCTTATATCCTTGCTAGAGTTTCGAAAGGAATTGATCTACGTCTAGTTGGGTCAGGAACTCTTGGTGCTAGCAATGTAGGAGTCCAGATTGGCAGGATGTGGATGGTTCCTGTTGTTTTGTTTGATTTAGTAGCGAAAGGTATGTCTCCGGTGTGGCTCGGCCAAACACTGTTAGCATCGAATTTGGATAGTTTCAGTGTTGCTATCGCTCCAGTGCTTGCTCTATTAGGGCATAACTGGTGTCTTTGGCTCAAGTTGGATGGTGGCAGAGGCATATTAGTGGTAATCGGATCCGTTATGGTATTGGCACCAGTTGTATGTGGTGTGCTCTTGGTGTCTTTGTTATGTGTGTGGATAGTGACTAGGAATGTACCGTTTTCGGTATTGGTTAGTTTGATGATGACGCCGTTTGCTGCTTGGGCTTTGAACGGGGATCTCAGAATATTAGTGTTTACGGCTTTAGCTGTGGTATTGGTGCTTGTTAAGAGAGTTTCGGGTAATCGAGGTCGCTCGAAAAAATATGTATCAAGAAGAAGTATGTTAGTTAACAGGATTCTGTTCGATCGGGATATTGCTAATCGCTTAGACTGGATAAATTAGAATGGTGATGTGCTTCAAGACTTAGCAAGGAACGTCATGATTCTGAGTGCCCGATATCCATATTAATTTGTCTAACTGTGTCTCGTATTACTGAAGTATTAAAACCGCGTCTATGGAGTAAGCTATGTACTTTTTTATTAAGGATGTCTGGAGGGGTTTCTTTATCTACGAGACGTTGTGCTAGTTTTATACCGGCTTCATAAGCAAGAGTTTGATCGTCAATAGCATCTAACGCAACGGTGATATCCGTGTCTGATATGCCGAGTTTGTATAGTTCTTGTTTGAGAAGTCCTTTTGCTCTTGGTTTGTGTTTGCTACGATTGTCGCACCATTCCTGTGCAAACTTGGTGTCGTCTAGATATCTCTGTTCGATTAATTTTGATATGACGTAGTCAATAATATCGGCACCAAATTTGTCTTTTATGCGACTTCTGATCTCGAAAGTTGTACGCATCCGGTATGACAGCAGGTTTAGGGCTGCTGTCATAGCTTTTGATACTTGGTCGGAATATTCAGAAGGGAAATCTTGTTCGGCTAGATGAGATGGCATAGCCTAATTAATATTTTCCTTGTCGATATCTAGAGATAATGTAAGTTCGGCCTCTGGAATTGCGCTATCATGTCCGTTGGTATTTTGTTCTGGTTGGGTCTCTCCTCGGACAAGAGACTCGAGTGTAATCGCGAGTGCTGTGTTTTCTTTTAAGAATTGTTTGGCATTTTCTCTGCCCTGACCCAGTTTGGTCTCCTCGTATGAATAAAAAGCTCCTGCTTTTTTGATTAGGCCTTTGTCGACTCCAATATCAAGGAGATCTCCCATTTTGCTGATTCCTTCGTTGAACATTATATCGAACTCAGCGACCCTGAATGGGGCAGCTACTTTGTTCTTTACGATTCGTGCTCGGACGCGACTACCTATAACCTCTGTGCCCTGTTTGAGAGATTCGGTTCTACGGAGGTCTATCCGGACTGAACTGTAAAATTTTAACGCTCTCCCGCCGGGAGTTACTTCTGGACTTCCATAGACTATACCGACTTTTTCGCGTAATTGATTTATGAAGATTACTGCTGTCCTGGATTGGTTAATGGTTGAGGTGAGTTTGCGCAGGGCTTGTGACATTAACCTAGCTTGTAATCCAATGTGGGTGTCACCTATGTCGCCTTCCATCTCTGCTTGGGGGACTAAGGCTGCTACGCTGTCTATGATTACTGTATCTACTGCACCGCTACGAACTAGCTGTTCAGTTATATCGAGGCCTTGTTCGGCACTGTCTGGTTGCGCAATATATAGTTCATTTAGGTTTAGTCCACAGTTAGCCGCATAGTTGGGATCCATAGCATGTTCTGCATCAATGTAGGCTGCGACCCCTCCGAGTTTTTGGGTTTCGGCCATGATGTGTACTGCTAGAGTGGATTTACCCGCGGACTCTCCGCCGTAGATTTCTGTTACCCTGCCACGTGGTATGCCTCCCGTCCCTAGAGCTAGGTCAAGGGTCAAGGAACCGGTGGGTATAGATTCCGTGGTTAGTTTGGATGCGACTTCACCGAGTCGCATGACCGCACCTTTGCCATGGTCTTTTTCTATTCTACCGAGAGCGATTTCTAGGGCGGCGGCTTTGTCTTTTGGTGTACTCATAATAGTGTAACTCCCCTCCTCACCAATATACGGAAAGCGTAGCATAAGATGTCGGGAATCAACAAGAACCGATGGTCAGTAGTTCAGTAGCAGGCTAGAAGTATTGTCGTGTTGGTTTGCGGGCGACCAAAATTGGACGCTAAATTAGAAGTCTCAATACTGGCCTTTGAATCCAATGGTTACTTGTCCGCCTTCAACGATTACGGGAGTGATACGTTCACCATTGGTGAGTGCGGTTAAATCAGGAATTTTCTCTGGCTGTTGTCCCAGATCTATCTCAGTATAGATGATCTTATTCCTTCTGTAGTCCATCTTGGCAGCTGCGGAGAACGGACAGTCGGGATGCGTGTACATTACTATCTCTGTTGCTGGTTGAGTCACTTTGAACCCCCCTAATGAAACTGTTCTCGGACCTCAGGTATTGTACGAGTTGTGGACATGGACTTCAACAAATTTAGGATCCATAAGCTAGAATACGGACGTTGAGTTAAGGTTCGTCCGGATAGACTGAACCTGAAGGAGTTTGAAATAATGGCTAGAGTGCCGTATGTAGAACGGGAAGATATGAATATGGATGGGAAGTCAATTTATGACAGGATAAGGCAGGACAGGAACACTGCAGAAGTGGGGCTACAGTTTAGAGCATTGTTACACAGGCCCAAGGCTGCCGGGTACCTGACGTCATTAGGTTCAGAATTGCGTTTCAATAATTCTCTCCCCGGTCGGATTAAAGAATTGGCAATAATATTAGTAGCTCGTGAATGGGACAGCCACATAGAATGGACGGGGCATGCGAAACTAGCTTTGGAAGAAGGAGTAACTGCAGAGAGTATAGAAGCTATTCGTAGTTTGAACAGATCAGATCTGCTCGAAGATGAGCAACTGATAGGTGACTTCGTTGTTCAAATGTTGCATGATAAAAATGTAGATGAAGAATTATTCAGGAGTCTTCAAGTAAAATATGGAGTAGAAGGTATGGTTGATTTGACGTTAACTGTGTGTTACTACACTGCGGTATCTTTGGCACAAATATCTTTGCAACCCGAGATGGAGGGAGCATCGACGTTGTGAAGTCAGATCGCGTTTTCTCTAGTATATACGAGCTATTGATGGAGATAGGGATAGGAGATACGTATATAAACTCGTTTCAGGGCTCCAAAGTTGTCAACGGTGCTCGCATGAGGGCTATGACTGAGCTTTTAAATACGTTGTCTGGAAGCTACTCGGACGATTCTGAATCGCGGAAATTAGTGGTCGGTAATGCATTATTCTCTATTGGTAATTACGAGGCTGCTGCTGAGTTGTATGGGGCTATTGCTGAAGCCTCGCCAACTAATTGGGAAAGCCGATTTAATTTGGCACTTTGTATGGGTAGGATGCAGAAGCCAAAAATGGCGCTCAATGTTTTTGATGAACTTTCTATCGTATTGCCGTCCTTCTGTGAAATATATTATCAACGCGCAAGACTATACGATGATGTAGGTGAATCGGAGCAGGCTTTGGAGAATTATGAGGCTACTCTAGACCTAGATCCGGGTCATGTGAGGGCTAAATTTAACATGGGGTTGTTGCTGGCTAAAATGGAACGCCACGGCGAAGCCGTAGAGCAATTTAGTCAAGTATTGTTTTTGAGGCCGCGTTTAGCAAACGCATATTTGAATCGAGGTGTTTCTAGAGAGGAATTGGGAGATTACGATCTCGCTATTGAAGATTACACAATGGCTCTTGAGATTGATGATGCAAACGAAAATGCAATATTTAATAGGGCGCGTATCAATTACCAACAGGGACGATTGGCTGCCGCTAAATCGGATTACACAGAGTTCCTCCGGTTAGCCCCTAACGACTCTGAAGCATATAACAATCGTGGATTGGTTTATGATGCTTTGGGAGACGAAAAGGCCGCCCTTAGGGATTATGATAAGGCTCTTGAGATTTCACCGCAATTTGGGGATGCCTTGAACAACAAAGGAGCTGTTTTAGAAAGTACAGGGAATTTAAAGGGCGCTCTTAGCCTGTATCTTGAAGCCATTGAATATAGACCTGATTATAGTACAGCTTATTTTAATGCGGCTAAGATATACCTCGCACAAATGGAACTAGTTTTAGCAGAAGACTATTTGACGAAAGCTATCGGATTAAATAGAGATTATTTGATGGAAGCTTTGGAAGACGAAGAATTAGGATGGTTGATGGATGTTCAGGGGGTAAAATATAGGATGGATCAGCGTTAGCTATTCCGAATGCGAGTCTTAGTCAGTTGTAGAATCGCTGATCGTATCCAACTCGTCTAGATCATCTTTTGGGGAGTGTCCTGAGATCCGCTTTTTAATAATTAGATTATGAAATAAGACTAAGATTGCGAGCAGTGTTAATCCTATTACTATGTCTTGGTCGATTTGCAGATAAATAGCAAGAAACATCAACAAAGAAAAACAACTAGCTATTCCTGCAGCTGATCTAAATGTAGATTTCCAGGATAGTATCACGGTTGCGAAACCGACTAGAATGCATGGTACTGCTATGGTTGGAGTAAGGGTAAGTGTTACTCCCAATAGTGTAGCCATACCATCACCGCCCTTGAATCCTGTAAACAAAGACTTCCAGTGACCTAATACAGCTGCTGCACCTGCGATAACGATCAATGCAACTGGTATGCCAAGAAGGTCTGCTATTAGTACTGAAACTGCTCCTTTTGCGACGTCACATATAAATACTATTAGGCCCGTGCGTCGGCTAATATTCCAGAACACATTTGCAGTGCCTGCTTGAAAATTACCGGTAGTAAAGATGTCTACCCCCTTAAGGCGTGCGGCTATGTGGGCAAAGGGGATTGACCCTAGTAAATATCCTACTACTATGGACGCTATTAACTTTTGTATTAGTAACCAGTCGTCTACTAACATTGTCAATACTGGAAGAACCTTTTTGTTGGGATAGTTTCATTTATAGAGAAGATTCTTGGGTATATATCCTACGGTTGTTTATAGCGTTTAATCGTTTCTCCACGCAAGGCCATCGGTAATTTTAAGAAAATCGGCGACCACTTGTGGATTCGATGCTATGATGCTCGGAGTGTATAGGTCTGCTGGATTACCTTGTTTGTCGGTAACTATTCCGCCAGCTTCTTTTACTATTAATAACCCGGATGCGATGTCCCAGGGCGATAAGCTATGATGAAAGTATATATCTAGTCTGCCAGCAGCGGAGTAAGCTAGACCCAATGCTGATGATCCCATAAGCCGTATTCCTTGCATATTGGGCCATAGGTGTCGTATCAAATCTATGGCTAGGGTAGCTTTCTCTCCGACATATCCCATGTCGAAGCCTAATAAAGACTCTAGTACCTGTGTCTGTTGTGTGATATGTAACCGGGTGTCATTTAGGAAAGCACCTTGCCCTTGCTCGGCAGTGAAAAGCTCATCTCTGATAGGATCGTAGGTTACTCCGGCAACGATATCTGCGCCTTTAGCTAATGCGACTACTATGCAGAAATGCGGTATTCCTCCAGCGAAATTGCGAGTTCCGTCTATAGGGTCTACGACCCAAGTGTACTCGGAATCGTTTGTAATGGGTTCTGATTCTTCGGCTAATATACTAAATCCCGGGAAATTTGTGTTTAATATATCTACAATTATTTTTTCACTTTCGAGATCGACATCAGTTACTACATTGGCCCAGCCCTTGTAATTTATTTCTTTTTCAGTGAGAAATCTCTCTTTGACTATCTTACCGGCCGTCCTTGCTGCTTGTATGCTTACATCCAGTACACCTAAACCTGAAGTGCCAATGGGTAGCTGTGAGTTTCCAGTTGTCATCTTGTTTTTTGTCCTTAATTGTTATTCTTGCATAGCTTCCGAGTCGTTACGATAATCCCATCTTCTCATAAACTTCTGCGATTGTGGATTGAGCGATCTTTCGGGCGTTTTTCGCTCCTTGGGAAAGGATATCTTTTATGTCGTCGGGTCTTTTACTCAGTTCACTTCGTCGTTCCCGCATTGGGCCAAGGTAGGTGTTAAGATTTTCGGCTAGTTGTCGTTTACAGTCTACACATCCGCGTGTAGCCGATGTGCACTCTTGATTTATTGTACTTACATCTGATTCTTCGGTAAAAATGTTATGAAGGGAATAGACGTTACATACACTCGGTCTTCCGGGTGTGTCACGGGTGGTTCTTTGGGGGTCAGTGAATGCAGTGAGGACGCGTTTCGTTGTGTCTTCATCGCTCGAGGCTAGGTCAATGTGGTTGTCTAGAGATTTACTCATTTTCTGCTGGCCGTCTAACCCTACAATCAATGGAACTTTGGTTAGCTTGGCTTGAGGTTCAGGGAATGTTTCACCAAATCTATTATTGAACCTTCGTACGATTTCTCGGGCTAGCTCTAGATGTGGTAGCTGATCCTGCCCAACTGGAACTGTGTCGGCTTTGTACAGTATTATGTCAGCCGTTTGGAGTATAGGGTAACCAACTAAACCATAATTGACGCTTTCTTCCGTCTGTTCCATTTGGCGGACTTTTTCTTTGAACGTTGGTACTCTCATCAACCAACCCAGAGGAGTTACCATGCTCAGTAGTGTGTTCAAGGTCATCACTTCGGGTATATGTGATTGTATGAAAATTGTGCTCTGATTGGGGTCAATCCCTGCTGCAAGCCAATCCAGTGCCATTTCATATATGTTTGGTCTTATGTTGGCAATATCTTCGGGCGTTTCTATTGTTGTCAATGCATGTATGTCGACAATGGTATATATACATTGATATGAATCTTGTAGCGCTACCCAGTTTTGCAGTGCCCCGAAATAATTACCTAAATGTAATTGTCCCGTCGGTCGCATTCCGGATAATATTGTTCCACTATGGGATACAGGTTCTGTATTAGGCATTCCTATAAATTCCTTATTAAGAGAACTAGTCGCAAAGTTTCGTTCTCATAACTATAATTCGAACGAGTATTATTAGGCGAGTTTATTATCTAATAAATTCGAAATCAGTGGTCGACCGAAGTCTAGCATGACGAGCGTAAAAGCATCAAGAAGGTCAAGATTAGAAATTCGCAAGGAGAAAGTATTTGAGTGCGGGTGATGAAAAACAAAGACCACTAGTGGGTGTAGGGGTAGTATTTATCAGGGACGGATTGATGTTCCTAGCCAAGCGGACTGGCTCGCATGGAGATTCAACATGGGGGTCTGCAGGAGGACATTTGGAATTTGGTGAATCACTGGAAGACTGCGCGCGTCGAGAGGCTAAAGAAGAACTTGGCGTGGATGTGGGTGATATGACCTTCCTTTGTTTGGCAAATATTATTGATTACGGGGTTCATTATTTAGATATCGAATTTATTGGAGATATTGGTGATCAAATACCGCGTGTCGTGGAACAAAAAAGCTTTACAGAAACAGGATGGTTTGCGCTAGATCAGCTCCCCGAACCGTTGTTTACGCCTGTTAAATACGCTGCTGACAGCTTGAAACATGGTCTGATCTACTATGATAAAAGAGGGTGGTAGGGGTTTCGTGCACGGGCACATTTGTTCGTAATCTGGTATAATATTATGTGTTAAATACTATAGAAGGTATCGCAGGCAGCTTTACAGCCTGCCTTACGCCGACTGTATCCAATATTTAAAGGACCGCGTACTGGTGAGGAGTGAGTGAGGCAGTTGAGTGGTCATTTTGTCCCCATTGTAAGTCTCTTAATATCTTCTGAAATCTTGCCTTCCATTAGCGCCAATAGGTGTTCCAGAATGGCTGGGAGTAAATAATCATATGCAACAAGAAATGCTCGGCGAATATAGTTCTAAAGATATACAAGTTCTTGAGGGTCTAGAAGCCGTCAGGGTAAGACCTGGAATGTACATAGGTAGTACAGACCAACGTGGTTTGCATCACTTAATATATGAAATCTTAGATAATGCAGTAGATGAGGGAATGGCGGGGTTCTGCTCGCGAGTAGATATCACGATCCATTTAGATGGGCTAGTGACCGTGTCTGATGATGGTCGAGGTATACCTGTAGATGTTCATCCAACTACCGGTAAGTCAGGCCTGGAGACAGTGATGACCACACTGCATGCAGGCGGTAAGTTTGGCGGAGGGGCATATAAGGTCACCGGGGGTCTTCACGGTGTAGGTGCTTCTGTGGTAAACGCATTGTCTGTAAATTTGACGGCTGAAGTAAATCGTGATGGCTGGATATACACGCAGGAATACTCAAAAGGTCTTCCTGTGGGGGATATGATTAAAGGCAAAAAAACCAAACGCCACGGTACAACAATTAGTTTCTATCCAGATCCAGGGATATTTCCAATTATAGAGTACGATTTTGAGCTTCTAGCAGCGCATTTCAAAGAAATTGGTTATCTCAATAAGGGACTTGAAATATGTTTCCAAAGCCCTTGGCATGAAACCCGAAGAAAAGGAGATATTGAAAGGACTTATTTCTTCGATGGTGGAATTGCCAATCTCGTGAGGAATATTAACAGTAAGAGGACACCTATACAAAAAGACCCGTTTTACTATGAAAAAGCCATAGACGACACAGATGTAGAAGTCGCTGTTCAATACAATGATAGTTTCACTGAGACTGTGTTCTCCTTTGCCAACTGTATCAATACCCAAGAAGGAGGAAGTCATCTAACAGGGTTTAGAGCCGCTCTTACTAGGGTGATTAATGATTACACGCGTAAACAAGGGTTCATAAAAGAGGATCAACCTAATCTTACCGGAGAAGATGTCAGAGAAGGTCTTGCAGCGGTGGTGAGTGTTAAGCTAACTGATCCTCAATTTGAAGGGCAAACTAAGACGAAACTTGGAAACGCTGAAATCCGTGGAATAGTAGAGTCTGTTGTTAGTGAGGGTTTAAATCGGTATCTAGAGGAAAATCCGATAGCCGGTAGACAAATTATTGATAAATGTTTGACCTCCCAACGTGCTAGAGAGGCGGCTAAACGGGCTCGAGAATTAGTAATTAGAAAGAATGCGTTAGACGGTACGTCCTTGCCAGGTAAATTGGCTGATTGTTCTGAAAGAGATCCTGCTAAATCCGAACTATACATCGTGGAAGGAGAATCTGCGGGTGGGTCAGCCAAGATGGGCCGAGATAGAAGTTTTCAGGCCATTCTCCCTCTAAAAGGTAAAATACTTAACGTTGAAAGAGTGCTACAGCAGCCAGACAAAATCCTAGGACATGAAGAAATCAGGTCCGTTATAGCAGCACTCGGAGCGGGAGAAGGTGAAGAATTTGATCCATCCAAGATACGTTATCATAAGATAATAATCATGACTGATGCAGATGTAGATGGCTCGCACATTCGTACCCTTATTCTTACGTTTTTCTTCAGGAGGATGCAGTCCCTTATTCAGGAAGGGTACCTGTATATTGCTCAACCACCTTTATATAGAGTCCAGTCTGGACGTAAGATCGAATATGCGTACACTGAAGAAGAAAAGGATACTTTAATAAATAGTTCCGCTTCTAAACGGGCGGCGCAAATACAGAGATATAAGGGTTTGGGAGAGATGAACCCGGATCAATTGTGGGAAACGACAATGGATCCGGAAAGTAGACAAATGCTTCGTGTAAATATCGACGATATGATCGAATCAGAAAATGTATTTTCAACTCTTATGAGCGAAGCTGTAGCTCCTCGTAAGAGTTTTATCCAGTCACACGCTCGGAGCGTTGTAAATCTCGATGTATAAATATGGAATGAACTCTTAGAACTAAAATTGGCACGTGTTGTTATCTTAGTCTATAATAGTGTCAAGAAATAATGGTGGTTACACGAGGAGGCGCAGGTGCCGGCAAAGAAAACCCATAAACAATCTATAAAAAGAAACGAGAGAAACCATAGTGTTCTCAGTAATACAAGATCTACAATCGCCAATGCCCGTAGAGCTTTATCCTCTGGAGATAAAGATGCAGCAGAAGAATCTGTAAGGTTAGCTATTAGAGTTTTGGATAGGGCGGTACAGAAGGGAATATTACATAAGAATAACGCCTCTCGTCGCAAGTCAAGGCTAGCGGTTCATCTAAACAATATGTGATAAGAGTTTTTGAATGTCATAAAAAAGGCCTCACTTCTGTGAGGCCTTTTTTATGACATTCAGTGATTGACACTCGAGACGCCCATTTGTTAGCCTTCTATTAGAACATATGTTTGGAGATTAACATGACTCAAAAGGATAAATTGCCTAATCGCCGGCAGAGAATTCTAGAGTTTATTCAAGACTTCGTGCAGGATAACGGCATACCACCTACGGTAAGAGATATACAAAAAGCTTGCGACATAAGCTCTACATCAGTGGTTGATTATAATTTAAGACTCCTGGATAGAGATGGGTTCCTCAACCGAAGACCTGATATGGCAAGAGGAATAGAATTATTGGGCGAGAGTGTTACTCACGGTATAAATAGTATGAGGGTGCCTATTGTTGGTAGTATAGCCGCGGGAATTCCGATACCTGTGTTTCCTAACGAAATTGATTCTCAAAATGCAGATTTTGATTTTATAGAAATATCGTCCGAAATTAACAAGAAATATGGGACTTTATTTGCGTTAGAAGTTAAGGGCACATCGATGATAGATGCTTTGATTGATGATGGTGATGTTGTGCTAGTGCATCCTACTCCCATGGTTGAGGATGGCGAAATGGCGGTTGCTTGGATTTCAGGTAGAGATGAGGCGACATTGAAGAAGTTTTATGTTGAAGGAGACAAAGTGCGTTTGCAACCCGCTAACAGCGCTATGTCACCCATTTACTGTCAGGCTGAAGACGTTGAAGTCCGTGGAAAGGTAGTTGGTGTAATTCGCAAGTTTTAGGATGACCTATCGTCGTGTGTTGAGTAATCCTGACAC
>CAZVRK010000008.1:9596-78360 GCA_964629875.1 uncultured Dehalococcoidia bacterium | reverse complement strand
ATTAGGGTGACGTATGTTGAACAGGGAATATTTTGAGCGGGTGCCAGACTGAGTCGATCAGTCGTATTATTCCAAAAAATTCTGATGAACTATTATAAGCGCGATAATCATGAGATTCTAATGACTTGAGGTCATAGGCTAAGGATATTGTTTGTCCTTGGATTAATTTGAGCGCTTGTTCGTCTGGGAACTGTGAGGAAGGAAGGTTTTGTAGGGCGAAATCAATCGGGTGGATCGGATATTCTATCGGAGTTTCGCCCTGTGCTTGTACATCTGATAATGGAGTGGCCTCTGAGATCAGGAATGCCCCTGAGCGAGCTCGGATCAGCGAGGTGACGTATGCACCGCATTCTAGAGCGTTTCCTATGTCGAAGGCTAGAGACCTGATATATACCCCTGAGCCGCAGGTGACTGAAAGCGTAAGGAGTGGGTATGAATACTCTAAGATGTCTATTGAGGAGATATGCACAGGTCTCGGAGGGCGAGTTACCTCGACACCAGAGCGGGCCAAATCGTATAACCGTTTACCATCTTGTTTTAATGCACTGTACATCGGAGGTGTCTGGTGTATGTTGCCGATGAATATGGGTAATGTTTGTTCAATGTCTGACAGAGTGATGGTCTTGTTAGGAGCGACTGCGGTAATGGTACCTTCGGCGTCGTAGGTATCGGTCACGTAGCCAAGCTTGATCTGAGTAACATATATTTTAGTACCGGATACTACATATTCCATAAGACGGGTTGCAGAGCCAATGCATATGGGTAGGACTCCTTCGGCAAGGGGATCTAAGGTACCTGCATGCCCGACCTTTGTTTTTTTGGGGAGATGTCGTTTTATGCGGCGTACCGCTTCCATAGATGTGATGCCAATGGGTTTGTGGAGGTTCACGTATCCGTTGATATTTGGTGGGTTGCTCATGTCAGATGTATGCTTAAGGTGTGTCAGGAGTTGAGTCGCTAAGTTTGATGTTATCTAGTATGCTGATCATGTTCATGGAGTGCTCTAGCGAATCGTCGAGTTCGAAGCTCAAGAAGGGTATGTACCTTAGCGATATTTTATTCCTTAGTTCTCTACGTAGGAAAGTGGAGGCGGAGCGTATCCCGGCCAGGGCTTCCCGTTTGGCGTCTGTGTCTCCCATGACGCTTAAATAAACACGAGCGTTCCGCATATCACTGGAGGTGTTTACTTGGGTGATAGTAATAACTCCTGATACGCGGGGATCTTTTAGTTCCCTGGAAATTAATCCGCTCAGCTCCTGACGCATTAAAACATTTATTCGGTCCGTTCTTCTGGACATGTGTCCTCGTCGTTAGCTTATTTCCTGATGATGCGGAGTGTCGTTTAGACTCGTTCTTGTCGGTAAGACTCGAGTATGTCGCCTTCCTCAAATGAATTAAATCCTTGAATCATGATTCCGCATTCTGTGCCTGAGTTCATTTCGTTCACTTCTTCCTTGAAATGTCTGAGGCTGGCTATAGCAGATTCGTGTAGCGTTTCAGAATTTCGTACTACTCTCATGTTAGCACCTCTGGTTACTCTTCCATCGATGATTCGGCAACCTGCTATTTGAGTTCCACGACGAGATGGGAAAACTTCCCTCACTTCGGCTTGGCCAATAATTATATCGCGGTACGTAGGATCCAATATTCCTTGAAGAGCCAGTTCCATTTCTTCAATAAGTTTATATATGATGTCGTAATGTCTTATTTCGACGCTCATTCGCTCGGCTACTTTCTCAACTCCGAGTTCTTCTGGTACGTTGAATCCTAGAATGATAGCTTGGGAGGCACTGGCCAATAGGACATCAGATTCGGTTACGCCTCCGACGGCGGAGTGTAAGATTCGAATACGGGCTTCTTGAGCGGTCAGCTGCTCTAACGATTTGCAGACAGCTTCACTACTACCATGTACGTCGCATTTCAAAATTAAGTTCAGTTCTTTTATATCACCGGCGTCAATTTGATTCACTATTTCGTCTAAGGTAATCGCGCGTGATTGGGATGCTTGCGAGCTAGATGACTTTCCTGATGATTGGGCTATAGAGCGGACTGATTTTTCGGTGTTTGATACAGAGAACAGGTCCCCAGCGGATGGAACTGAATTGAAACCGAGAAGTTCGGTTGGAGTTCCGGGTAATACTTTATTAACGGGCTCTCCGCGATCGTTTGCCATGGCGCGTATTCGGCCCCAGCTTTTGCCTGCTACTATGTAATCTCCAATATTGAGTGTTCCTCCTTGAATTAAGACAGTGCTGGTAGGGCCGCGTCTTCGATCAAGTTTTGATTCTATGATTACCCCGGTGGCGGGTTTATCTGGATTAGCTTTCAGTTCTGATATTTCTGATACTAAAAAGATGTTTTCTAGTAGTGTGTCTAGGCCGTCACCTGTTTTCGCAGAGACCTCAACAGATATGACATCGCCGCCCCAGTCTTCGACTAGTAGGTTCTGTTCACTTAATTGACGTTTGACTCGTTCTGGATCTGCTCCTGGTAGATCCATTTTATTAATAGCGACTATTATGGGAACCTCCGCCGCCTTCGCGTGGCTAATAGCTTCTAGGGTTTGCGGCATTAATCCGTCATCAGCTGCTACGACGAGGATTGCAATATCAGTAACGCGAGCACCGCGGGACCGTATTGCTGTGAAAGCTTCATGGCCAGGCGTATCCAGAAATGTCGCGATTTGTCCCGCGGTCTCGATTTGGTAAGCGCCAATATGTTGTGTTATTCCCCCTGCTTCATTCTCAGCGACATGTCCTTGTCGTATCGCGTCTAGAAGGCTCGTTTTACCGTGATCCACGTGCCCCAAAATAGTTACCACAGGAGGTCTAGATATCAAGTTGCTATCGTCTGCAGCGGAATCTGTTTCGCTGGATAAGTGTGCACCATTTGCGGCATCTTCGTTTACTCGGGTACGTATACCCAATGCATTGGCAGCTACTGATGCAACTTGATGGTCGATAATCTGGTTCATTGATACCATAATACCGCTACGCATCAACTGTTTTATAACGTCTATAGCGCTCTCGTCTAAGAGATCCGCCAATTGCTTGACACTTAGAGTTTCTGGCAGTATCAGAGTGCGACTTGGCGTCTTTCTAGCCTCACGGCCTTCATTAGGTCGGCTGGTGTCTTGGTTTGTTATGTTATCTTCATAGGTCATATCAGATCCTAGTAATGCTATTCTGCGCTAATTTTGTGTTAGGTTGTTTCGCTTAGACTTAAGCTATCCACTTCTGAATTCGTAGCTATGTGGACCCTTGGCTAATGTCATTTGTAAGGTTTGATTCTGCGAGTATGTCTCTGATTTAAAAATGTAGCGTCCTCACCTGGGTGGCTTTTTTGAATGTTCGACAACAATGTGGCCTTCAATGGTGTCCACGATCCGTACGAAACTTCCGTTGTGATATTTTACTACCGCGTTGTGCATGCCCGCCTGGGGAAGTGATAGTGTTTATTCATGTAATCTCCTACCGAGAGTGTTGCTAAATTACTATCTGCCAGGGCCTCCGCGGCGATTTGTGTTTGCAGCTGGCCCACTCCTTCGGCTACGTCTGTCTCTTCTGCCTGTGCCTCGTTGCTCCGGAACTATATCTTCGGCAAATCGAATTTTACCCGCATCAGGGGTGAGAATAGGCGCATCAGGTATGCCGGTATCCTCATCTTCTTCGATATAAGTCTCCGACGAGCTTAGGTCGTCTAATGTAAATTCTTGTAAGCTGTCTACACTTAGACTTTGATCAGGAGTAGATGCCTGATTGTCAGATGCTTGGCTCGTCTCCTCAGTCATTTCCTCTTCTCTAATCAGAGCTTCAAGCACTGCATCCTCATCTATTAGTTGAGTCTCGCTAGGTGAGTCTTGGGCAATCTCAGATGATGCTTGTATATTATCTACTAGTTCCTCAGGGGGAGTCTCAGTGCTATCTATGATCTCAGTGGTCTCCAGAACTAGTGTCTCTTCCGTTTCAAGTTCAGTAACTAAGCTAGCTTCTGAATCGACGGTGTCTGAAGTGAGAGTGGTATCCTCCTCTGTCTCAGTCTGTAACTCAATTGCCTCTTCAACAGTCTGAAGTTGTTTGGTTTCTTGATACGCTTCCCATTCTGATAGGCCTTTTATATCTAATCGCCAGCCCGCGAGTCTAGCGGCCAATCTTGCGTTTTGTCCCTCTCTTCCTATGGCCAGCGATAATTGGCGGTCTGGTACTGCTACTACCGCTGTTTGTTCGGCTTGTTCAAGCTCTACGTGTACTACCTCAGAAGGACTCAAGGCTTTAGCGATGAACTCTTTGGGATCATCGTCCCAAGGGACTACGTCTATTTTTTCCCCTTGCAATTCGTTAACTATGCTTTGGATTCGATTGCCTCTAACCCCTATACAGGAACCCACGGGATCGATACCATCTTGTGTGGAGTTGACTGCGACTTTGCTTCTGAATCCGGGATCTCTAGCGATCGCTTTTATTTCAACGACGCCGTTATACACTTCAGGAACTTCAATCTCAAATAGTCTTTTTAGTAGATTCTTATGACTTCGAGATACTAGTATCTCGGGTCCTTTAGGACTAGTCCGGACGTCTAATACGAAGACTTTCAGCCGTTGGCCTTTTCGATATCGTTCATTAAAGACTTGTTCGTCACTGGGCATGATAGCTTGGGCTCTGCCCAGATCGATTTGTACAGCACGGTTGCCGTCAACTTGTTCTATGATTCCTGAGACTATGTCGTCTTTATGTTGTATGAACTCTTCATATAATAATTCGCGTTCTGCTTCTCGTAGTTTTTGAAGGACGACTTGTTTGGCAGTTTGGGCAGCAATTCGACTGGCGTTATGAGGTAATGGCTCCGGTAGCGCAATTTCCGCCCCTATCTCTGCGCCTTTCTGGATAGACTGGGCGTCGACTACAGTAATTTCTCGATCGGAGTCTTCGACTGTCTCTACTATTGTTTTCAGTGCGAAGACGCTGACATCTCCAGTATTGGGATTTAGATTAACCGTTATATTTTGCCCAGACGCTGGGCTATCTTTCTTAAATGCTGATGCAAGAGCTACTTCTATCGCTGATAAAACCTGCTCTTTCGGAAGGTGGCGTTCTGCGGCTAGCTGAGTTAACGCGATTAAGAAGTCGCTTTTCATTGTCAAACTCCCCGATTTTCACATTTAGCTAGCTTAGTAGTCGCCAACCAGCAAGAAAGCGGGCTAAACCCGCTTTCTACTAAACTATGTTCGGTGAGTATATCATTGGGGGGATGCACTTTCAAGATTTCCTGGCTCAGTGGTACCGATTGCTTTGGCGTATTATAACTGCCTGGCGGCATCCCTTTCCGGATCTATATATTTACCACCATATTTTGCCCTTTGATTCGCGCTCAAGGTCGGAGTAGTCTTTTGTCCAGAGGCTGGTGCTTAAGTATTTCCAACCTCCATCTGCGAGCAAACATACTATTTTGCCTTGTTCCATGCGTTCCGATTGTCTAATGGCGGCGTGGACTACAGATCCAGAGGAAACTCCCGCGAAAATTCCTTCTTCGCTTAACAAGCGTTTTGTAGTGTGGAATGCGTCGTAGCTGCCGACCATGAGTCTGGCATCTAGTAGTGATATGTCTAATATTGGAGGTATAAAGCCATCCTCCAATCTACGTAATCCAGATATGAAATCATCAGGCTCCGGAGCGACAGCAACTATTTTTACGTCCGGGTTATGCTCTTTTAGCCTTCTAGCGTTACCCATTAGAGTCCCACCTGTCCCTAACCCGGCTACAAACATGGTTAAGTCAGGATGCCTGTCAATTATCTCTAATGCCGTGCCGTGGTAGTGGGCATCAGGATTGGCTTCGTTACCGTATTGATACATCATGATATATTCGCTAGGATGGTTTTGATAAACCTCATGAGCGCGATCTATGGATCCATTGGTTCCTAGAGATCCGTCTGAATATATTATTTCTGCCCCGTATGCCTCCAGCAACTGAGTACGTTCGGAACTGACATTTTCTGGCATAACTACTGTTACTTTATATCCTTTCAATCTGCCTATCATAGCCAAGGATATACCGGTATTACCGCTAGTCGGTTCTAAGATTGTCTTTTGTTTACTAAGATCCCCTGATCTTTCGGCTTGTTCGATCATTCTTAGGGCAATGCGGTCTTTGACGCTCCCTGTTGGATTTTGCCCTTCTAGCTTAGCTATTATCTTGACGGACGGATTAGGGCTCAGGTTTTCCAACTCTACTTCCGGAGTATTGCCGATAGTTGACAGAATGCCTTTATAATTTTGCTTAGTTACCATTTTGTAAGGTTTTATCCATCCTATATTGTATTGTAGTCAGATGTTATAGAGCGCTAGGCGATATGCGCGATCTAAATGACGCCCATTTCCTCAGGACTGCCGACTCCACAGAAGATTTCGTAATCAATCAATTCTGTTACCGTTGGATTGTCGCCACAAAGCGGGCACTGTGGATTGCGCTTTAGCTTAACCTCTCTGAATGTCATGGATAGAGCGTCTACCAGTAGTAACCTAGATATTAAGCTTTCTCCAATTCCTAAGAAGTATTTTAAGGCTTCTGTCGCTTGTATACTTCCCACGAGTCCTGTTAGAGCGCCTAGTACTCCTGCCTCAGCACAGTTAGGAACCATGCCAGGAGGAGGAGGTGATGGGAATAAGCATCTGTAACATCCTTCGCCGGGAACAAACACAGTAGCCTGGCCGTCAAAGATAAGTATGCTGCCATCTACTAGAGGCTTATTCAAAAGGTAACAGGCGTCATTCACAAGGTACCTAGTGGCGAAGTTGTCAGCGCCGTTAATTACGAGATCGTACTGACTAATGATGTCCATGGCATTATCGGACTCTAGCCTTACTTCGTGCAGAACAACGTTTATGTCGGGATTGTAGGCTAACAGATTGTCTTTTCCGGACTCTAATTTCGGCCTTCCCACATCTGGAGTATGGTGTAGTATTTGCCTCTGCAAGTTAGAAAGTTCTACGACGTCGAAATCCACCATACCAACTGTTCCAACGCCTGCTAGGGACAAATATACAGCTGCTGGAGAGCCTAAACCTCCGGCTCCAATGATTAATGCTTTCGATTCCATTAGTTTTCGTTGTCCGCTACTTCCGACGTCGTTCATAATGATGTGGCGACTATATCGTTTAACTTGGTCCGGAGTAAGCGGTTTGGATTGTTGTGTCATTTTCTGGTTACCTCCAGTAATATTACCTCGAAATATTGTCCCGTATACAAGTAAAAAGCCCGCGCTCCTTACTGGATCTTAATCCGGTCGGGCACAGGCTCATTGGCTAATGTGTTTAACCTGTCCCTATTTGTGGGGACAGTTACAACAGTATTGGTAAATAGTGATTTTTGTGTTCATCTAATACTCGAGTCTATCCGGGGTGCGATGCCTTGTCAAGATCATGGTCGGATTTTACTTCTCAGGGTTGGTGTAGTCAGTTAGGTAATTACTGTTTCGGTTAAGTAATTTTGCCTTTGAATGAGATTGTCTAGGGTGATGCTACTCAATACGTCGTGTATGGATTGTTCAACCGATTTCCATATTTCCTGCTGAGCGCAGGATATTGAAAACATGCAGTCTTCAGGTGAGGTTATGCAATCGAGCGGGGAACTGTTTGGTTCCAGAGTATTCATTACCATGCTCAGGGTTATCTCAGAAGGATCCATGCTTAGAGAGTGACCGCCTCTGGGGCCCCTGCGACTCTCTACTAACCCTTCTTTGCTAAGGGCGGCCATGAGTTGTTCTAGGTATGATTCCGGGATCCCTTGCTTTGATGCTATATCAGCTGTTTGAACTTGGCCTTGGCCGTATTTGGTTGCAAGCTCCATGAGTGCTCGTACGCCGTAATCGACCTTCATAGGTATCCGCATCGCAAACTCTCCTAGGGTCGCCTTGTTACCGAAGTATAACACCTGAGATTCTTAGTTTCCAACGTATTCATACTGTAACTAAGCTAATAAAATTTGGGACAATTCTAGAAAATCTTCGACTATTAAATCTGGCTGGTACGCTGAATACTCTGTTGGCAGGTCGTATCTGTTCACGTATGCACTCTTGTAACCGCAACTTTGTGCGCCCAGTATGTCGAATGCGTGTGCAGCGACCATCATTATCTCCTCGGGAGATTGGTTCAATGATTGAGCAGCGTATCTATATATGCTCGGATGCGGTTTGAATTGACCGACACTTTGTACCGAAAATATCGCATTGAACGGGATTCTGATGTTATTTTCTACCAGATGTTCTAAGAAGTTTAGTTCACCGTTGGACAAAGCCACTAATTCATACCTCTTTGAGAGTTTTGTCAGTCCTTCTATGGCATCAGGGTATGGTTTGAGGGCTTGGTATACAGACATGAAGTCGTCTATTTCATCTTCCTCAAACGGGATCTTGTGCAGATTTAAACAGTATATAAATGCTCTTCGACAGGTAGATTGATATCCAGAGTGTCCCAGCATTAGAAGATTGTCTTGATACTGTTCTATCCTCTGGCGAGATCTCCAGTCCTGCCAAAATATTTGGCCTGATATATTCGTGTTGTGTGCTGATAAAAATTCTTGAGTAGGAGGGATTAAGCTACCTGCTAG
This sequence comes from uncultured Dehalococcoidia bacterium, assembly GCA_964629875.1. Taxonomy (GTDB): domain Bacteria; phylum Chloroflexota; class Dehalococcoidia; order Lucifugimonadales; family UBA3495; genus UBA3495. Next base: position 69,756 of record CAZVRK010000008.1, on the reverse strand, counting down.
GTCAAGAACTGTTCCAAATATATCGAAAGTTAGTGTTTTAATTTTATCGGTGTTAATCGTAGACATATTCCTTCTTCCCTATGTGAGTTAGGGCTCTTAATATTACTAATAATCAAGTATACTTACACGCGCGCTTTTTTGCTTGATTTATTTAGTGCTTTGAATATGGCATAGGCTTGTTATATAAACCCTATCATTTTTGAGCGAGTTCAATAATATAAAGAGGGAACCTAATGGGTATAGGGATTCTTGTAGGATTAGGTATTATTGTGGGATATCTTCTAATCCCAGTTGTTCACTTTACGTGGCCAATTAGTCCATTCATTGCCGGCTATGTGGGTATTTCATTTGCCAAAGATAGAACTGATTCTCCATCTATCAGAGGGCTAAAATATGGTGCCTGGATCGGAGTTTTTAGTCTAGCAGTTTTTATACTGATAGCACTTGCGCTGATTGCAGTGCTTGATATTAGCCCGAATAAAGTTGCTTTCATTTGGATCCTGGTGGTAATACTAACACTGTATTCTGGTAGTATGAGCGCGCTGGGTGCAATGTATGCTGCTCTTAAAAGTGAAAAAAAGGAAGCAGATACTTTGGAAGAGATTGTAGATTGAACCGATACGTTAATCGTTTACCATTCTACTATGGGTGGGTAATAGTACTCTCTGCTGGATTATCAATGTTCGTCAGGAATGCTGCTGGTAGTTTAACCATTGCAGTATTCGTGTATCCAATGGAAGCTGACCTGGGATGGTCTAGAACAGAGATAGCTGGGGCCGCAAGTTTGGGAGGTCTTCTCTCAATAGTCGGCGCTCCTGTAACTGGTTGGGCTTGTGACAAATTTGGCGTTAGATGGGTGTTGTTAACAGGGGTATTTTTGCTTGGGATAACTACAGTTTCCCTCTCATGGGCCACGTTGCTGGTGACATTTTATGCTGCTTTTGGGTTTGGCAGAGTGCTATTCACTGGGCCTATTCCCATAGGTGCGTCTGTTGTAGTGTCCAGATGGTTTGTAAAGATGAGGGGTAGAGCAAATGGGATTTTATTTTTCTGTCATGCTGTAGGAATGGCAGTATTCCCGTACGTGGCGTTTATATTTATTCAATCTAGAGGTTGGCAACAAGCCTGGATTCTATTGGGAGCCATGGTGTGGGTGTTTGCTCTCCTGCCAGTACTAATATTCATTCGCCAAAGCCCTGAAGATGTGGGATTGCTTCCAGATGGAGATACCTCTAATAAATCGGAAGATGAAGTCGGAGAGGCAACCACTGAAGAGCCTAAGTGGAACGTTAGAGAGGCAATTGGTACCCGGTCGTTGTGGTTATTAGCGATAGGTACTGGATTCCTATACTTGATTCAATCTGGTACTAATATGCATCAGGGAGCGTATTTTATTGATCAGGGTCTTAGCCTAAGGATATCAGCACTCGCTGTTAGTGGCAGTGGTGTGATGGCTGGTGTTGGCACCTTAGCTTGGGGGTGGCTAGCTGAAAAAGTACCAGTCAGATTTGTCTTTGCTGCAGTTGCAATGGTGATAGCACTGTCTATAGGATTATTCCCTCAAGCAGATACAAACATTGAGGCTCTAGCCTATGCAGGTTTATTCGGTGTCGGAGTTGCCGGTATGCTAGTGGTACCTCCTATTGCGTATGCTGACTATTTTGGCCGCAGCTCACTCGGATCTATAAGGGGTGTTACAGAATCTATGCTGGCCGGAGGGCAGGCAATTGGAGCGGTGTTATCAGGCTATGTGTTTGATGTCACAGGAACTTACATGTCAGCTTTTTATGGGTTTGCAATTCTGGGTGGAATCACGGTTTTAATGGGGCTTTCAGCTAAACCTCCAATAAAGCCGGTTGAAATCGCATAGCTCTTAATATCGGCCAAAAGTGAGATTTGATGGTTATCTGAGACCGACACTGGTTAGTAGTTCAATTAGTTCGGTTTTTGTGGAGTTAGTTATTTGAGGGCCTGGATGGCGTACGCGTGGGGATTTGATTAGGCCTCGTTCGAATAATGATTGTTTTCTTATCGCTACTCCTATCCCCTCCTGGAATTCAAACAAAAAGGCCGGCAAATTTGTCCTAAATATGGATTCAGCAGCAGATGTTTCTCCTGCATACATATGGTTACAGATAGCTACTAGGACCTCGGGATATGCAAATCCTGTCATTGCTCCGGAGGAGCCTCTACGTAATTCATCCAGTAAGAACACACCTCCTAGTCCACCAAAAATAGACATTTTGTCGCCTATGACATCTTTAATCGCTGTTATCTTAGTCGGAGTGGGAGGATCCTCTAATTTCAGATAATGGGCTTTAGGTATATTCTCCACTACACGGCCAAAAAATGCGGGAGGCATCTGAACTCCAGAAGTTTGAGGGTAATCTTGGACGACAATCGGGATATCTATGGACTCAGCAATCCTTTCATAATGAATTAACAAAGAGTCGAGATTTGGTTTCCCCATGCTCGGTGCTGAAACCATTACTGCTGCTGCTCCGATCTCTTGTGCTTGTACGCAATAATCGACTGTGGCCTTTGTGCCAGCTCCAGTTGCACCAAGTGTTACAGGTAATGTACCTGCGCTATGAATAACTTTTTTGGCTACAGCGATTCGCTCCTCGTCCGTCATTCGTGCGGCCTCTCCTGTGACTCCCAGGGCAACAACGCCTTCGCAACCGCTAGATCTAGCTTCCGAAACCAGGTTTTCTATTGAATTAAGATCAATACTCTCGTCATCATTAAACGGGGTTGCGAGCATCCAATGTACGCCTGTAAATCTTTGTGTCATAACGTATTCCTATTCACTTGACTCTATTTGAGGCCGAGGTCGGACAGAGCTGCTTGTCCCGATTCTGATATTTCTAATCCTGTTTGTAGTCCAGACTCATATTTGCTGCGTAGCTCTCTTAGCAGGTGTGGAATAGGTCTATAGCCCTCTGTTAAGTGTTCGGAAAGTTCTTTTAGAGAATTGTATGCTTCGTCAACATTCCACGAGAATGATAAGAGCCACGCTAATTCGCGTTCGTTCTGAGGTGCTGGTATATCACTCATGTCCATGAGGGTATCTGTTACTTTGGTATATCTTAATATTCCTGCTTTGTCAGCGGAATCCAGTCCGTAGTACCGTCTCCTCCGAAGTTGTGTCACTCTTTCTGTATAACTGGATTCCCCATATATGTTGATTGGCAACCAATCGTTCCGGAGATCCATAATTTCGTTACCATCTTCGTCTACGATTGCTACGGCTACTTCTGATCCTAAGGTGGCGTCATATTGAAACTTAACTGCTTCCCTGAGTACAGCCTCTTGGAGCATTAAAGTTAGTTCCCTGGGTATTTTTTTGTACTTATCTCCTGTGGCTTGCTCATTTGAATCTGCTCCTACCCCTCCGGTGTTAAACACATAATAACTATGTGGTAGACCGCCACGTTCCATCTGTTGAAGTATGTAATACATTAGGTTGGCGTTTTCATCTTCAAGTCCAATGATGAAAGGATCTGAAAAGTATTCAACATACGGTTGTCCTATAGCCCCGATGGCGGCACCCATTTGGACTGCTTCCCCATACATCAGTACTCGAATGTATTGGTCCAGATTTAATTTTCTGAGAGGTGGGATAATGGTGTTTTGTCGCATCACTGCTTGAAAGAAGACTTGATCGGTGTGGTCCATAGGAACGTGAACTGAGTCAGATACTCTGTCTTGAGTCATAGAGCCAAGAAGTTTATCAGTTCCTTTACGAGCTAGTAACCGTGATCTGGATAAAATCATACGCATATTTCGGACAGGATTTTCCAAATAGTTCGGCGTACGGTCAGATGTATGAACGGGGACGTTTTCTAGCGTCTCCTGAGGGTTCGGGGAGTCAATAGTACCCCGGACCACATCGTACGTTATTGGATCGTCCTCATGAGTTAGTCCGAATGGCACGGCGTAAAAGTTGTTCTCCGTACCATCGATTCCATGAGATATTCTAATTCGATTCTCACCTCTGGTCGTTTCAATGGGATTTGATAATGGTTGGAGAAGTACAATATCATCGTTCATTGGGTATACACCCTCTGACGGGTCAGGTTGGAGTCGGAGGAGTTCTCCCAGAGCGCTATTGGCAAGTTCTATCATGATAGTTAGGGTGCTTTTTCCGTGAAGTGACGGGCCAATAGTGACCATACCGGTATTCTTATATTGGCCTTCTATGGTTTTTGCCCTAGCCACGCTTAAAGAAGCTTGGACTGCCAATCCGTTATTCTGTTTAACTAGGAACATGGCTATAGATAGAGGCCCCATTTTGTGCTCGCCGGCATAGTCAAATCCCAAATGCAGAGATAATCCTTTTGTCGGAGCTTTGAATATTAGTTGAGTTAATCCTGACTCATTGATTCGTGATTTTAGACTATCTGGTAAACCTAAATCCTCCAGCCAGTTCGGGATGGTAACTTCTATTATGTCTGGAGTATTCTGGTATTCTGGCTCAGGTAGGTCAAAAGTCAACTGTTTCCACATGTATGGAAGTTGGAGGTATCTCACCCCAAATAGTAACTGCCGGGCGTGAAATGACCGACCTGGCGCATCTGCGATCTGACGATCAGTTTGGATAATAGTAGTCGCGTCTTTAAAGTGTGATCGCATGGCCGCGGATATGTATTCGAATACTTCTGAGAATAGCTCTTGGTTTTCAGAACTAAATGCTATTCCGTCTCGGTTTGCTTCGAATCCGTCTACAAAGTATTGAGTTAAATCTGGGCGGCGAACTACCCCGAGTTGGCTAAAGAAATCAAGACCTCCATTATCTAGCCTTACTACGGCTTCGGGCCAGACTCTTGTGGCTGCCTTGCCAACTGAGTTGGCTTCCTCTGCTACCTTCTCTAGCTCTGCTACTTCTTGAAGAATTTTCTCTTGTTGTTCTTGTGGAAGATCATCCAAAATAGGCATTCTTGTGGTTAGCCACTCATCAGAAGGATTGTATACTTCGCTTTGTGGCGATTGGCCTTGGTGTGCTAGAGCTACCAGTTCATCTAACGCGCTACGAAACTTGGGATTTACTGGTGGGCCTGACAGTCGAGATGTTGATTGAGATGTATGGCTTTTGTCAGTCAAAAGAACCTCTTAATTATGATGGCGATTATTGCGAAATAATGCGGGGATTTAGCCGTAATATGGCGCCGACTATGCTACATGGTTCAGTGTTTAGTGTCAAAGTCGTAAAATGATGTTGTATAGTGCTATTTGTGAGAACATCTGTCACGATATCAACAAAAGTGATCACGTATTGAATGTGTTTAGTTGCTAATTGACATAATATGTTATTGAATCCGACGACAATCTGGAATCTTCACTAACAGGGATATATTTCTATTAAGTCGATATATAAGCATATAATGCCAGATGGTCCTTATAACTTAGTAATATTATTGGAGAATAGTGAAGTGATTTCAGCCGTAATAATAGATTTGGTAGTAGCAAGGGTCGAGGAGGATGACGTTATCTATGCGTTTGACCATTTTGAAACACCAATCCTGAAGCCTAAGAGGACAATAAGCTAGTATATGAAACCACGAGATTTGCGAGATATTCTCAACGCTTTGAATGTCGGTACTATGAGTGTCGAGGACGTGCTTACTGAAATTGGCTCAACTTTTTATGAAGATATAGGCTTTGCGAAAGTGGATCACCATCGCCCGACTCGTACTGGACATCCAGAAGTTATATTTGGACCCGGAAAGACTCCGGAGCAGGTTGTTGGAATAGTCCAATCTATGCTAGGGCGAAATCAGCCTGTACTCGTTACAAAGACGAATGTGGAGACGTTTAAGTATGTCCAAGAAATTTCTAGCGATGCAGAGTTCAATGAATTAGCAAGCGCTATTATAATCCGCCCCGACTCTGAAACTATATCCCGACCTGGTATAAGCGTAGTTGCAGCAGGGACTGCGGATTTAAATATTGCAGAAGAAGCAGTTGTCACGGCCGAAGTAATGGGTAATGAAGTGGTTCGAGTTAACGATGTTGGCGTCGCGGGCATTCATAGGTTGTTTGATTCATTGTCTATACTGAGAGACTCAAATGTCATCATTGTTATAGCTGGTATGGAGGCTGCTATTGCCAGTGTGCTTGCTGGATTAGTATCTGTGCCTATTGTGGCAGTGCCGACAAGTGTAGGATATGGATCTAATTTTGAAGGATTGTCAGCGTTGTTGGGGATGCTTAACAGCTGTGCTCCAGGTGTTGCTACCGTAAATATCGACAATGGATTCGGCGCCGGGTATTTGGCAGCCCAAATCAATCAAGGCGTAATTTCAAAAAGTGAATAGATTTAAATTAGTCCTAATTGTTTCCGTCTCAGTGCTAGTATTCATAGGGTTGGCAATGTATGGAGATTTTAGAGAAGTAATTCGAATAGTATCGGATTACCCTAAACATTATTTCTTATTCGCATTAATTCTTGCGTTAGTAAATTATGGGGTCCGATTTGTTAGATGGGCGTATTATCTAAAAGTTCTTCATGTGAATCTTCCATTCCGCGCCAGTGTACTGGTGTTCTTCAGTGGGTTAGCTCTTTCTGTGACACCGGGTAAGGTGGGCGAATTTTTCAAATGTTACTTATTGAAGCAGCAAGCTAATATGCCGGTGGCTCGCTCTGCAGCGGTAGTAATTATGGAAAGATTGACCGATTTAGTATCAGTCTTGTTAGTAGGTCTAACTGGATTGGGACTTATACCTATAGAGGTGCTTGTTATTTGTTGTTTTCTGACAGCTAGTTCGGTGGTGTTTGTAATCTTTTTTAAGTCTTCGATAGGTAATTTGTTGTATCGGGTTCCATTTATCTCAAGATGGAAACAACAAATAGATTCTTCAAGGTCTGCGTTTGATGTCTTATTGAAAGTCAGAGTCTTAATTATAGCTACACTCTTAGGAGTTGTAGCGTGGGCTAGCGAAGGTATTGCTTTATACTTAATCCTGAAAGGATTGGGCACAGAAAATAATTTGTGGTTTTCAGTCCCTATATACGCTTGGTCTACCATTGTTGGTGGTATATCGGCAATACCGGGAGGTTTAGTAGGTACCGAAGTAAGTATGCTCGCTTTTTTGGTAAATATAGGGTTGGAGAAAGGTGAAGCTGTGTCAGCGGTTTTGCTGATACGATTAGCTACATTGTGGTTTGCAGTTGTATTAGGACTAGTGGCAATCGGGGTTTTATATAAGGGTGACAAACGTTTATTAAGGCCATTACGTCGCGTGTGATTTGCACTACAAGCAAGCCGCACTTATGTTATTTTTTGCATGTCATTCATACTCAAATTCTCAGCTGAGTGGATTATAATTAAGATCAGAAGAACGGTCATATCGGATTAATATTAAGCCTTTGCGGTCAATGAATACTTTTTATGCTCATATAATTTGTCTGAGGCCTCGACAGTGGATTAAAAATTTCTTAATCTTTGTTCCATTTTTGTTCACTATTTCCGACGTTTGGTCTCCCGATGACTTTAACGTCGTTAGTGGTATGCTCTCCAAATTGGGACTGGCTTTTTGTGCCTTCTGTTTAACGGTTAGTTCCGTATACATCCTAAATGATTTGAAAGATAAGAAAAATGATACTAAGCATCCAGCCAAGAAATACAGACCGATAGCTTCTGGTAAAGTTCCTGTGAGTACTGCAGTGTGTCTTATGCTGGCTTTGTCACTGACTGGAATATCGTTAATGTGGTATATCGACATAGTCTTGGGCGGACTGGGGATAGTCTACATATGCATAAACCTATTGTATTCGTTTGGAGCGAAAAGTATTGTATTGTTGGATGCGTTCTTAGTGGCTAGTGGTTATATTCTACGAACTGCTGCAGGAGCAGTGCTTATTGGAGTGGTTCCTTCTCCCTGGCTGTATATAGTAACGGCATGCGCTGCATTATTTATAGTATTTGGTAGAAGATATGCTGAGTTAAGGCTATATGGAGATACAGAGGGCTCTTACAGAGGGGTTTTAAAGCAGTATTCAGGACCTTTAATATCACAACTTGTGAATATTACTGCTGCTGCTTCTTTACTCAGTTATACTCTTTATACAATAGAAGCAGATAATCTTCCCTCTGATCATTCTATGTTGATGACGGTTCCCATGGTAGCTTTTGGTTTATTTAGGTATTTATATCTTCTTAATAATTCTGATGTATCTGAATCTCCAGAGCGCCTAATATTTCAAGATTTGCCGCTATTATCTGCGTGCGCTGTTTGGCTCGTAACCGCTATATTGGTTTTGTGGATTAACAGCGTCTGAGATGGTGAATAGGAGTTGTTCGTATGGCGTTTGATAACGTTAATAGTTCCGACAATGGTAATAAAATTGCTGCGAATACGGGAGTAAGTACTGTCTCTGTTGTTCGGACTACCCCTAATACAGTATTAGAAGACGTCAAGACTTCTATGGAATTGGCAGGGGTTACGCAATGTCTTAGTAAGGATATTGAGACGTTATTGAAGATTAATATCTCATGGCAACATTGGTATCCAGCATGTTCTACTTCTCCCTGGCAGTTAGAGGGCGTGATATGTGCTCTAAGAAGCTTGGGGTACGAGAATTTGGTGGGAGCACACAATGGAACTGTCGTAGTAGATTCTTATGAAGGGGAACGCAACAATAAACACAAAGCTGTTCAAGATAAATGTGATCTTCCGGTGGTTCATTTAGATACTCCACCCAATGTTTGGGTTGATTACAAGCCTAAAGCCGATATGTTGGTCTTGGATTCTATATTCCCTGAAGGCATACAAATACCAGAAACATTCGAAGGAAAGAATATCGTTCATCTACCGACTATGAAAACCCATGTTTTCACTACTATGACAGGGGCAATGAAGAACGCTTTTGGTGGATTACTGCATAGGAAACGTCATTGGACTCATTCAGTTATACATGAGACTCTAGTGGATTTGTTGGCAATTCAACAGGAAATCCATCCTGGTATATTTGCGGTTATGGATGGAACCTTCGCAGGAGATGGACCTGGGCCTAGGGCTATGCGCTGGCATGTTAAAAACACACTTGTGTCCAGTTCAGATCAAGTTGCTATTGATGCCGTGTCGGCCTATATGATGGGATTTGATCCTATGAGTATACAGTTCATTCGTTTGGCTCATGAACGTGGGCTGGGATGTGCAGATATAAAGGCATTGAATATAGTTGGAGAAGATATAGAGAAAGTGAACTGGAATTTTAGCAGGGCTGAAAATACTTTAGCCAGCAAAGGTCAAAAGCTCATTTATTGGGGTCCTCTGAAATTTCTGGAAAATGCTCTTTTGAGGAGTCCCATAGTGGGATGGGCCTTTTTAGCGTCAAATCTATATCATAACGGGTATTGGCTAAATACTTATGGTAAACGAAGAATCAAGTCGGCACTAAAGACTGATTGGGGTAATTTGTTCCAGTCTTATTAACCGCATGTCAGATAGTGAGGTCATAGGTAGTGGTTATTACAAGTATAAGCGCAGTAACATTGGCTGTCCGTGATATGGGAAAATCGGTCGTGTTTTATGCTGACCATGTAGGCATGGAGTTATTATATGGCGGTCCAAATAGCGAGTTTTCGAGTTTTAGAATTGGTGATAGTTATTTAAACTTGATTCTGACGCAGTCGCTGAGTATGAAATGGTGGGGTCGATTAATATTATATGTTGATGATGTTGATGCACTTTATGATCGTTTGATTGCCGATGGTTTAGATACCCTAACGATTCCTTCCAATGCGCCGTGGAAGGAGCGATACTTCCATGTGTGTGATCCGGATGGCCATGAAATAAGTTTCGCTCGCCCTTCCCATGAATAAACGTTTAAATCTTGTCTTGGTGATTTATTCTCTCTGCCCAGGGTTTTAATACTGCGTATAACATATTGTTGATTGGAGTATCAATCTGCAGACGTTCTGCCATTTTGATTACCGTCCCAGTGAGTCCTTCCAGTTCTACCGCACGATTTTCAGCGAAGTCTTTAGCCATAGAAGACTTGCCATCATAAGGAAAATTATCTAGTGCAGAAATAGCCCAATCCATTGCATCATCAGCGATCGGCGCACCATATGCCCTGCCGACTTTAAAGCCTTCTTCGATTGCATTAAGTATTAGATTGCGAGTTTCTGGAATAGAACGCATTTCCCCCATGCTTGAATTGCTGGCCGTGCAAGTGGATGCGCATGCTGATAAATATGCGAATTTCTTCCACAAGGTATCGAGCATGTTCTCCTGGAGTTGGACCTTCCAGTTGGAGGCTTCAAACAATGAGAGTAGCTCTTTTCCTCTCTCACTGATACCTTGATACATTTCTCCGAAGTGAGCAGCACCTGGTCCTCCTTGAGTGACTACTCCAGGTTCTGATATGCGACCTTCTAGCATTGCTGTGCCGATCATGACTCGTTCGTTTCCAAATATGTCAGCTAGATCGTATCCGTTACTTACACCGTTCTGAAGTGTGAGTATAGTGGTTTGGTCACCTACAATCGGTTTTATGGATTCTATGGCTGCTGTATTGTCGAACATTTTTACAGTGAATAATATTAGGTCTTGTTTCGAGAGTGTGGATGGGTTATCCGTTGCAGATTTGTAAACAGTGAAGTCGCCATCGTTTTTACTGTTTATTCTTAAGCCTTTATCTTGAATAGCCTTGAGATGTTCTCCTCTGGCTATGAAAGTAACATCGAGATCGTTTCTAGCTAATAGACCGCCAAAGTAACCTCCAACACCTCCGGTTCCCATGACTGCGATTTTCATTCTTTATTCCCCCTTACATTCGTATTATCGATATTAACTGTATAGCTCTCTAAGATCTCTTTTGAGCACCTTTCCCATAGTGTTCCTAGGGAGTTCGTCTATGAAGAAGACGTATTTTGGTTTCTTATAGCTTGCTAGATGCTCACCACAATGTTCAATCAGGGCATCTTTGGATGGTGTAGGACTTTCTGCAACTACAACAGCGACAACTTCTTCTCCCCATTCATCGTTTGGGGTTCCTATGATAGCGGCATCGGACACTTGAGGGTGGGACCTTAAAACTTGCTCAACCTCTTCGGGAGAGATCATCTCACCACCTCTTTTGATAAAATCCTTTGCTCGCCCAGACAAAAAGATATACCCGTCCTCATCTTGATAGGCTAAGTCTCCTGTGTAAAGCCATCCGGATCTTAATGTTTCTGAAGTAGCTGACTCTTGATTCCAATAACCTGTCATCAATCTATCACCACGAGCTACTATCTCTCCTATTTCGCCCGAGTTGACTGGTTTTCCGTCTTCAGAGACTATCAATAGTTCAATATCGCTCAACGGTTTCCCTATAGATGTGAGCCTCCTCAACTTAATTTCTATGTCAGTTGGGGAGCCTTCAAGTATGTGGTCTTCTGGGGGAAGCATTGTAATAGTTGATGCTGTTTCAGTCTGTCCGAAGGCGTTTATAAACATCGTATTGGGAAAACTTGTGATTGACTTCCTAATGACATCTAACGGCATTGGTGCGGCTCCGTATGTGATGACGCTCATCTCGGATAAATCAAAGTCATGGAAGTGCGGGTGGTCTATTATTCGCTTCAGCATAGTTGGTACAAGCATAGCCCTGTTTGCTTTATGATCTTCTGCGGTTTTGAGCCAATCAAGAGGTTCGAATTGCCGCATGATTGCCATTGTGCGGCCACCGTAAATAGCTGCTAACGCTGCCTGTAGTCCAGCTATGTGATAAAACGGAACTGTAATTAGATTAGTTTCGCTTATATCTGGGTCCGCTGGTGAGACTGTAGAAAGTAAATAAGATGAGAAACTATTATGGCTTAACATCACACCCTTTGGTGTACCTGTTGTTCCTGCAGTGAACATAATAACCGTAGTATCGGAATCGTCATCTTCCGGAAAATGTATTTGCTCACCAGATTGCTCAGCTAGAATATCTTCATAGTATAGAAACTGATTACTTTCTTGAGAATCGAGTGTTATCAACTGATCGTTACGCAAAGTTTCTTTGTTTAGCAGCGTGTCTGTTAATGGTAGATATCTATTGCCTATGAATAACAAGTCTGGCTGAGATATTTCGAGCATTTGAGTCAATTCGTCTTCTTTTGCACGAAAATTGATTGGGACATATATAGCGTCGAGTTGAGCCGTGGCAAAATATATTTCAATCGCTTGGTTAGTGTTGACATGCATGAAAGCGATTCTGCTACCCCTGCTTATTCCCAAGTCAAACATAGCATTCGCCAACATGTTTACCCTATCTTGTAGTTCTTCGAAAGTAGTTTTTGTGTTCTCAAAGATTATTGCTGTTCTTTCAGGCACTATAAGGTTTGTTATGGTTAGAAATTCAGAAGTGTTCAATGCTTTCACCTCAAGTGAAAAATGTCGTGAGTACCCATGAGTATATATATTGGTATTATATGTTAATAAGAGCCAATCGTTGCTCAACTGATAGAGATGGTGTGGCCGAGAGTCTCTCATTGCTCCGCAAGATCGCTTTTAGTGCAGATGATTTTTCAGGGAGTATGTTTGACACTTTATCAGCCAATGCATAGGCATGTTTTAATAATTGGTCGTCCTTTAGTATGCGAGAAATTATTCTAGAGGATAGAGCTTTTTGAGAATCGAATCTCTCCCCTGTTAAGAGTATATCTAATGCCGTAGAGATTTCTGTAACTCGCGGCAATGTTTGTGTTCCACCAGCAGCTGGGATCATACCCAAATGTGTTTCAGGCATGGCAAAAGTAGCATTGTCACTAGCGATTCTAATATCACCAAGTAAAGCTATTTCTAACCCAGAACCAATGCAATATCCATGGACAGCCGTAATTATTGGCTTAGGGAGTGATGTCATTTGTCCCCATACATCTCTCTCCCACCTGACATATCGAGCGATTGTTTGAGAAGGAGCGGTACCAAATTCTGTTAAGTCCGCGCCTGCACAGAAAGCGGATCCTTCGCCTGTTATTAGTACACAACGAATATCTTGGTCATGTTGTGCTAGGTGTAATACTTCGGAAAATTCATCTCTCATCTGAATGTTATAAGCGTTCAGGTATTTCGGGCGATTGAGTGCAATATGTGCGGTATTATTATTTATTGTTAGGCGGATAGTGGTATATGTAGATGTCATTATCAATGTTTCCCTGAAGCTCTTTGATATAGTTCATCCAGACTGACTTCAGTGTATCTGAGCCCTATGTTCTCAATATTGTGAGCGTCGCTAACCTTTACGGTCATTAGATTGTATTCGTCGGCAATATTTTGTACTTGTTGTTTTCTGATGTGCCAGTTATGGATGTAATTGTCTATTTCTATAGCGTGTATGTTCTCCTCAATTATTATATTCGGACTGTAATATCCAGGATGACAATATATTCGAAATACGTCACCACTATCCAAAAATAATTCAGTTACTTGATATTCGTCGAAAGGACTGTTCGGAGGCCTGATCTCGATCTCCCAACCTGGGATTATTATAATTTGCTCTGGGAAATGTTCTTCAGCTAATTCGCGAAATTGGAAAGCCCACTCTTTGTTATGGTGATCGGTTATGGCAATTCCGTCGATACCTTTGGATTTTACTTCGGATATAACCTTTTCGACGATTTGTAGTGATAGAGGTTGAAAGTTGAATGCTTCCCAGATATGAGTGTGTAAGTCTAATTTTAATTGCAATTAGTTATGTCCTTTTGTGTGATTACTCCCCTCTGAATAGAGGAGGGCGTTTTTCAAGGAAAGATTTTATTCCTTCTGACCTATCGTATGTGCTTTGTAGTATGACATTAAGATCCGTCTCTAGTGTCAATCCTTCAATCAGGCTCATTTCCATGCCTTTATAAACTGATTCTTTGACATATTGATTTGCAATAGTGCCACCAGTGGCGATTGATGACGCTACTTGTTCGGTTGTTTTCTCGAGAAGCTCATCTTTTACCACCTTGTTTACTAAGCCTATTGAAAGGGCTTCTTGAGCAGATACGATCCGTCCTGTTAGAAGCATGTCCATGGCCCAAGAGGATCCGATCAGACGTGGCAATCGTTGAGTGCCGCCATCCATAGGAAAGTCCAGACCGTTGTGAAGGTCGTTGAATCTGAAGCGGGCCGACATATTGCAAATTCTGATATCTGCGCAGAGGGCTATTTCCAACCCATGCTCCATCGCGTCACCATTTATGCTTGCGATTAAAGGCACCTTAAGGCGGGTTAAATTATTTGAAATACTTAATTCATGTAAGAGTTGTTTGCGTTCGCTTAGGGGTGTTTTGATGTTAATTGATGTTCTGCCTGTCGAAAAAACAGGCCCTGTGGAAGTAATAACTACTACGGAAATATGTTCATTTTCATTTAACTGATGGAAAATCGCGTTGAGGTTGCCAGCCATATTTTGGTCTATAACGTTTTTTCTAGAAGGGTTATTTAGTACTACGGTTGCTATCTGGTCTTTGATGCTCAGGTATGTGGTGTTGTTATTCATACGTGTTCTCTACGTGGTGAAGTTGTACCATTTAGTAAAGATGTTAATGTTCGGTTTATCTCTTGACAAGTGGGGCATGCTTATTTACGATAATTTAGCACATTTGCGTGGACCGCATCATGTGTGAAATCGCATGTAATAAACAGAACGTTACTGTGAGTAAACAAATAAGGAGGCAAAAGTGGTAACCAAAGTAACGCTTCAACCGTTGGGCGAAAGAGTGATTGTCAAGCCTAGCGAACAAGAGTCAACAACCAAAGGTGGAATATTCCTCCCGGATACGGCTAAAGAGAAGCCACAGGAAGGAGAAGTCGTGGCGGTGGGCCCTGGCAGAGTCACCGATGATGGAACTCGGGTTGCCATGGAATTGAGCGCAGGTGATAAAGTAATCTACTCAAAATACGCTGGTACTGAATACAAAGACGGCGACGACGAGTATCTCATTCTGCGTGAGAGCGATGTTTTAGCTAAAATATCATAATTCTAAAAGTAGATTAGTATAAGGAGACGATAACAATGCCTGCTAAAAAACTGGCATATTCGGAAGAGGCTAGGAAGACTCTCAGGATAGGAGTTGATATCCTTGCCGATTCGGTTAAGGTAACTCTTGGACCAAGAGGCAGAAATGTTGTACTGGACAAGAAATTTGGACCGCCATTAGTCTGTAGCGATGGAGTAACGATCGCCAAGGAGATTGAACTTCCAGACGCTTTTGAAAATATGGGAGCGCAACTCCTTAAAGAGGCTGCTACCAAGACAAATGACGCTGCCGGTGATGGTACGACTACGTCGATAGTTCTAGCACAGGCAATTATCAATGAAGGTTTTAAGAACGTCACAGCAGGGACTAACCCAATGGCTATTAAGCGTGGAATAGAACATGCTGTTGCTTCAGTTGTCGGAGAATTACAGTCAATGTCTCAGACAGTAGAGACCAGGGAAAGAATTGGGCAAGTCGCGAGCCTGTCTGCTCACGAAGACGCTATAGGAGAGACTATAGCGGAGGCGATGGAAAAAGTAGGCAAGGATGGTGTAATAACCGTTGAAGAGTCGAAAGGCTTGGCTGATGAAATCGAATATGTGGAAGGAATGCAGATAGATCGCGGATATATCTCTCCTTACTTCATAACTAACTCTGATCGAATGGAGTCAGTTATAGAAGATGCAACACTCGTAATTACCGACAAGAAAATATCTGCAGTAGCAGATTTTCTCCCAGCCTTGGAAAAACTGTTGCAAATCGGGAAGAAGAATGTTGTCGTAATAGGCGAAGATGTAGACGGAGAAGCCCTAGCTACATTGGTAGTTAATAAGCTCAGAGGAACGTTAAACATATTAGCTGTAAAGGCTCCGGGTTTCGGAGATCGTAGAAAGGCTATGCTTGAAGATATAGCTATTTTGTGTGGTGGAACAGTCATAAGCGAGGAAACCGGTCGCAAGCTTGACACCGCAGACATAGAAGATTTCGGGACAGCACGAACCATCTCCTCTACCAAGGACGAAACGACTATAGTAGATGGCGGTGGGTCTGAAGCAGCTATTCAAGCTAGAATAAACCAGATAAAGACCCAGATAGAAGAGACTACATCTGAGTTTGACAGAGAGAAACTACAAGAAAGAATGGCAAAATTATCTGGTGGTGTCGCTGTGATTAAGGTTGGAGCAGCCACAGAGATCGAGCTAAAAGAACGGAAAGCAAGAGTCGAAGATGCTTTGTCTGCTACAAGGTCCGCAGTGGAAGAAGGTATAGTAGCTGGTGGCGGAGTTGCCTTGGTCCGAGCATCACGAGCTTTAGACCAAATCTCTGGTCTCACTCAGGATGAAGAGATTGGGGTTAACATAATTCGACGATCTGTGGAACAACCATTAAAGCTTATCGTAGAGAATGCGGGTGACGAAGGCGCTGTAGTATTAAACCAAGTCAAAGAAGAGGCTGATGACTATGGGTACGATGCTGAACTTGGCGAATTCGGTCCGATGCTGGAACGAGGTATCGTTGATCCGGTGAAAGTGACACGGTATGCATTGCAGAACGCTGCTAGCGTGGCTGCAATGGTATTAACCACCGAATCTATGATCACGGAAATACCAGAACCAGCATCTGCTGCTCCTGCTATGCCTCCAATGGACTACTAGTATAGAACTGTAACTAAGTTTGTTTAGAGTTTAGTGATAGCCGTCCCGCAACAGCGGGGCGGCTATTTTTAGAAAGCGCTAGATTTCCGGACAAAAAAGTTACGAGTATTGTATGATCTGCATTAGGATTGAATGGAGATGCCATGCCGGCTAAGAAAGTGTATGCCTCAGCGGAAAATGCTTTAGCGGATGTATGTAGTGGAGCTACCTTGCTGATAGGAGGTGTTTCGCTAAACGGAATACCGAACACTTTGATTAAGGCAATTGCGGAAAAAGATATATCAGGATTGGTGTGTGTATTTTCTCCTTGTGCCGATTATAATGATCAGCCAATTACCGTCTTAGATCCGCTTATAGAAAAAGGCCAGATTGCACGTCTAATAACTGCATTTCCGTTTTACCGGAATAGAGGTGGCTTACTCGAATCACAATGGAATTCAGGGGACTTGTCGATAGAAGTAATACCACAAGGGATCTTAGCTGAAAAACTCCGAGCGGGTGGCGCTGGATTAGGTGGTGTGTTTGCTCCTGTCGGAGTAGGCACGTCCTTATCTAATAGATACGAAACTCAAGATATTGACGGTGAGCAATGTCTTTATCTTGAGGCTTTAAGAGGAGATTTTGCTCTGATCGGCGCGCAACGAGCCGATGACTTGGGTAACCTAATATATAAAGGAAGGGCAAGAAATTGGGGTCCTGTCATGGCTATGGCAGCGAACATAACTATTGCCGAGGTCAGGGATATTTGCGAGGTTGGAGATTTGGATCCAGAATTAATTGTAACTCCTGGTATTTTTGTGAATCGATTAATTAAATCTATAGAGCCATAAAGCAATAGTAGGATCGGCAAATGATTGAGAAGAAAACACTAGATTTAGATGCATTAGCACTTCGGATAAAGAGAGAAATGTTACCAGGGCAGCTTGTCTCTGTCGGGAGTGGATTGCCAAATGCTATCGGCAAACGTTTATCATATGACCCCCATGCGTGGCTGATAGATGAAGACGGGGAACTGACCCCCACAACGTTTTCAAGTGACTCTTTTGGGAACAAACATGGAAGTTCTTTCCATAGCATCAGTGATGTCGCTGCAATGATGCACGGAGGACATGTCGATATTGCTATTGTAGAAGCTGGAGAGGTTACTGCATCGGGAGATATGGTTTCGGTGTCCACCCTTAGCACAACTGGCCTCGAAGCTCCTGGTTGGTCAGTCGATTTACTTAATAATCCTAAACGAGTAATAGCAGTTGCAAAACATTTCAATGATAAGGGTGAAAGTGTATTAAAAGATAAATGCAGTGTGGCTCCTGATGGTATTGCTTGTGTGGATATGATTATTACCGATATCGCTGTTTTGGATATAATTGACAATCGTTTCATCTTAAAAGAGTTAGCTGAGGGTTGGTCTGTTGATGAGTTGACTACCATTCAGGGCATGCCGATCGAAATTGCACCGTCACTGACAAATATTACATTTGGTTCCGAAGCAAAAGGAGAGATATCCAAAGTGTATGACACAGGTATTTCAGCGATGTCTGATTTGCCTGATGGAGCTACAGTTATGATTGATGGGTTTGCGGGGCCTGGGGGTATGCCCCACTATTTGTTAGTGTCTTTGCGAGATCATGGAGCTACGGGACTTACGATCATTGGCAACACTGCCGGAATAGCCAGAGTGGTAAATTTTGGGACACCATCTGGCCAACAGGCTATTGATCATACATTGTTGATAGATAATGGTCAGGTGTCAAAAGCTGTTGCATCTTATCCAGTATCACCTTCTGCTTCTCGCCCTACTGCCTTTGAATTGGCTTATAGAAGAGGGGATGTTGAATTAGAGCTAGTACCTCAAGGGACTCTGGCAGAACGATTGCGTTCAGGTGGTTCCGGTATATCGGCTTTCTTCACTCCGACAGGAGTGGGCACGCTAATAGCAGAAGGTAAAGAGTCTAGGGTAATTAATGGCAAAGAATACATATTGGAAAAGGGACTAAGAGCTGATTTTTGTCTTATAAGAGGTTATAAAGCGGACAAACTGGGTAATGTAATCTACAAGGGTACGTCAAGAAACTTCAACCCAGTTATGGCACCTGCTGCTGACGTAACTATTGTAGAAGTTGATGAAGTAGTGGAAGTCGGCGATTTGGATCCAGACGAAATTGTGACCCCTGGGATATATATAGATCGAATAGTTATTAGACCCACCGATTTCTCTCCCTATGAATAATTATCGTGGATTAATGTGAACTTAATGATCGAAAATAAAGAAAGATTACCTAGAGAAGTAGTGGCAATGCGGGTTGCAAAAGAATTGCCAGACGGCGGATATGTAAATCTGGGAATAGGTATCCCAACTCTCGTTTCTACCTTTGTATCTGACGATAGTATTGTCTTTTACCATAGCGAAAGTGGGGTTCTGAATTGTGGTCCTCTAGCTGATGAAGATAGTCAGGATATTGACTTGATCAATGCTGGAGGTCAATTCTTGGCCGCTGTTCCTGGCATGGCCTTTTTCAGTTCAGTTGATGGATTTGCGATGATAAGAGGAGGACATGTTGATGTCACGGTCCTTGGGGCACATCAAGTGTCGGCAAGAGGAGATCTCGCTAACTGGATGTTGCCAGAAAGAGGTGTCGGTAACATTGGTGGTGCGATGGATTTGGCCGCAGGTGCAAAACAGGTAATCGTAGCTATGGAACATACTGATCGTAGTGATAATTCAAAAATAGTAGATGAGTGTACTTTCCCTATCACCGGTAAAGAATGTGTGTCATTGATAGTGACCGACATTGCTGTAATGGCTCCAACATACGAAGGTTTGGTTTTAAAAGAAATAGCGCCTGGATGGACCGTAGAAGAAGTTCAGTCGATTACTATGGCCCGTTTGATAGTGACTGATGTCGTTAAAGAGTATGAGCTATAGCGGCAGGACTAATTTTACATGAGTTGTATCTGCGTTGACTTAGCATATGCCGGGTGCTAAGCTGGGCCGAAGCGACGGTAATGTGTATAGCAATATCATCATGAGTCCGTATGATAAGGATGAATAACTTTACGACAAATGGGTTGGCTCAGAATAATAGAGAGAAACTAATATGATATAAGGACCGCCGGCATTTATGTCGGCGGTCCTTATATCAGTGTTCAAGGAGATATAAAATGTCTGATGATTTGGTTATAGGCGGGAAAACTTTTAAATCTCGATTGATAGTTGGGACGGGTAGATACCGAAGTATGGAAGATATGGTTCAGGCGTTGGAATCGTCTGGGACAGAGATGGTGACGGTAGCTATAAGGCGATTGGATTTAGATAATCCAAATGAGAAGACTATTTTAGATTATATTGACTGGGATAAATATAATATTTTACCTAATACAGCCGGGTGTCAAACGGTTGAAGAGGCGGTCTTCGTTGCAAAATTGGGTAGGGAAGTGGCGAAGACAGATTTTGTTAAGCTAGAAGTTATCCCTGATCCCAAATACTTATTTCCAGATCCTGCTGCAACTCTAGAGGCAGCTAGGCAACTGGTATTGGAAGGATTTACGGTCCTGCCTTACATACACGCTGACCCTATGTTAGCTTTGAGACTTGAAGAGGTAGGGTGTGCTACGGTGATGCCTCTCGGATCGGCTATTGGTTCTGGCCAAGGCATACATACAGTAGAGGAAGTAAGGATAATAATCGAACGAGCGAACGTTCCTGTTGTAGTAGATGCAGGCTTGGCGGTTCCCTCGGACGCTTCCAAAGCTTTAGAGATAGGGGCAGATGCGGTGTTAGTTAATACTGCAATAGCGCAGGCTGAGGATCCTGCTCTTATGGGTGAGGCTTTCAAACTGGGGGTGGAGGCGGGCCGTAAGGCTTACTTAGCGGGGAGAATCCCTACTAGAAATTATGCTAATGCGAGCAGCCCAACATCTGATGTTCCGCAGCCTGGCTGATTAGCAGTGAAAGAGCTTTTGCGATTGCCGTGCCTCTGTATAGTAACTGACTCCCAAAGATATCAGCTAGATACTCTAGTGGATAGTTTAGCTAGCGCGGTCAGCGGAGGGGCAGATATGATTCAGATTCGAGAAAAAGATCTTGAAGAGGAAATGCTGGAATATCTGACTCGTGTAATTATCGAGAGGGTGCAGAAGCCAACACACATTTTGGTAAATGGGCATGTCCAAATCGCAAAGGATCGGGCAATCGGAGTGCATTTACCAGAGACGAGTGAGCCAATAGAACAAGTCCGAGCCGTTATTGGCTCAGATGCCCTTATCGGTAAATCAGTACATAGTGTTCACAGCGCCATAATAGCTCAAAAAGAAGGGGTAGACTTTTTGATAGCTGGTACTATGTTCGCGACAAATTCTCACCCTGGTAAATTGCCTGAAGGTCCGAATTTAATACGAGCTATGAAAGATTCTGGTGAAGTGTCTATCCCAATATTGGGTATCGGTGGGATTACGCCAGATAATGCGCGACTTGTAGTAGATGCCGGTGCATCTGGAGTTGCAGTGATAGACAGTGTGTTGGGCTCCCCTGATCCTTTTGAAGCAGCCAAGAGACTAAAGACTGTGTTGTATGATAGTGTTATATGACTACAATGCCTATACCTTCTATGTTAGGACAGCAATAATTGATTGATCTTACAGTTAATGGAAAACCACGCCAGGCGGAAGATAATAGTTCTTTGGAAACCTATTTGTTGACTATAGATGTGGATCTTAAATTTGTTGCTGTAGGGTATAACGGAGAGGTCGTCCAAAAAGCAAACTTTGCCCAGATTAAACTATCCAATGGCGACCTGTTGGAAATAGTTCGCCCTGTTGGTGGAGGGTTGCCTTTAGTATGTCATCAAATCCCGAACTAAATGATTCTGATTTGAATGAGATCCTAATAAATGTGTTAAGCCAAAATCGGCAGAGCGTTGTTGGTCTGTTTAGAAATGAGCCGGGTAGTTGGGGTCACTTGGCAGGGCAAGGAGTTGTTGCTTGTCGGGACCATTTGGGGAGAGGACTTACTGACTCGGAGAGAAGGATAGTTTGGGATCGTTTGTGGTGGTGGATAAACCAGTTGAAGATGGGTTTAATTTCAGAATCTGAAGAATAGACTGGCTAAAATAATTGGGGTGTAGTCCCATTCTTAATGCGTTTACTACACCCCGCCTTCTATTTTACTAAGGAATGAGTATCACTTTGCCGCGAGTGCCGCGATTGGAAAGATGTTCGTGGGCTTTAGCTACCTCGGCCATGGGTTGTATCTGATCTACTATCAACCTTAGACTTCCTGATGCGATCATGGGGGTTAGTTCCTTCATAGCTGATTCGTGGTCTAAAGTTCCTACTGGAGAGCGTCCCATGCTAAAGCCAGTAATCCGACGATTCGCCGATGTGAAGTCAGTTGATGGGATGTTCGCTGTGACTCCGGATGCGTTGCCGTAGCTTATTAGTTGTCCATATGGCGCTACGCACTTTACACTTTTTTCCAGTACCGAGCCTCCTACGGATTCTAGTATTAGTTGTACTCCTTTACCTTCTGTAATCTCCATCACTTTTTGCTCAAAATCTTCTTCAGTATAGTTAATAGTTTCATCTGCCCCTAGAGATTTGCTCAGTTCAAGTTTATCTGTTGTTGAAGCTGTGGTTATTACTTTGGCGCCCCAAGTATGTGCCATCTGTGTTGCTACTGTACCAACACCGGAGGCACCTGCTTGGATTAGCACATTGTCTCCCGATTGCATCTGGCCTCTGCTTCTAAGTAGATGATAAGCTGTCAAGAATACGATTGGCATTCCTCCTGCGACTTGTGGGTCTACATTGTCTGGATAGGGGAACACTAGATTAGCGTTGATTGCTACATATTCGGCATTTCCCTGAGGTCCCATACCCATTACTCTCTGTCCAATCTGAAGAGGAGATGATACATCAGATCCTATAGCTTCAATGATACCGGCGGCTTCTAGCCCCAAGGTAGCAGGTAATTCAGGACCTGGATAATTTCCTTGTCGTCGCATGATATCAGCATAATTGACTCCAGAGGATTCTACTTTGATCAAAACTTGATGTGGTCGGGGAGTCGGAACATCTGCCTCCTCCCATTTAAGTACCTCTAGTCCTCCATATTCTCTTATTCTTACCGCTTTCATGCTGACTCCTTAATTTTTCTTGTTTAAGACTTCTTGGTTTATAACTCTTATGGGTTCTCCCGATATAAAAGCCTTGATGTTTTCTACCACCCCTTGATAGAAAGCTGTGTATCCTTCTTGTGTTACGTATCCAATGTGAGGTGTCAACACTACGTTCGACAGGGACATCAACGGATGATTTGGACTAAGTGGTTCTACATCAAAAGTATCTAACCCCGCACCAGCTAATTTTTGAGACTTGAGATGTGATATTAATGCATCTTCGTCTACTATGGGGCCACGCGAAATGTTGATTAAGTATGATGTTGCCTTCATTAGATTCAGCTCAGCCTCACCAACTAATCCTCTCGTTCGGTCACTTAATCTGACGTGTATAGATAGAATGTCGGATAGTTCGAATAACTCTGTTTTTGATACTAACTTAGCATTGCATTCGGCAGCACGTTCTGGTGTAAGATTCTGGCTCCATGCCACAACATTCATTCCAAATGCGTCAGCTACTTTAGCGACGAGTGATCCTATGTGTCCTAAGCCTAACAATCCAATTGTTTTACCTTTTAATCCTATACCAACTGATGTTCCCCATTTGCCTTCCCGTGTGAGTCTGTCTTCTTGAGGTATATTTCGTAATAATGCGAGTATTAGTCCCCACGTTAACTCTGTTGGGCCTTCTCCCGAACCTTGTGTGCCGCATACTAGAATTCCGTGGTTTGTGGCGGCTTCCAAGTCAAATGACGCGTTTCGCGCACCGCTAGTGATCAGGAGTTTCAAATTAGGTAGTTGGTCAATTAGGCTCTTGGGAAAAGGCGTCCGCTCCCGCATGCCCATGATGATGTCAAAAGGTTTTAGTCGTCTGACGAGCTCTTGATCTTCTGATATGTGGTCTGAAAAAAACTCGACATCTGTACCTGAAAGGCTTTTCCAGTCGGCCATATCCTTTGCTACAGATTGATAGTCATCCAAAATTGCGACTTTCAAAATATGTCTCCTATTTGGCCAATATGACCAGGATGTTTAGGTGTGTTCTTTATTTGAAACTAGGCATTATCTTATGGGTTATCAATTTCAAGCTGTTTAACACCCTGTCCGATGGGATGAGACCTCCAGGATTTAGTTCTGCTACTATACCGTTGACACCGAGGATCTCTTCAAGATGTTGAAATTTTTCTATCAGAGAGCTGGAGCTTCCAAAGGCTACCTTGGTATCGAGCATCTCTTCATAAGACAGCGCTGCTAATCGAGCCGCTCTATTATCCCGTAATTCTGTGGCATTAATTCCTGAAGAACCAGCAGATTCTCTATATAGTGTCCCCATTCTGCCAAAATACGAACTAATACTTTCGTAGGCTTCATCGGCGGCGATTTGGTCGGTGTCAGCGGCATATACTGGCATTCTTAATGAGACTTTTCCCTGGCCGGGGTGTCCCGAATCAGACCAGGCTTTTCTATATACCTTGATATTTTCCGACAATTCATGGATATCCATCCCTCTTAGACCTACGAAAATTGGCCAGCCTTGCTCTCCTAATCTAGTGAAAGTTTCTGGTGTAGTAGCTGCTATTCTTACAGGTGGGTGCGGCTTTTGGTAGGGCTGTGGTGTGGGCTGTGCATTGGTTATCTGGTAGAAATTACCGTCGTAACTAAATTCGGGTCCAGTCCAGCATTTTATTAGAATTTGCAGGGCTTCATCGAACCTAGCTCTGCTCTCGTCGTAAGGTATCCCATAAACGTCATAGGCTCTCGGAAATCCGCTCCTGCCTATGCCTAATTCAAACCGACCTTCGCTGATTTGGTCTATTGTAGCTACCTCTTCAGCAATGCGAATTGGGTTGTTTAAGGGTAGGACATATACTGCCATGCCGATTCGGAGAGATTTTGTACGCGTGGCTATGGAACTGGCGATGGTTATAGGTGATGATAATACTGACCTGCCAGGATTGAAATGTAGCTCAGCAAGCCAAGCTCCGTCTAGCCCCCAGCATTCAGCGGCATCTACTAATGAAAAACCTTCTGAAAATGCTTCTTGTTCCGAGGCACCTGTCCTAGTGCCGAATTCCATGAACATGCCGAATTCCATGGATCCTCCTTGATTGGAGATTATCTTTCTTAGAAGAGAAATAACAGTTAAGCATAGCGCTTCACATGGGTCAAGAAGAATAATACTTCTTTAGATTCCCAAGTTAGATTTACACTAGATGGTGCGAATGCTAGGATATGCGTGGTTCAAATAATCTTAATTCAGAGTTAGATATGCAATCACAACAATATGATGTAGTTATTATTGGCGGCGGAATTCTCGGATTGTCTACGGCAATGCAACTGTCACAACGATATCCTTCCGGCAAAATAGCGGTAGTAGAAAAAGAACCTGAGTTAGCTTCTCACCAAACGGGTCATAACAGCGGAGTCATACATTCAGGAATATATTATCGACCGGGATCATGGAAATCCAGATTTTGTGTCGCAGGAGTTCAGAAGTTAGTAGATTTTTGTGACGCGAACGAGATCGAATATGACCGGTGTGGCAAAGCAATCATTGCTACTGAAGAAAGTGAGTTGGGTAGGCTTCAGGACCTCTATGAAAGGGGAGTAGCAAACGGTGTACAAGGACTTGAGATAGTAGGCCCTGAGAGGTTGTCAGAAATAGAGCCACATGCATATGGTATCAAAGCGCTTTGGGCTCCTCGCACCGGTATTGTGGATTATGTCAGGGTTGCGAAGGCGTACGCAAGCAGATTCCAAGAATCTGGTGGAGAGATCTATCTGGGGGCAGGTGTATCCAATATTATTCCGACTGCCGGTATTCAAGAAGTCCAGACAGATAAGGGGTCTATTTTAGGGCGCCATATCATTAATTGTGCAGGGCTTTATGCTGATAAAGTGGCGGGTCTTATGGGTGAGGAAACTAATTTGCAGATCGTGCCCTTCAGGGGAGAATATTATACTCTGAAACCAGACAGCCAGTACTTGGTTAAAGGGTTGATATACCCAGTGCCAGATCCGCGGTTCCCGTTTTTGGGTGTTCATTACACTAGAAATATACATGGTCAGGTTGAAGCGGGACCCAATGCAGTATTGGCGTGGTCGAGAGAGGGCTACAAGAAAAGTGATATTAGATTAAGAGAATCATTGGACATGCTAAGATTTCCTGGCTTTTGGAAAATGTCGGCTAAGCATTGGAAGACAGGAATATCAGAAATGAATAGGTCCTATCGAAAAAATGTATTCGTTCGAGATCTTCAGAAATTGATTCCTACTATTTCTGGTTCAGATCTTGATACGGGGGGATCAGGGGTTAGAGCACAAGCGGTAGCCAAAGACGGAAGTTTGTCAGATGATTTCAATATATTACAGGGAGATATAGCTGTTCATGTGCTTAACGCACCGTCTCCGGGAGCTACATCCTCGTTGGCCATAGGAGAATATATAGTTGATTTGGCTATTGAAGCGTTCAGCATCGTAGAAGATAAGTAATGATGCCGCACTACGTCTTACTCCTATACGCGGGTGCCCGCTATAATGACTGTTGTTTCGTAAAATGTTTTGGGAGTGATGCCTGAGGCTGATGTCAGAACCACAAGATCTGCATTTAGGAATATGGGAAACGACACGAGAGATAGTGATGACTTACCTGTCGGCTGTTGGAGATAAAAATCAATTGTATTCGTCCGTCGAAGTAGTTCCTCCGCTGTTTATCTCGGCGCGAGTCTTGGGTTCATTATTGAATGTACTTGAGTTGCCGAGTGGAACAATCCACAGTTTGCAAGAAATTAACGCTTTTAAATCTGTACCTTTCGGTGAACAGATTGAGGGATCTGCCACTGTATCGGGATCTCGCCGCAGAGGATCGGTAATATTTACGACGGTAGACTACAATGTTTCTAACTTGAATGGAGAGATTGTACAAACCGGAAAAACAACCGTTTTACAGCCGTTTGCGATTGAGGGCAAGTAGTAATAAGTTATGTGGGAGCCTAAGTTGGAATTGTTACCTACCTTAACAATGAAGATTACGGAACAACAAATATACGATTACGCCGATATATCTCGGGATTATAACCCGCTTCATTTAGATAAAGAGTTTGCTACTACGACGACCTTTGGAGATAGGATCGCGCATGGCATGCTGACATTATCATTAGTTTATGAAATGATGACCTCTCACTTCGGGTTGGCGTGGATAGAATCTGGGTCTCTGAAAGCTCGGTTTAAAGGGCCAGCTTACATAGGCGATGTTTTAAGATCGTACGGGAAAGTTGAAAAGTTTTCCGAAAGTAAAAATATCAGGTTTATTGAGTGTTCTGTTGGTATAATCAATGAGCGTGACGATCAGGAAGTTATCACAGGGACTGCACGGTTACAAACAGACCTTATTGCAGTCTCCTAGAGCAATTAAAGGATATTGGTATGGATACTAGTGGCAAAATGTCTAGGGTTCGGGTGGTTGTTGATGCTATGGGTGGTGATTTTGCCCCCACCGAAACGGTATTGGGATCATTAGAGGCTCTAAAAGTAGCTGATATAGAAGTATTATTGGTTGGGGATAAAAAAGCTGTGGAAGAAGAATTGTCTAAATATGACTACGATAATTCTTTGGTCACTGTTGTTCCTTCTGTTGACAAGATAGGAGACGATGAGCATCCGCTCCATGCAATGAGATCTAAACCTGACGCTTCAATCATAGTTGCGACAAAGCTATTGAAATCCGGTGCAGCTGACGTGTTGGTCTCGATGGGTTCTACTGGAGCATCTATGGCTAGTTCAGTGATGATACTAGGACTAATGGACGGATTAGAAAGACCTTGTATTGGTGGACCTTTCCTTGGTATGGCGCCTAAGACTATGTTGGTCGACATGGGTAGCAACGTGGACTGTAGGCCCTCTTTAATGCTGAGTTTTGCGGCCTTAGGTACAGCCTTTTCTAGAACGTTTATTGGCCTTGAAAATCCTCGCGTGGGGTTGTTGAGCGTTGGCGCTGAAGAGGCTAAAGGCAATAGACAAGTTCAAGAATGTTATAAATTATTTGAGGATAGTCATATGAATTTTGTTGGTAATGTAGAGGGTATGGACTTCTTTACTGGCAAAGCTGATGTGATTGTTTGCGACGGATTCGTTGGTAATATACTCATGAAATTTACTGAAGGTCTTGGGGCGGCATTGGGATCGTATTTGCAAAAAGGACTATCTTCACAGTTGGAAAATTCCCAATCTGAATCGATTATTTCTGATCTGTGGCGGATAACCAACCTTCCCAGAAAGATGGGAGGGCCACTTTTTGGGGTTAATGCTCCGGTAGTTTTGGGTCATGGCTCTTCAAAGGCAGATGGGGTATCAGGAGCAATTAATACGGCAGTACGCTGTTTTGACCTGCATTTAGTGGATAGCATGCGGAATGAACTTGCAGAAGTCACAGCTTTGATGGCAGAGAGTGGTTAAGTGTTCGTGCAGCAAATTCTATCTGAACAAGTAGCTTTAGTGACTGGTGGTTCTCGTGGCATAGGATCTGCGATAGCTAAGAAATTGGGAGCTATGGGCGCTAAGGTCGGAGTCAATTACAATTCTAGTCGAGATGAGGCTGAATCTGTATCACAGTCGATTATTGAGGCTGGTGGCGACGCGATCATTATCCAGGGTGATGTTTCCTCGGAAACCGCGGCCTCGAATGTAGTTGCTCAAATAAATGAACATTGGGGTCAAATAGACATATTAATTAATAATGCGGGTATTACCAGGGATAAATTGTTAATGCGTATGAGTCTTGAGGATTGGGAGAATGTTATAGATGTTGACCTTAAGAGCGCTTTCCTGTGTACGAAGTATGTAATGCCACAATTAATTAAACGTAGAAATGGTCGAATAATAAATATCTCTTCTGTGGTTGGCATTGGCGGTAACCCTGGCCAGGCCAATTACGCAGCGGCGAAAGCAGGCCTGATAGGATTTACTAAAGCCGTTGCTAGGGAAGTTGCTTCAAGAAATGTGACTGTGAATGCTGTCGCTCCAGGTTTTATAGATAACGGTGGCATGGTTGAACAATTGTCAGATGACGCCAAAGACACAATCTTAAACCGTATCCCAATGGGTAGGTTTGGATCAGGGGACGAAGTGGCTGAATTAGTAGCTTTCCTAAGTACTCCCAATGCCGGATATATAACTGGACAAGTTCTTACAATAGACGGTGGCTTAATAGCCTAATACCACGCTGTGTGAATAATATGAGTCAAAGAAATAAGTTCAAAACTTTATTACGAAAACCAGGTATTATTGCTGCCCCAGGAGCATATGATTGTCTTACTGCGAAGATAATAGAAAAGACAGGATTCCCTGCTGTTTATATGACAGGGGCGGGTACTTCTGTAGCTAAATATGGATACCCAGATCTTGCATTAACGACAGCGACTGAAATGGTTTCTAGCGCTAGAGACATATGTTCTACTGTTGATATCCCAGTAATAGCTGATGCGGACACTGGGTATGGCGGTGTGTTGAATGTCCAAAGAACGATCCGAGATTATGAGCGATCGGGAGTAGCCGCGGTACACTTAGAAGATCAAGAGTTTCCTAAGCGATGCGGTCATCTGGATGGCAAACAGGTCATAGGTGTATCTGACATGGTGTCCAAAATAAAAGCTGCAGTGGACGCTAGGAATGATCCTGATTTCACATTAATCGTAAGGACTGATGCGCTAGCTGTGACGAGTTGGGATGACACCGTAGATAGATGTTGGCAGTATATTGATGCAGGAGCTGACGTGTTATTTGTGGAAGCTCTACGGAGTCGTAATGAGGCCGAAGCTATAACAAAACTGTTTCCAGTACCCTTGCTGTACAACTTGGTTGAGACCGGAAAATCACCGTTATATAACATTTCGGAACTAGAAGATATAGGATTTAAAATAGTAATCTATCCTGTTAGTGCTTTATTAACAGTCTGTAATGTAGTGTCAAATGTGATGAGTGAACTCAAGCAGTTTGGGTCTACAGAGCATCTGGTGGAAAATATGGTATCTGTTACTGAGGCATTTGATATGGTTGGGTTGTCTGACATGTTAGAGGCCTCAGAGAATTATGATCCTGATGCATAATTGTTTGGAGCTTTATGCAGGGGTGTTTACCTCGATCCACGTATGTTATCAATATAATAATTTCTAAACGCCGTTAGGCCATCACTTCGTGGCGTGGACTCATAGGCCTTGTCTGATTGATCTATGCTGGTGGTTTGTTCAAGAAGTTCTAGTTCCCTACTGACAGTTCTAATAGAATCTGCTAGTAAAATGGGAACAGAAGCACCTATATTCCAAAGCGAACTTAATGACTGTGTCGTCCCCAGCATCTGATTGTTGACATGTGATGCGTATCCGACTCGACGAATACAAGCTGATACCTGTCTAACTAGATCTGATGCATTATTCACCGCTGCCGTTCCTCCTATTTGGCCCAAGGAATAGGCAGATTCTTCACAAAGTACTCCTAGATTATTGTTAGCGCCAGTCTCCCCAATGTTGCTTATTATTGAGCATAGTTCTCGAGTGAGTGAAAGATTGCCTTTCTCAAGTGAGATTTCGCCTACCTCTGATAATCCAATTATTACTTGTCTCGCGCCTTCTGCAGACGATTGCGTAATTAATTCCTTGCCCATCGCTCCTAGTGCTTCGCAGGCAACGCGTGGGCATCTCGGATCGTCGATACTATTTATAGTTATTTCAACCAGATTCCTGTGAATGGTTTCAGCAGTTCCGATTATGGATTGTTGCCATGCCATTAAGCTTAGGTCTGCTAATCTTTGAAAAGCGAATTCAAATGTCTTGTAGTCCCGGTATCCGAAGGCGCTAAGTGTTATGTCAGATAAGGCTGATGTATCTTCGTTACCTAAACCGCGGGTTTTGAGTAATTTGTTTAGCTGTTGGTGATATTCGTGGCTGGCCATGTATTCCGGATTTAGGATGCTTTTGAAAGACCAAAGATAAGGTATGAGTAATATCAAGCATGTGGCTGCTAAACATATGCTAATCGATGCGGGATGCACGCTTAGTGAACCAATAGGTAAATTTATTGTGAACGTAGTGGGTCTCGTGCTTAGGACTGCCAGGGTAATCATGGAATAGATGCTGCTAAATACATAGAGACTCATTAGTAGTGCTGTTGGCCACGTAAATACGCTTGCAATCATACTGTGGGAGTATCTGGCATTAAGTTGAGCTGCGACCAGTGTAATCGTGAAGATAAGCGCCTGAGCCGTTATTAGTCCAGTAGCAATAGCTCCCAACAACGTTCTTATCGGGTTTACTCCTGGAAAATCACTCATGTCCACAGGCAGATCTACGAATTTAAGAATGAAGATATATATGATTATCAGCCCTAATGTGAATCCGGACCAAGCTATCTTATTCTGCTGTGCTATCCAATATCGTAAATTTATTCTCATAATAAAGTATAAAAGGGGTCGAAGGTTCTCCAGAGTCTATGCAGACATGCTGTGGATGTCAACAAGTTCTGGCTTGATTTTATGTATTATATGCATTGCAGAAATACTTATTGCAGGCATAGGTTAATAACCATTATCATCTACATAGAGGGAATCTATTAGGAGTATAGAACGACTATGTTGTATCGAGACTATAGATATGCTAAATGGGATGGAACACAGCGTATCTTCGAGTTTGACGCGTCGACCTTGATGGATAGTCTGTCAGAAGATTTCTTGAAACGAGGTGATATTGCTTCGGCTCTTAGAGACATGCTCCGCAACGGTGTGAACTCATCTGAGAAGGAAGGAATCTCAGGACTTAAAGATCTCCTGGAAAAGGTCAAAAACCGCCGCCGTCAAGAACTCCAGAAGAATAATTTAGATTCTATAATTGACGATCTTGCACAAAAGTTGGATCACATCATTGAAACAGAACGATCCACTATTCAAGAACGTTCAGAGGACTCATATCACGACGATTCTAAGCTTAGGAATCTCACATCTGAGGAAATCTCTGCATTAAAAGATATGCAAGATAATCGATTAAGGCAGAACTCAGAATTTCTTGATAATTTGCCTGGTTCACCCAGTGGCAGGGTGCAAATGTTGATGGAATACGAGTTTGTAGACGCGCAAGCGCGTCAGGAATTTCAGGAATTGGTGGACCAATTAAAGAGTCAGATGGCTAATAATCTGTCGAGTCAGATGAAGAATCAGATGAACGGGATGGGACCGGAACAGATCAACGAAATGAAAGATATGCTTCGATCACTCATTGAAATGCTTCGTGATAAATCTCAGGGTATTGAACCAAGATTTGAAGAGTTTATGGATAAATTTGGGGATATGTTTGCCCCTGATTATCCAAACACTTTTGAAGAATTGTTAGAAATGTTATTTCGCCAATTTGGCCAAATGCAGTCAATGTTGGATAGTATGTCACCGGATGCGAGAAGAGAGCTAGAGGATTCATTAAATGCTGTGATTGATCCTGAAATGCAAGATATGATGGCTCAGATAGCGAGCCTTATGGGCCAAATTGCCCCGGCATCAGATCTTTCTAGGCAGTACCCGTTTCTGGGAGATGACACTCTGAGCATGACTCAGGCTATGGACTTAATGGAACAATTACAGGATTTGGATAAGTTAGAGCATGCTCTTCTTGAAGCTTCCCGAAGCGGCGACTTGAGTGATGTGGACGTAGACGAATTAGAAGCCCTGTTAGGTGAGGATGCTCGGGCATCTTTCCAAGAGATGGAGCGAATGATCCAGATGTTAAAAGATGCCGGGTATCTGGATGGTGATGAGAAATTACAACTTACAGCTAGAGGAATGCGTAAAATAGGACAGAAGGCCCTTAAAGAAGTTTTTGTTAATCTGAAAAAAGACCGTCTAGGCGGCCATGAAACAGACATTAGGGGATCTGGAGGGGAAATACTAGGAGATACCAAACCTTATGAATTTGGAGATCCTCTTCAGATAGACATGCAGGCTACCCTGAAAAATGGGATATTGCGATCGGGAACTGATATACCTGTAAGGATATCTCCAGATGATTTTGAAATATACAGAGAAGAGCATAGCACTCGAGCGTCTACGGTGGTTTTGTTAGACCAAAGTAGATCAATGGGATTGTATAATAATTTTCAAGCTGCAAAAAAGGTTACACTTGCACTAATGGAACTGATCAAGATGCAGTATCCCAGAGACTCAATGGATATTGTGGGGTTTTCCTTATACGCTCAGGAAATCTCTGAAAAGGAGTTGCCAACTTCGAGTTGGAACATGTGGGATTCGGGAACTAATCTACATCATGGTCTAATGTTGGCCCGGAAACTATTATCAAAGCATAGGGGTAGCACACGTCAAATACTATTAATAACTGATGGAGAGCCTACAGCTCACCTAGAGAATGGTCAAGCTTACTTTAATTATCCTCCCAGTTACCGAACTGAATTGGAAACTCTAAAGCAAGTTCGGGAATGTACTAAGGAAGGTATTATTATCAATACTTTCATGTTGGAGAACAATTATCAATTAGTGAACTTTATAGATAATTTGACTCGGATAAATCGTGGAAGGGCATTTTATAGTAGCTCAGATAGTTTGGGTCAATATGTTTTAGTTGACTATATAAGTAGCCGTCGTAAAAGGATAGCAGCTTAGAATAATGGGATATATGAACTTCCATATATCCCATTATTCTGTTAATATGTGCCGAACAATTTAATAGATAGGTCCGGCGCAAATAGGGGCGCCACGCTTTTAAGGCAGTCCAGAGAGACTGGCAAAGTACTAAGACCAAGATGTTCGCATTCTTTGAAGAATATTTGGACATGTTCAAGGCCTTGCCAGTTTATGTGCAAGGCCTTTTTACGTCAGAGGGCATTTGGTTATGAATCAACATAAAGTAATGAATGATCAGGATGTCAGGAGGGCCTTGGCCCGGATCTCTCACGAGATATTAGAAAAGAACAAAGGAACAGATGGCCTCATAATGGTTGGCCTGTACACACGAGGTGTTACCATCGCTCAGCGGTTGTCGGAAAATATACAAAAATTTGAAGGGACAATTGTTCCTGTGGAATCTCTCGACATAAGTTTGTATCGGGATGACGTGAAACTAAGAATAGCGCCACCGATCAAGCCTACCACTCTTACATCAGATATTAGCGGGATGAAAGTAGTCCTAGTAGATGATGTTTTATTCACTGGCAGGAGTATAAGGGCATCTATGGATAGTCTTCAGGACTTCGGTAGAGCAAAGGAAATACAGTTAGCAGTATTAGTTGATAGAGGCCACCGTGAATTGCCTCTCAGAGCAGATTATGTGGGTAAAAATATACCGACTAGCCTGGAAGAACAAGTGAAGGTCAGATTGATAGAGACTGACGGTACTGATGACGTTGTTATTGTCAGGTCTGGGGACGTTAATAACTACAATGGTTGATGTTGAAAACAATGTGCTAGCTTCCAGAAATGCAAGCGTTGCAAACACAAATAGAAAACACCTTTTGGATGTCGACGTTTTATCTGAGGATGAAATAATCAGTATTTTAGATCAGACTGATGCAATGTCAGAGGTGTTGCGTAGGGATATTAAAAAAGTACCTGCGCTAAGAGGTCGTGTAATAGTGACTTTATTTTATGAAGCAAGTACACGAACTCGTATATCTTTTGAGGAAGCAGGAAAGATACTTAGCGCAGATGTTATCAACATGAGTTCTTCCGGGAGTAGTGTTGATAAAGGAGAGTCACTTCTTAACACAGGGCTAACCCTGCAGGCAATGGGAGTGGATGTAATTGTTGTTAGGCATCCATATTCCGGAGCTCCTAATTTGTTGGCTAAACACTTGCCGAAGGTTAGTATCATAAACGCTGGAGACGGCTTGCATGCCCATCCGACGCAAGCCCTTCTAGATGCTTATACGGTTCGGTCTAAACTGGGATATTTAAGAGGATTAAAAATTGTCATCGTTGGCGATGTTTTGCATAGTCGAGTAGCTCGTTCAGCGATTTGGGCGTTTAGCAAACTGGGTGCCGAAGTCGTTCTAAGCGGACCAAATACGTTGATGCCTTACGGATTGAATAATGATGACGGTAACGCTCACGTCTTGCCTCAGGTTAGCATTCAGTCGGATTTAGATGATGCTATTAATGGCGCAGACGTAGTCATGGCACTGCGCCTGCAAAATGAACGGCAAAATGGCGGTTATCTACCTTCTTTGAGGGAATACATACGCCGTTGGCAAGTTACCGAGGACAGGTTGACTAAGGCTAGTAAACAAGTCTTAGTCATGCATCCCGGGCCAATGAATGAAGGTATAGAGATCAGTACTGGTGTAGCTCATGGGCAGATGTCTCTGATAGAAGAACAAGTCACCAATGGAGTAGCACTCAGAATGGCCTTGTTGTATCAAGTAACAGTAGGCGGCCATCAGATAGAAGAGGAGCATGCATGATGGTCAGTAAACCACGGATTTTGATAACAAACGGTCACATTATTGATCCCTATTCGGGATATGATCGTAACGGTGATTTGCTTATCAATGATGGAATGATCGTTGCTAGAGAAGATCACATAGATATTGAAGCCTCTTCTGACCTAATGGTTGTAGATGCCGGTGGATTAATAGTTTGTCCAGGTTTTATTGATTTGCATTGTCATCTGCGGGAACCTGGATTCGAGTATAAAGAGACTATATCAACTGGTACTAGAGCAGCCGCTAAAGGGGGATTCACTACTTTATGCAGTATGCCCAACACGGACCCTGCTATTGATAATGTTGCAGTGGTTGATTATATACGCACCAAAACTGCCGAAGACGGGGTGGTCCGTGTCTGCCCAATTGGATGTGTGACAAAGGGTCGGAAAGGTCTGGAATTGGCTGAAATGGAAGAGTTAGCCACTGCAGGAGTAGTCGCCTTCAGTGATGATGGAGACCCAGTATGGGATTCTAATATCATGCGATTGGCTTTAGCGTATAGCAAAGATCTTGGACTCCCTATTAGTAATCATTGTCAGGATCACACTTTATCAAAAGGCGGTGTGATGGCCGAAGGATCTGTAGCTACTCGCTTAGGTCTACCGGGAATACCGGCTGCAGCAGAGGAAGCGATGGTGGCAAGGGACATTGCTCTAGCTGAATTAACCGGGGGTAAGTTGCATGTTGCGCATCTTAGTACAGCTGGGTCAGTATCGTTAGTGCGTGAAGCAAAATTTAAAGGTTTAAGTATAACTGCCGAGGTTTGTCCGCATCATCTGCTAATGACCGACGAAAGAGTTTTGTCCGTGTCTAATGGTCTCCATACTACATCCGTCGACGATAGTTACGACACTTCGACAAAGGTGTATCCACCATTACGTACATTGGACGATGTGACAGCCTTGATAGCAGGTCTTAACGAAGGAGTCATAGATTGTATTGCTACCGATCATGCTCCCCACGATGTTGCGAGTAAACAAGTGACGTATGAGGAAGCGTCTTTTGGTATCAGTGTATTGGAGACTGCAGTAGGATCTCTTTGCCAGCTTGTACATTCAGGTCACCTGACGTTATCTACTTTAATTGATAGATTGACTACAGGTCCGGCTCATGTGCTGGGATCTCAATTCAACAATTATAGAAGTTTAGAACCTAATACAACCGCGGATTTAGTATTGCTAGATCCTGATAAGGAATGGACGGTAGATTCCGAGATGTTTGTTTCTAAAGGACGGAATACTCCTTTAAATGGGGCGACATTGCATGGGCAGGTACAAATGACCATAGTAGATGGCGGAGTAGTCTATCAAGACTCAGGTATAGGGATAAAGGAGTAGGAGTGTGGCTGTAACACATTTAGTGTTGGCTGACGGGTCAGTTCATACGGGGGAAGCATTTGGTGCTGTGAGTAGTGCTCATGGTGAAGTGGTATTCAATACTAGTATGACCGGCTATCAGGAGGTATTAACGGATCCATCATATTCTGGTCAACTAGTAACTCTGACATATCCGCTTATAGGTAACTATGGTATTAATCTTGAAGATGTGGAATCTAGAACTATACAAGTGTCGGGTTTGATAGTGAGAGAGTGTTGCGATGAACCTAGTCATGGTTTAAGCAGAACCACATTGCACGAGTATTTAGCCGAATATGGTATACCAGGTATATCTGGAGTAGACACTCGTGCGATTACTAAAAGACTAAGAAACCAAGGAGTGATGTCGGGGATTATCTCTACAGATGACCCGGGTGTGTCTTTAACTAGGTTAGCTACACTCCCGCAATATGACGATTTGGATCTGGTCAGCACTGTAACTACTACCGAGCACTATACATGGGAATCGGATACTAAAACCTCGTCAAACTCGTCTTATCGTATCTTGGTGAATGATGTAGGGCTGAAATACAATGTCCTTCGCCTTCTGGAGCAGCGTGGCTGTGAAGTGATAGCAATACCCGCGAACACATCGGCCGATGATATGTTAGCCCTGGAACCTTCTGGTATTTTATTTTCGCCTGGGCCCGGGGATCCAAGACACCTTGATTATATTGTTGAAAACGTGAAGAAGGTCTTGGGGAAAGTTCCTGTAATGGGAATATGTCTGGGTCATCAGTTGATTGCTAGAGCGCTAGGAGCAAATACTTACAAGTTAAAATTTGGCCATCGCGGCGGGAACCATCCGGTTAAAGATATGGAAACAGGACGAATCTATATAACTGCACAGAACCATGGGTACGCGGTAGATGGAGATTCATTGCCTCCAGGTTTAGATGTATCTCATGTAAACTTAAACGACGGGACAGTTGAAGGGCTTGTCCATCGGGATATACCCTTATTTACGATTCAGTATCATTCGGAAGCCGCTCCAGGTCCAAAGGATAACGAGTATCTGTTTGATAAATTTATAAGCTTGATTAATGGGAGGTGATTAGTAGTCTCAGTAATGGTTAGATTAAATAGAATAGGTTGATAACCAACACCAATCTTCTTCTAGGTATTATTAATTTCTTTTTGCAATATTTGGAGGTTTTGTGTCTTCTTTTAGTATGGTTTTGTTAGAGGAGGGGGTTGAGGTGGAGCTTCCGACGAGTTTGTCGGATGCGCTGGGTTTGTTGGACCAAGTGGTGCCAACATTTAGTTGTAATAATTATGGGTATCAGATAGGTACGATAAATAGAGCCCAACTAGGCAGTAATTGGGGTTTGTCAGTAGCCTTGATAGATAAAACTAATAATCAAACTGTTGATGAACCAGTGGGATGCGTTGAGCTGGAGAAAGTGGACGAATATCGAGTCAATTTCAGAGTGCCGCCCAGATCTCAACAGGAGTTCCCTGGAATGAATAAATTCGATTGGGATGGAAAGCTTTACGGTTCGTTCATCTATCAAATGCTTAATACGCTTTACGATAGGGAACTCATAGATCTACCAGGAAGGCTTCCTCAAGTTTAGATAAAAGTTAGTGACATTCGGAGTATTTTGGCGGAAGGAGCCAGTAGCAGTGGTTGAAGGGTTAGATAGACTCCAGAAAGTGTTGGTTATAGGGTCAGGCCCTATTGTTATCGGACAAGCAGCAGAATTCGATTATGCAGGCACGCAGGCTTGTAAATCCTTGCGAGAAGAGGGGATAACAACTATCCTGATCAACTCTAACCCTGCGACAATAATGACCGATAGTGATGTGGCAGATAGGGTATATATTGAACCCCTTACGGTTGAAGTTATCGATAGAATAATCGATAAGGAGCGTCCGGATGGCATACTGCCCACTCTCGGAGGCCAGACTGCTCTGAACTTAGCTGTAGCACTGTCTGATGAGGGTGTGTTGGATAAATATGGGGTTAAGCTACTTGGCACTCCCCTAGATACTATAAGAAAATCTGAAGATAGAGATTTCTTTCGCACTTTTCTGCATGATATTGGTGAACCTGAGCCGCCAAATATTACCGTTTCTACGGCTGTAGAGGCTCGTGCATTTGCCACAGAAACAGGGCTGCCTCTAGTGATACGTCCTGCTTATACACTTGGAGGTACAGGTGGAGGAATAGCAGAAACCTGGGATCAGTTCGAATCTATTGTCGAGTCTGGACTGGCGTCTAGTCCTATTTCTCAAATTCTGTTGGAACGATCCCTTGTCGGTTGGAAAGAGATTGAGTACGAAGTAATCAGGGACGGAGCAGATAATTGTATTACTATTTGCAATATGGAAAACCTTGATCCAATGGGAGCACATACAGGGGATAGCATTGTAGTGGCTCCTAGTCAGACTTTAACTGATAAAGAATATCAGATGTTACGAAGTGCAAGCCTTAAGATAATCCGAGGATTGGGTATTGAGGGCGGATGCAACATTCAAATGGCACTCAGGCCACATCCGGATGTTGAAAAAATGCTTTCTTCTGATTGGAATGCTGACTCTCCATATTACATCATTGAGGTGAATCCCCGTGTGAGTAGAAGTTCTGCGCTTGCAAGTAAGGCCACTGGCTATCCCATCGCTCGTGTCTCAGCCAAGATAGCTATCGGCAAGAGATTGGATGAAATTCCGAATGCTGTTACTAGCACAACAGGAGCAGCCTTTGAGCCTGCGTTGGATTATTGTGTTGTGAAGATACCTAGGTGGCCATTTGATAAATTTCCAAATGGTGACCGACGTATTACTACTCAAATGAAAGCTACTGGTGAAGTAATGGCTGTGGATAGGTCTTTTGAAGCCGCATTACAAAAAGCAGTACGTTCTTTAGAAATAGATAATAGAACTTTACTCTGGGAAGACCCTGCGTGGTTGCAGGAACAAAGTGGCGAATTAGATGTTAATGCATTGCCTTTGTATCCTAATGACCTTCGATTATGGGCGATTATGGCCGCTTTGCGACGTGATTACAGCTCTCAGTACATCCAGAGTAAAGCCTATATTGATCCTTGGTTTATAAGTGCGCTTGAACGTATAGTAAACATGGAACGACGGCTGTTATCAGAGGAGCTCGATGGCACATTGTTATTACAAGCTAAAAAGCTAGGCTTTGCTGACAAGCAAATAGCTACCCTGTCTGATATGTTACCTGAACAGGCTCGACAATTGCGGATTGGATTGGGTATTCGCCCTGTGTATAAGATGGTTGACACTTGCGCAGCGGAATTCGAAGCAGTTACCCCCTATTACTACAGCAGTTACGATAACGAGAATGAGGCACCATGTTTAATGGCCGATAAAGCTATAGTCATTGGCAGTGGCCCCATCAGAATAGGACAAGGCATAGAATTTGATTACTGTAGTGTTCATGCGGCTATTGCTTTATCCGAATCTGGTTTAAATAGCGTAATGATTAACTCTAACCCTGAGACTGTTTCTACTGACTTTGATACTAGTAACCGGTTGTATTTTGAGCCACTTGATGAAGAAGCCGTTAGAGACATAATTGATAATGAAACTATAGACGGGAATCCTCCCGCTTCAGTAGTTCAATTTGGTGGTCAAACGGCGATTAATCTATCCCAATCACTAGATCAAGTGGGTTTACCTATATTAGGTTCTAGTGCACAAGCAATTGACATTGCGTCCGACCGACATAAATTCGAAGAATTTATGGCTAGGTTGGGTATCCCTCAGCCACCAGGTGCTGCAGTTGCTTCGGTAGAAGAGGCTTTGAACATAGCTCAGACTATAGGGTATCCAATAGTTGTAAGGCCAAGTTATGTGCTCGGTGGTAGAGCTATGGAGATTGTACAAAATGCCACGGAATTGATCAGATACTTAACGGTGGCTACACAAGTTACGCCCGATCAACGGGTATTGGTAGACCATTATGTTGAGGGTAAAGAGTGTGAGGTCGATGCAATCTGTGACGGTGAACAAGTTCTCATACCGGGGATAATGGAACATATTGAAAGAGCTGGTGTACATAGTGGAGATTCAATGGCCATATATCCCGGTCTGAATCTTACAGAAGAGGAAGTAAATACCATCGTTGATTATGCCACTCGAATTGGATTGGAACTAGGAGTGATTGGCTTGATGAATATTCAATTTGTCATCAGCGGCGGGGGAGCCTATAGAAGTCCTAACGTTGAATCGGCTACTGTAAACTCATCATCGATATACATAATTGAGGTGAACCCAAGGGGCAGTCGGACAATACCGTTCATATCAAAAGTTACTGGCCTTCCAGTAGCGAAGATAGCAACACGAGTGATGCTCGGTGAGAAGTTGTCAGACTTAGGTTACAAGGGCGGGCTATGGCCAAAACAGGATTTAGTAGGTATTAAAGCCCCTGTGTTCTCGATGGCGAAATTAGTAGGAGTAGATTGGTTCTTAGGTCCGGAGATGAAGTCTACAGGGGAAGTTATGGGAGTAGATGTAGATTTTCCGAAAGCATTATCAAAAGCTTTGCTGGCAGCGAATTTAAGTTTGTCAAAAGGTTCTGGAGTATTGTTGAGCATTGCAGATACAGATAAGTCTGAGTCGACTGCAATGATTCGATCACTGGTTGATGCTAAATGCAACCTATATGCAACGGAAGGGACTGCGGCAATGAT
This sequence comes from uncultured Dehalococcoidia bacterium, assembly GCA_964629875.1. GTDB lineage: Bacteria > Chloroflexota > Dehalococcoidia > Lucifugimonadales > UBA3495 > UBA3495. Next base: position 28,529 of record CAZVRK010000008.1, on the reverse strand, counting down.
AACGGCTATGGGTTTTCCGGTCACTATGACAACGAAAAAATTGAACGAAGGACATCCCAACGTTATTGATGTTATAGAAGACGGGAGCGTAAAAGCTGTCGTAAACACAGTTACTGGGTCCACTAACGTTCTTCGAGACGGTTTCGATATTCGGAGAGCCGCCGTTGAAAAACGTATTCCTTGTTTCACATCTTTGGATACCGCTAGGGCTGCTGTAGAGAGTCTTCTGGATGATGAAGGTAGCTACAATGTGCAGCCTACGGTAGAGTATCTATCATTTAAATGATCTACCAGTCCATTTCAGTCCCGATGCCTAACTGTTTGGCGGTATCATATGCTAGTTTGGCTGCTGCGACGTCTGCTACTCCAGTGCCCATTAATTTGGCATATATGATTTGATCGTTGTTATCTCGGCCTGATTGGTTGCCGGATACAATGTGTCTCAATTCAACTAATTGACTCCACTGAATGATTCCTTGATCGACGGAACTTGATAAATCTCCGGACTCAATTGGAGCTTGTTCTATAGAGTCAACTACTATTTTGTGTGCTCGTTTTATTGTTAAGGTATCTACTTCGTTCGCTCTCCACGTAGTAGGGCCTGCGGCTACAAGAGTGGTGCCAGATGATATCCAATCTCCGTTTATTACGGGATCCATAGTTGCGGCTATACAGATTACTAGGTCGGAATTCTTGACCGTTTCTTCTGCTGATTTTGCTGATGTGACCGGTATCTGGAGCGAAGTGCTCATGTTTTCAGCAAATTGCTGTCGGCTAGATTCAGTACGGCTAAAAGCCAGAATGTTGGCAATGTCTCGTACTTTGGAAACAGCTTCTAGTTGAGTTGCTGCCTGGTATCCTGTTCCAATGATTCCGATTGTCATGTTGGACTTAGTAGTCAAATATTTTGCCGCCACGGCGGTGGTGGCACCTGTCCGTAATTGCCCTAGGCGATTGGCCTGGGTATAGCATAATAGCTTCCCTGTTTCGGCATCATAAAGGCTTACTTGAAAAGAATATTGTCCCTTCACAACCGTGTAAGTTTTGACTCCGAGGACGCCCTCATAAAATAACCCCCCTCCCATAACTGCGAGCATTCCGCCGCTCGCTATGATCTTTCGTCTTGGGAGATTAGATGCTTCGCCTTCCCCATAATGCGATTGCATGGATTCGATTTTTTCAATCATTTGATTCATGGTTAACGATTCGGACACTTCGGAATCACGTAAGAATATGGCCATGTATTAGTCTCCTATAAGGATGGTTTGTGACAGTGATGTTACCAACAGTTTACCTTTGCGAACGTGTAGCATCAATGAGTGTAGGCTTGTCAGGGTGATTGGCGGCGGAACGATTTATTAGACTTAGGCCGGTTTTGTTGGTTAGTCTCCGCCTGCTGGTTGGGGTTTGGGGTCAGAATCTTTACCTTTCTGCATAGTGTTTGGCATTTTTTGGAATGCCGCGACTATGCTACCTGATACCATGATCCACACTACTGCGATAGCTGCGTATCTGAACCCTTCTCTGTATACTGCTTGGAGATCACTGGGACTGAGAAATTCAATAGTTACAGGGATAGCTAAGCTGACGACTGCAGCGCTAATGGTTGCACCTACAGTGTGTCCCATCTGTCTGGTAGTTTCCAACATTCCTGAAGCGAAGGCAGTACTCTCCGGTAGAGTGTTCATTACTAGAGCATTGTTCGCGGTGTTGAAAAGGTTAGATCCTATGTACGCTGGTAGCAACAGTATTGGGATTCCCCACACTGGTACTACGCCGGCGAAGAATGCGACAAGTACAAAGCCCAGAGCTATGCCCATTAATGCGGATGGTCTAAGCCAACGAGGGTTGTATTTGTCATAGATCCAACCGGCTAGCGCAGGTAGGAATAATCCCATGAGCTGGTTTGGTATTATAACTAAAGCAACGACTATTGGTGAATAGCCTAGCCCATTCTCGATAACGATTGGTATGAGTGTTGTAACCGCTAGCATAGACAAATGGAATGTAGTGTTGCTGTAAAGCGCCATGGAGAAAGCTTTCTGTTTGAAGTACTCGAACTGCACAAATGGTTCGCCAGTTCTGCCTTGTACTACTATGAATAGCCCAAGTAGGGCAAAGAACAATAGATGCATTGGAACGTGGTAGGCTAGAGCTTCGCTTGAAGTGAAGGTTTCCGATCCTTCGTGAATGTGCAGTCCTGAAAGTATTAGAGCTCCAAGCGTGGCCACCATAAGTGCTGCTGCTACGTAATTAATGTTAATTGATCGCACTGTGTCTTTGAATTGTTCTGCCTGGTATTTTAAAAGCGGGTAACTGTTTTTCATGGCCAGTAGGCCTATTGGGAGGCTTGTTAGAAATACGAGTCTCCAACTGAAGTACTGTAAGAAAATACCGAACAAGGCCAAACCTATTAGAGTTCCGAGTCGAGCAGATACTACCATTACTGAGAAAGCTCTACCTCTCTCGTTGGCATCAAATACCTGAGCTAGAATTGCATTAGCGTTACCGGTGATCAATGCTCCACCGAGTCCAACTACACCGCTCCATAAAATCAGGGTTAGTAAAGTGTTAGACGCTGCTGATAGGACGCTGGCAACGGTCATAAGGATGGCGCCAATAAAGTATATTCTGGTGTACCCGTACCGTTCTCCCAGTCTGGCAGCTAAAAATACGGTGCTACCTAACATCAGCAATCGGATAACTACCATCCAGGATGCTTGTGATACTTCTACTTCAAAGTGCCTAGCGACTGAGGGTATAGTCATGGCTATGGGCATGCTGGAAAGTTGGACTAATAGCTGGGTGGACGCTAGGGCTATCATACTTTCTTTGCGTTGGCGATTTGTGCCAAGCTCTCGATAGTGGCCAATTACGTTTAACCTACGAATTGTTTCCCTAAGTATGTCCAATTAAACCCCTTTCCATAATGAAGAACATGGTTAGGTATGTTAACGGTTATTGTTCTTTTGTTATAGCTCTATGAAAGGCCGCACTCTAATTTAGAACGTGAAGATTACCAACCAGTGACTTATTTGTAAAATTCTCGATTCTTGTTGATGTATTGGCGCCACTGCGCCGGTACTGTAAATTCGTCGAATATTGCTTGGACTGGGCAGGCCTCTACGCAGTATGCGCAGTCGATGCAGTCATCAGGGCTAATATAATATTGATCGGCTTCGTCGCTTGTGTGTATACAGTCTACGGGGCATACGGTCAAACATGTGGCGTCTTTTACACCTACGCACGGTTCGGTGATCACGAAGGCCATTTGTACCTCCCCTGATTATTGTTGCTACGTATATTCTCGATTTCCTGATTTATTTTGTCAAGTAATATTATATGATATATTGTATTTCGAAATACTAAGGTATGGTGCATATACTGTTTTCTCAGAGGTTGTGATTGGATGGAGTTGCGCGAATTAACTAGTTTTTATCACGTCGCTAGACTTAGGAGTGTTTCTAAGGCAGCTGGCCGGCTAGAGTTGGGTCAACCAACAGTTACTACCCATTTAAAAAAGTTGGAAGACGAATTTGGGATCATCCTCTTTGATCGCATCAAGAGGCCTATACAACTTACTTCGGATGGACGGACTTTTTTAGAATTGATTACACCAATCGTTAGTTCCGTTGATTCATTGAAAACCCATATGGATTACTCTGAACGACGTGGGTCGTTTGTAGTTGGCGCTTATCCAGATTTGATCATGCATCACCTGCCAAATCCAATTCGTACTTTCTGGAAAGATTATCCTGATGTGAGACTAAAATTAGTTGCACGTAGTTATGCTTCTCTGATACAGCTAGTGAAGTCAGGGGAAGTTGATTTGGCAATTTGTACAGCCCCGAGTCAGGAAGATACTACTCTGGAATTCCGTAAATTGTTTGAATATAACATTGTTATGATGACGCCACCCGGCCATGAGTTATTATCGAAGCCTTCGATACTTTTGGAGGATGCTGCTCCTTGGCCCCTAATCCTTGCAGGTCCAGAAAGCCTTACTAGGAAGAGAGTTGAATCCGCGTTGAAAGAACAATCAGTCAACTATGAAGTCGTATTAGAGATGGATAACACTGAGCTGATTAAACAATATGTAGAGATAGGAATGGGGATTGCGATTGGAAGTGACTTCACACTTCATCCGGATGACCATGACAAACTAGGTGTGGTGAGAATGGATCATATCTTTCCTGCTGCTGATATAGGTATTTGCACTTTAAAAGGCAAGTTCATTGGCCGTGCGGTGCGCAATTTCATTGATGCATTAGTTGATGAATTGGAGGGATTCCATCCTGAAGTTTCTGAATGGAATTTAAGTCCTAGAGGTCGCTAATCCAATAGATATACATGTTTTCGGAAATATCTCGACGGAATACTAGATTTGTAGGAGCATTGCAGTATTCCACTGTGAGTCTCCCGATAATCTAAAACCGTATGTTAAAAGCTGTTTTTAAGAGTATTCATACTCGTCCTGGTGTATTTTACTTGTGCACCACTATCTTTTTGACTAGTGTTGGGATGGGTGCTTTAGCGCCCATTTTACCGCTGTTTACTGAATCAGAATTTCACGTCAATCGCACTCAGGTGGGTATAGCTGTTGGGTTATTTGGTATCAGCAGGATTTTCACTAGTTTACCAGCAGGATACTTAACTCAGCGATACGGTCGAAGGGTAGTGCTTCAAATTGGCTCTATCGTTAGTGTGTTCGGCGCGGTGATGGTGGCTTTCTCCTTTTCGTATACGTGGTTGGTGTGCTGGAGATTCATATCAGGACTTGGATGGAGTGTTTATCTGACAGGATCATCTGTTTACTTAAGGGATGTTGCAAGTGCAGATAATAGAGCGAGGTTCCTCAGTCTTCTCGAAATGAGTATATTGGCGGGTCAAAGTCTCGGGCCTTTATTAGGGGGTTATCTGGGAGACAGATGGGGATATAGGATTCCTTTACATATCTCTGCGGTATTTGTCGCTATGTCGTTTCTAGTACTGCAATTTCTTGTGCCGGAGAGTAGATCAGACAACTCCTCAACTTCCGAAATGGTCAGGAATCAGACGGGAAATGAATCACATGATAACGACGGTGACATAGTAGAGAAACATGGATTGCTGACATTGCTCATAAGTCCCGCATTCATATTTGTAGGGATGTTCACTCTAATGATTGTGGCTAATAGACAAGGAGGAAGGTTTAGTGTACTGCCATTATACGGAGAGAACAAAGGATTTACCGCCTCTCAGCTAGGATCGTTTATCAGTGTTACGCATATCCCGCAATTCTTCACGACCATGCTCGCAGGTTTTTTGTCTGACAAATTCGGCAGGAAATCGACAATAATCCCTGCTGTTACATTGATCGTCATAGGTCTCATTCTTTTTATATTCACAGATAATGTGCCCAAATTAATATTATCTGGCATTTTGCTAGGATTGGGTGAAGGATTAGCTGGGCCTCCGAGTTTGGCGTTTTTTGCCGATATAGCTCCACCTGGTCTTGAAGGTGTAACCATGGGGCTCTATAGAACATTTGGCGGTGTTGGATCTGCTATTGGAGCTCTGTTGCTTGGGGGTATCGCTGATCTTTCTGGATTTGCTGCGTCGTTGATTGTAGATGCCGCTTTGTTAATTTGCGCCGCGGTAGGCGTAATGGTGTTCGTGAGAGAAACTTTGAGTAAGAAAGAACTATAAATGGTTCTTTAATTGAGTAATATCCAGTCTAGTGTGCGATCCCATTTTCGCCATTTGACACTATCTCTTTTAAACGGCGGCCCAATTGGCTACGGGATATCATAATCCTTCTTTTACAATCAATGCACAATAATCCTATGTCTGTTCCTAATCTGGTCACTGTCCAATCATAACTTCCACAAGGATGGGGTTTTTTAAGTCGGATTGTTGACCCAATCTCTAGTATTAAGGCCATCCCTTGCCTGCTTCCGCTAAAATGTCGTTAATTTCGGATTTTAGCTCGAAGGTCCTTTCGCGGGCGACTTTTGGATAGTCTTTTCCAGAACTGGCGTATAATATGCCTCGGGAAGAACTGATAATCGCGGACCTGCCATGTGCGTCGACTCCGTATAATACGGACGCCTTAAGTTCTCCTCCTTGAGCTCCAATACCCGGAATTAAGATGGGAGAAGTGGGGCATAGTTCCCTGACTACGCGTAATTGTTCAGGTACAGTCGCTCCGACTACAAGGCCCAAATTGCCGTGCCCCCAATCTGTGGATTTGGTAGCTAAATGTTCGTATAACGGTTTGTTTACGCCGTCAGTTTGAACTATGAGGTCTTGTAAGTCGCTTGAGCCTGGATTTGAGCCTCTACACCAAATAAATGCGCCGTACCGTTCATCCGCTACGAATGCTTCAACCGTGTCTTTTCCTCCCCATGCATTTATGGTGACTGCGTCAAATCCCCAAACCTGGAACATGGCCGTGGCATATGCTTCACTAGATGTTCCGATGTCACCGCGCTTACAATCCCCTATTACAATTACATGCGCTAATTGGTCTCTGATATATTTTACAGTTCTCTCTAAGGCTACCAATCCGTCAAGTCCAAGGGATTCATAAAATGCAAAATTCGGCTTGTATGCGCATACTAAGTCAGCCGTAGAGTCTATTATGGACTGGTTGAACGTGAACACATTGCTTATAGGCATCTTAGTCAAATCAGGATCCAGCCCAATGCATACTAGACTTTTAGCTGAGTTCGCTGAGTTGGTTAGCTTTTCTGAGAATGTTTCCAAAAGTGTTAACCTTACCTGTAAATATGATGGGTTTAAAAAGATATCTACATTATATATGCTACGACTAATAGCCAACAATTTTGCAATCTATTGGGCTTGATAAACATGGACTTGCCTAAGAACCTAATATCTGGGACTTTTATCCGAAGACTTAATCGGTTTGCAGCCCTGATGGATGTAAACGGGAATGAGATGATGGTTCATGTTGCTAACTCAGGTCGATTGGGCGAGCTTTTGATTCCAGAGTACACTATGTGGCTTGCTCCTGTGGATTCTAGTCATAGGAAGACGGCCTTTGACTTAACATTGGTGCAGATGGAGACAGATCTATGCTCAGCTGATTCTAGATTGCCTAATTTCTTGTTGGAAGAGGCAATACAGGGTGAACTTATACAGGATTTCACCGGATATATTGATATTAGGCGCGAAGTTTCATACGAAGATAGTAGGTTCGACTTGTTTTTGAAAAATAAGGAATCTCAGTGCTTTATCGAAACTAAATCGGTCACACTTGTGGAAGATAGAGTAGCATTGTTTCCCGATGCTCCGACTAGCCGAGGTACTAAACATGTCAATGGGCTGATCCGTGCGAAACAGGAAGGATATAGATCTGCTGTTGTTTTCATTGTTCAGCGTGAAGATGTTGATAAGTGCAGAATCCAAGAAGAATCAGATCCTGATTTTTACTATGCCCTAAGAGATGCTATGCAATATGGGGTAGAAGTTTATGCTTATTCTTGCCGAGTCTCATTAAGTGATATAGAAATAACAAAGAGAATCCCATTAGTAAAACTTTGATTGATGCTCAGCTAATTAAGGTTTTGTAGCGGAGAGTGCATGTCTTTACCAATAGAGATGTATGAACGTTTGCATCAGAAGTATGGAGACCAATCATGGTGGCCAGGAGATAGTCAGTTTGATGTGGTAGTTGGAGCGATTTTAACCCAGGCTGTCTCATGGAAAAACGTTGAATTGGCTATCCACAATATGCAAGACGCTACATGCATCGACGTTGATTCTCTGAGTGATATATCATTCGAGGAATTATCGCTCTTGATTAGGCCGAGCGGATATTACAATTCGAAAACCAAAACGTTGAAGGCTTTCGCTGAGTATGTAGTAAGTAATTATTCAGGAAGAATAGATTTATTCTTGAGACAATCCCCTGAGTTTGTGAGGAAAGAATTGTTGTCACTGCATGGTATAGGGCCAGAGACAGCCGATGACATTATGGTTTATGCAGCCGGATACCCGTTCTTTATAATCGATGCTTATACCATAAGAATTTTTACTAGGATTGGTATTACACCAGAGTCACCACGGGCAGATTATGATGCATGGCAGAAGTTTCTTCATGAAAGTATTCCTGCAAATATTAAATTGTTTAATGAATATCATGCGTTACTAGTTCAGCATGCTAAAGTTCACTGTACGAAGACAAACCCTAAGTGTGTTGAGTGTTGTCTGGTAGATATATGCAGAAGTGGGTCATCATACATACATCAAGTTGAAAATTAGGTGTAAGCTGAGCTATTCGATATGGTACTATTTTTTGCGCTATAAAATTTTTAGAGGGAGCACAGGTTATGCAGGTTATAAGGGTTTATACTGGGGAAGATGGTGAATCTCATCTTGAAGAATTAGAACTTCCGTATGAAAAGATTGCAGATGCTGAACGTACTGCCATGGAGGGAGCTTCGGGCATTCAATTCCGGCGCGTAGCGAGTGGTAATTTTCAAGATTTCCACGTGGCTCCTAGGCGCCAGTATGTGATTACACTTCAAGGTCAAGCTGAAATAGGACTAGGGGATGGCACGGTTCATATTTTCAATGCAGGCGATGTCTTACTGGCAGATGACCTAACTGGCAGAGGGCATACGACAAAAGCAGTGGGCTCGATAGAACGAGTATCAATAGCTATACCTTTAACTGATTAGCACAACAGTCACACTAACAGGGTTTATTCCTATTTGATTTGTAATCCATGTATTACTTGTTAGGATAGTGGTTTGGAATGTTTCAAAGGGTTGCTGTGCTATAATCCTCTGCGCATCAATAGGACAGCACGATCCATAAGGGTGTACATGGATATCTCAAATAGTTCGTCCAAATCTTCATCCAAGATATTCTATGGATGGAAACTCCTTGCTCTAATCAGCTTTATGGGGTCGTTAAACAATGCTTTTTTCTCTAAGGGGAGTGCACTGTTTCTTCTCCCTGTGGAAAATAGTCTCGGGTTGAGTAGAGCTACCTCTTCATTGATATTTTCATTGGCTAGATCTGAAGGTGCAGTAGAAGGTCCAATAGTTGGTTATTTAGTGGATAGATTTGGTTCCAAGAAAATGATGATTCTGGGAACTGTTCTGGCCGGTATTGGCTTTGTAATATTTGCCCTGGCTCCCAATGTTTGGATGTTCGCTGTCGCTTATTTAGTGTTTATCGCAGTTGGGGCGACGATGGGATTTCAGCACGCTATTGCCGCCACTGTGAACATGTGGTTTAGCAAATACCGAGTCAGAGCCTTGGCCATACAGGAAGCGTCGGGAAATCTTGGATCAATGCTGCTGATACCTTTGATTGGATTGCTAATTGCATATTTTAGTTGGCGATGGGCTGCTGCGCTAGCGGCTGCGTCTTACTTTTTTGTTATATTACCTCTTTCGGCTTTTGTTAAGAGTTCTCCGGAAAGCGTTGGTTTACTTCCAGATGGTGCGGATCCTGAAGAGTTAAACAAAATTAGAAATGCTCAGTCAGAGGGACTGAGTAATAGCGAAAGCCGTACTCTCAGTTATTATGACAGCCCTGATTTTATGCTGAGAGAAGCGTTATTAACACCGACTTATTGGTTCTTGTTGATTGGTACTATGTTTAGACAAATTGCAAAGGCTCCAATCCAGGTCCATATAGTGGCTATCCTGCATTGGAAAGGTTTGGATGTAGCTACGGCCAGCCTAATATTTGCATTTTGGTTAGGTATGAATGTGCCGTCCAAGTTATTCTTTGGATTCATTGGAGATAGAGTTCCAAAACAAGTGTCACTCGGTGGGGGTATGGTACTTTACGCAGTTTCTATGCTTGTTTTGATATACGGTGCATCTTTATGGATGTTCCTTCTCGCGGCATTTTTGGGAGGGCTTGCAGAAGGTATAACTCCGATCAACTGGGGTGCTATAGGAGATTATTTTGGAAGAAATTACTTTGCTACACTGCGCGGGATAATCAATCTAAGTCATAGTTGGGCTTTAGTAGGATTACCATGGGCTGCTGGATGGTGGTTCGATAAATACGACAGTTATCTTATGATTATATGGGTATCTTTTGCCAGCGCCTTGGTATCAGGAGTATTCTACGTTTTAATGCGCCGACCAAAACTACCCAGCAGGCTAGAAGCGGTCCGATCGTCAAATGTTTAGGCTAGTAAATCTAATCGTATGTGGAGTTTATTCTAATTGTTCCATTGGTTTTATAGAGGAGTGTTAATATGCCTTTCGCTAATCTGCCGGATAATCTACAAATGTATTATGAAGATGATTGTTACGCAGATCCATGGCGGACTCCGGAGACTGTAGTTCTTCACCATGGTAATGCCAAAAACTCCGCTTTATGGTACGAGTGGGTTCCACTGCTGGCAAGGCATTATCGTGTCATCCGAGTGGATGCTAGAGGATTTGGCAAATCTACTGTCCCAGAACCCGGGTATAACTGGAGTTTGAGTGGTTTCTCTAATGATCTGTTGGCTCTATTAGATATGCTGAACCTCGAGCAAGTTCATTTTGTTGGTGAAACTATCGGAGGTACAATCGGTCTCCAATTTGCTTACGAACATTCTGAACGATTGTTATCATTGACTACCTGCACTTCTCCATACAAATTCACAGGTGTGCCTACGTATCTTGAATACCACAAATTAGTGAAGGAAGAAGGCGTCGCAAGCTGGATAACTAAAACTGCCGACAATAGGTTGGAACCTGGTAAGTCTAATCCTGAACATCATAAGTGGTATTCGGAGCAAATGAGCCAGACATCGCAACATGTTGTGGTTGAAACTTTAGAATATCTGTCCACAGTGGATCTGACGAATGTATTGCCGCTTATCCAAACTCCGACTTTAGTCGTGGTTGGTAAAGAGAGTGCGATGAACACCATAGATCGAGGGAAAGTTATGGCAGAATTGCTGAATAACGGACGTCTGGCGGAGATAGCAGGTGGCTCTGGTTATATCCAGCACTCAGATCCGGCGGCATGCGTTTCAGTATGGCGAGAATTTTTGGGCAATCTTTCTCATTAGGTTGTAGGATCATATTAATGAATGTGATTGCCCTCCGTCTACGTTGAGACACGCTCCGGTAATCAAATCGGCTTTTTCTGATGCTAGGAAGGCTACTGTCTCACCTATTGGTTCAGGCCAGCCAAATTTTCCCATCGGCAAGTTCCGATCAATGAATTCTGCTACTACATCAGGTGGCTCTATCCTTTGGTATCGGTCCCAGGTGCTCCCTGGGAAATCTATGGACCCGGGTGCAACACAGTTCACCAGCACATTGTATTGAGCGGATTGCAAGGCAAGGTGTTTAGAAAAGGCGATTAGAGCGGCTTTCGCGGTCATATAATCAATGGAGCCTCCGTGTTCTCTACCCGATATAGAGGCAATGTTTATTATTCTTCCCCATTCCTGAGATTTCATATGATCAATGACTAGTTTTGTGAGTCGGACAGCACTGATAAGGTTCAGGTCTAGGCCTGCTATGAATTGATCCATGCTTGTATCTGCGAAGTTTACTGAACCCCGTCTGCCACCGACATTGTTTACTAGGATGTCAGGATGGCCGAGCTGGTCCAATGTTTCGTTATAAAATAGCTGTAAATCGGCTTCATTCGTTACATCTGCCTGACTGCCACGGGCTGTGAACCCTTGGCTTTGTATCTCAGAGACAACTTCATCTACTCGTCTTTTATCTCTAGCGCAGAGCGACACTTTACAACCTTCTCTGGCCAGGCACGAAGCGATCTGATATCCCAGACCATGGCTGCCTCCGGTTACCATTGCTATCCTTCCCTCTAATCCTAGGTCCATGATTAACTCCTTATCACACTCTCCACATGACATTTTCAATCATATAGGCCGCTGATATAATAAATCATCTTCTATATATTTATCTATCCAATGAGGTAATAGTTGCTATGATTAAACGGTTTTCAGTGTTGTATGTAGGGCAAATCGATTTTGAAGACGTAGGAGCAGATGCCACGCCAGCAAATGATCGGCGTTATCCAAATGAGACCTTAATAGAGCCTTATTATCATGCCGAAGAATTGGCGAAACACATGGATGATTTGGGTTTCTACTGTCTCTGGGCAGCGGAACATCATTTCCAACGTGAGGGTTACGAAGTATTTCCAAACCTAACCCTTTTAGGTGTTCATCTAGCCGGCATTACCAAGAGGTTAAAGTTTGGCGCGGGATTCAATATTGTACCTATGTGGCATCCGATACGGTTGGCGGAAGATTTTGCTATGGCAGACGTGATGACCAGGGGCAGGTTGATATTCGGTGTTGGTCGTGGCTATCAATCACGAGAAGTAGAAACCATGGGGGCTCCATTGATTGACCAAGACGCAAATCGGGCAGTTTTTGAAGAAAACATGGAAATCATCTTGAAGGCCTTCAATGAAGATTCTTTTAGCCATAAAGGGCCTAAACACACTATACCTGCTGAGGTACCATACAGAGGGTACGAAATGACTGACGTGACATTAGTGCCTAGGCCAGTGAATCTGCCGGTAGAGATATGGCAGCCCATTACAAGTGGTAGATCTATTGAATTTATGGCTCAACATGGGATAAAGGGAATGGTTGCTTTGACTGGAGAGGTAATGGCTGATGAAATGATTAGTAATTACCAGTTGGCATATAAAAACGCAGGTAAGGACGTAGCTCTAGGGGAAAATATCGCATTTGGGGTGGGTTTTTACATTGCTGATAATAAAGCTGAGGCTATGGAGAAAGTTCGACCGTATCATGACGAACGATATAAGTGGTTTGCTCCATTTGGATATGTACGTTATACGGATGAGGAAGGCAGACCTTGGGGCACTCCCGGAGCTCCTGCCAGGACTCCACGTGTTGAAGATGGCGTCGAACAAAAGGCGTGGTTCTGTGGTTCATCAGAAGAATTTGTCTCTTACCTGAAAGGCATAGAGGAGAAATACCCTGGATTAGAAGATGTAGTGTTCCAGTGGCCAGAAGGCATGCCTTGGGCAGAATTCAAAGAACAACTTAGCATTTTTGCAGAGGATGTAATGCCATTGTTTTCTGGTGCTGAGATCGACTCATTGACTGTTCCTGCGAATGATTAGTAAGACCGTCGGACGATATCTGGTAATCGAACACCCTCTCCAATTGATCGCAATCGGGAGGGTGTTTCTAAATGCAGTAAGGAGATATGTGTGGCTAATCAGGAGCACTTAGAAATTGTTCGGGAAGGTGCTCAGAGTGTATCTCGTTGGCGTGAAAACGGACCTTCCCAAAGTAAACGTTTGGATCTGTCGAGTTCCGTCTTGTCAGACCTGGATCTCAGTAATATAGACTTATCTAAAGACGATCTAAGTCACGCTGACCTCAGCAAATCTGATCTCCGGAATAGCAAGCTTTTATATGCAAATCTTATTGGAGTGAGATTGGACGACGCTATACTAGAGCGGTCAAATCTATCAGGGGCAGTATTAAAGGGCGCTACACTGGTTGGTGCAAATTTGAAGGGTGTTTTGTTTACAGGTTGCGATCTCTCAGATGCAGATGTTTCATCAGCAGATGCCTCTGCTTCAGATTTTAGCGGTTGTAACTTGAGTAATGCAGATCTGACTTTGACTGATATGAAACAGTCGGATATGACGGGTGCTAATCTAATGAATGCCAGACTCACGGGGACTAATCTTGATTTAGCGAATTTGTCGGGTGCTGATGTCAGGTGTGCAAACCTGACTAGGGTTAGTACAGATGGAACATTGTTTACGAGTGTACGTATGGGTATGACTGTTATTGGTGATAGCGATTTGAGCGGAGCCTTAGATCTGGAATCTGCCAGGCATAGTTCCTCGAGTACTATTGGGATTAATACGCTAATTAGATCTCACGGAAATATTTCGATGAAATTTCTCGTAGAAACCGGTTTGCCTGAGATGGATAAATTGGTTGCATGTACACGGGATGCTGCTGATTATAGTGTACGGGTAGTAATATTGGGTTCCTATAGGGATGCGACGTTTATGACAGAACTCCAGTCAGAAATCTCCAAATCAGGCGTAGACTGTTGGTATATGCCGGTGGGAGATGAGGATAAATTGGTAAAGGATATATCATTTCCACCCCTGAGTCGTTTGGGAAACTATGATGTCAAAATCCTAGTCTGTTCGGAAAATTCCTACAGAAGTCCGTATACTTGGAATTTGTTTAGTCAGGTTATGCACGCTCAGATTAGCAGTAATGAGGATCGACTTGCCTTAATTGGTATTGCACTGGATAAAAGTATTTTGTCTAACACATCTGAAGGATTGGACCAGATTAAAACGTTTGAAATGTTAGATTTTTCGGACAGTAATAATCTGGTGGATTTTGCCTCTAAGATCCAAGAAGTTATTCTAAGGCGTATGAGAATACTGTAGAAAACGATCGTTCGCTGGCTGTACTTACTCGATATAAGATGTGTTTTTGTCCAACATCAAGCAGGGTTCTCCCCACTGATTTATATTGCTCAAATCCCAGTCGTCTGTTGAATCAGAAGGTTTTAGCCTTATTCCTTCCTGGCCACCATATAATAAAAGTATGACTCCGTCGCCAGAATCTTCTGATAATGCAGCGAATGCTTGGCATGGCCCAGACTCATCCCATCCAATTACGTCACACCAGGTGTCCTGACCTACTAGATTGGAGGTGTACACCTGTCTAACCGGTGAAGGATCAGATAATAAATCAAATACTCTATTAAATTCGAAAGGGCTGTTAAGTTCCGAGGATACTTCAATCTCAAACAGCATCAAACGCCACCTTGTTTAGTAAATCGTATAATGATTTTAGGAGTATCTGGTAGCAACATCAAGTCTGATTGAGGAAGCGCTGCTAATGACTTATACTTGCCGTAGTTATACTGGACTATGACTAGCCAAGGGAGCGCATATGGAAGTCGGATATTTCACAATGCCGCTGCATCCCCCGGGTTCAGATCCGGCAGATACCATGGAATCTGATCTTCATCAAATGGAATGTCTCGACCAATTAGGATACAAAGAGGCTTGGATTGGAGAGCATTTCACCACTGTTTGGGAAAATATTCCCGCTCCAGATCAATTTATTGCGGCTGCCTTATCTCGCACTAAGAACATTGTTTTTGGTACGGGAGTAACCTGTATGCCAAATCATGATCCATTTATGATCGCGCATCGTATTGCTCAATTGGACAATTTAGCGAAAGGGCGGTTTTACTGGGGAGTAGGATCTGGAGGGTTTCCCGGCGACTTCGAGGTGTTTGGATTCGATGCTTCTACAGGATTTCACCGTGGTATGTCTAGAGATGCGATAGATGTAATACTACAGATGTGGGAGAATCCTGCTCCTGGCCAATACAAACATGAAGCTTGGAACTTTTCAATTCCACGGCCAGTACCAGAGATAGGTCTGGAGTTTCATATGAAACCGTACCAAAAACCACACCCACCGATTGGAGTAGCAGGTGTGTCTCCTAACTCTGACACTCTGGTTATGGCAGGGGAGAAGGGATGGTTGCCTCTCAGTATCAATTTGGTCCCATCTGAAATACTCAGTAGTCACTGGGATGCGGTAGAGAAAGGAGCGCAATTATCTGGTAAAAAGGCCAATCGATCAACATGGCGTATAGCCAAAGAAATATACATTTCTGAGACAACGGCTCAGGCACGTGAGGAAGTCTTGAATGGTACAATCGGTCGTGATTTTCGGGATTATTTCATTCCTCTAATGTCTTATATGGATTCATTGAGTTTGTTTAAAGGGAACAATGAAGTTCCTGATGCCGATGTGACTCCAGAATATTTACTTGATAACGTCTGGATAGTAGGTAGTGTTGATGATGTCACCGAGCAACTCAGACAGCTTTTTTTGGACACTGGAGGATTTGGGGTTCTGCTTGCAATGGGCCATGAGTGGGATCCTTACGATAATTGGCTTAAATCGATGCGGTATTTATCAGAAAATGTAATTCCAAATCTCGCGGACTTGAAATTGTAAAGATATGTGGCTGCATTGAAGAAGTGGTAGTTCAGGTTGGAATCAGGCATGACTAAGCTTTCATGGAGGTTTTTATGGCTATAGGGATAGAGACTCATCGTCCGGTCATAACCGGAGTGTCACACATTGCGTCGACAGGGCATTATTTAGCTACAGCGGCAGCATATCGGATACTTGAACAAGGCGGAAATGCTACTGATGCTGGAATAGCAGCTGGGCTCGTGCTCAACGTTGTATTACCTCAATACACGAGTTTCGGTGGAGTAGCTCCAATAATAATTTATGATAAAGCTAGCAATCAGACTAAAAGCGTTAGTGGATTGGGGCGCTGGCCGAAGGATGCATCTGTAGAGTATTTTGCAAAAAATCATAATTCAGAGTTGCCAGCGGGTATTTTACGAACCGTTACCCCCTCTGCTGCAGATGCATGGATGACGGCATTGAAAACCTTTGGAACTATGAAATTTGAGGATGTTGTGAGACCTGCCTGGGAATTGGCTGAAAATGGCTTTCCAATTCCTGCTTCTCTACACAACGCGTTAGTAAAAGAAGGGGACAAGCTCGTCCATGACGAAGGAGAAGGGGTCTTTTGGTCAACAAGCATGGATGTATTTTTTCGTAATGGGATTGCTCTGCAAACAGGTCAGTTGCTAGTCCAGAAAGATCTTGCCAATACATTTAATCGATTAATAGAAGTTGAGAAAGCTTGTCAAAGTTTGGGTCGTGAAGGAGCGATACAATCAGCGCGCGATTATTTCTACAAAGGACAGATAGCAGAGGAAATGATTGCATTTAGCCAAAGTCAGGGTGGTCTGCTGTCTATGGATGATCTTAAGGAGTTTTCGGTCGAAATAGAGACGCCTCCTTCGATTTCTTATAAAGATTGTGAAGTATATTCTTGCGGACCCTGGTGTCAGGGACCGGTCACGCTCCAAACGTTAAAGATATTAGAGACGTGCGACTTGGTATCAATGGGACATAATTCTGCTTCTTACTTACATACGGTAGTTGAGGCTCTTAAATTAGCTTTTGCAGACCGACATAGTTTCTATGGCGATCCGGATTTTGTGAACGTTCCTATGGAAGGGTTGCTCTCTGGAGGGTATGCAAAATCTAGGGCTAGCATGATTGATTACAATCGAGCTGCATTAGAAATGCCGTTACCAGGTGATCCATGGCAGTATCAATCCGGAGAACCTGGGAAGACGACAGTCAGGCGACCCAAGGAGATGGCAGGAGGACTCCCTGCGGATACTAGCTACATATCCGTAGTAGATCGGTGGGGAAATGCTTTCTCGGGTACTCCTAGTGATGGAATAGGGGGTGGCCCAACTGTTCCTGGCCTTGGGTTTGTGATGTCACCGAGAGGCTCTCAGTCGTGGATAGAGGAAGACCATCCTGCTTGTTTGGCGGCTGGCAAGCGACCAAGGCTTACTCCTACACCGGCCATGGCGTTTAGGAATGGACGTTTATGGATGCCCTTTGGTACCCCGGGCGGGGACGTGCAATGTCAGTCAATGGTGCAATTATTCCTGAACGTTTCGGAATTTGGAATGAATGTTCAGCAGGCGATAGAAGCACCAAGAATATCTACATGGAATTTTCCCAATTCGTTCTGGCCACATGCATATCATAAGAATTTGATTGGGATTGAGGGCAGAATCGATTCTGATACACTGGTAAACCTGTCTAATATGGGGCATGACGTAGAGGTTTGGGATGACTGGACTCCGAGGATGGGCGCACTCTGCGCCATCGAAGTAGATCACGAAAGAGGTGCTCTGTTTGGCGGAGCGGATTTGAGACGTGATGGATATGCTATTGGCCGGTGATCTATTGGGCGGTTAAGCCTCCATCTATGACTAATTCAGATCCTGTCATAAAGGACGATTCATCAGATGCAAGAAACAATACTCCGTAGGCAACGTCTTCAGATGTGCCGACGCGTCCCAAAGGATGTCTAGAGGCTGAACGGTCTCTGGCTTCCTGCGTCGCCAATAAGTTAGGAGTAGTCATGGGAGTGTCGATTATTCCTGGATGTACTGAGTTTGCCCTAATCCCATCCTTGGCATATTGTATGGCTGTAGATTTGGTTAGAAGTCTTACTGCTCCTTTTGATGCGCCGTAAGCTGCAGCATTTGCACTGCCTATGAGTCCAGCCACTGACGAAATGTTTACGATAGAGCCGCCTCCGGAATTACGCATCGCCGGTATTGCGTGTTTGGTTCCTAGGAATACCCCTTTTGCATTGATATCCATGGTTTGGTCCCAGAGTTCCGATGTTGTTTCTTCTACTTGAGCCCATTTATATATTCCGGCATTGTTGACAAGAATATCGAGCTTCCCGAACGAGTTCAGTGTAGTTGCTATAACATTCTGCCATTCTGATTCATCGGTCACATCTAGGTGTGCAAATAAAGACGAGCCTCCTGTGTTATTTATCTCAGACTCTATGCGCTTGCCTTCTTCGTCCAATATGTCGCAAATGACAACGTAAGCACCTTCGGTGGCGAATAACTTTGCTTCTACAGCTCCTTGTCCTCTGGCACCTCCGGTGATTAACGCTACTTTGTTAGCTAATCGCATAGTCTCCTCCTATTTGCACTGAGACCTAGTCTGTTGAATGCTTGGGTGTAATGACAATTTCTAGTATTATACTTGTTCTAATAGTGGATTGGTTCACTGCCCAGAAAGAAGTAAATTTGCTTGCTGAGTTGGTAAAGAGTGACTTTGTTGGATTGGATATTATTGCTGGTGAGGTGGTGCCATGCATTGGGGGCAGTAGCGTGGGTCGGAGGGTCTATGTTTTACATGTTTGTGATTAGACCTGTATCGGACAGACTCAACGGATTCGCCGAAGTCAATCGAAGTTTGACAGCGGAATTTCAGCATGTCATTAAGACTGCAGTGACTATCCTTATTATTAC
>CAZVRK010000008.1:0-9496 GCA_964629875.1 uncultured Dehalococcoidia bacterium | reverse complement strand
TGACAGCGGAATTTCAGCATGTCATTAAGACTGCAGTGACTATCCTTATTATTACCGGTGTTATCTTGGCCGCTAGTCGTCTGACTTCTCAATCAGTTAGTTTAGTGTACGTCATAATATTAGGAATAAAGGTTTCCCTAGCTAGTTACATGTTCTATTTAGCATGGCTGGCGAAGTCTAGAAACTTTAACTCGGAAATAGATACGCCGGTTACCATGTTGGGAAAGGTTAGGCGCAGCGTGACGAGTACGTACGCCGTCTTGGTATTGGGTGTTATAGTGTTCGGACTGTCAGACCTATTAACGTTGCTAGTAGAGACGAATTTAGAATATAAATAGAATGGTTTTAAAAGATAATGAATAAGCGAATGCTGGATATATTGGCTTGTCCTGACTGTAAGGGCGAGCTTACCCTATCAGTAATATCTGAGGTGCAGGACGATATCATTACTGGAAGTCTTAGTTGTATTACCTGTGATATCAGTTATCCAATAACTAATTCCGTTCCAAATTTTATGAATAGGTCTAATGGCGGTAATTAGGTTCCTGTGAGTATAGTCACTACCTCGGACGCGAGGTCTTCCATGCGTGAACGCAGTTGATCTCTAGTCAGGTTTTCAATTGGGTGTTTAGTGAATATGGTAGGGTAGTTTTCTGCACCCCACATTTTGGCCATTCCTGAAGCAGTATCTATGAACCTATCTGTACAAATTGTGGCAGAAGGGATCCCTGCTTTTTCTAAATGAATACCATCGTGCACACTGCACGCGCTACAGGATCCTCAATCACCAATGGCTATTATAGCTGAGTCGCATTTTGCTGCCAGGTTATTGATTTCTTTTGGGTCAGCGGGTCTCGAGGCACTTGGTTTTTTGTGCCAAATGACGTTAGATATTTCGTATCGATTGATCAATACATCTGCTAATTCTTCCAATAAAACGTCTGCGTTGCGTTTACTATCGTCAATGATACCTAATGTGGTTCCAGCGAGGGTTGGGATTCTTTGAGCTCCGTTAAAATCAGGGACCTTAGCAGTTGTTGTCGGGTTTATGAGGGTGTAGTTAACGGTGTTCATTATAGTTTCGACACTCCATAGTAAGGATGATAAATATATTTATAGCTCGATCTGTACCGTAGCAGCCGTTGATGCTACCTTTGGTCCCCAGCTGGGGATTACCGAAGAGAAATTGGCCTCTTCCCCGCCAGCAAAAAGTAACAAAATGTCATCGGGAGATTCTAGCAGTGGAATAAAAGTATGTTCGTCTGATTCGACTATGTCTCCCTTGAAAACTTTAGCTTTCTTCAGATCTGCAACGGATCTCTTAATTTGTGAATACAGGGTCTCTTTGACTTGTTGCTTGGTCCATTGTGCCCATAAGCTGCTGTCTCCGGCAATGGTCACAGCTATTTCTCCCTGTCGTATACCCACTGATTTGTCTGACACTGAGCCGCTAGTAGACAAGGAAGTCCCTAGAGATGAAGCTGCGTCAGCTATTGAGTACAGTATTGCTTCCGGATCCCCTACTGCTCTGACTTGCCTAGGAGCTTCCGCAGCAAATACCGTGACAGCGCTAGAATCTGACGATATACCGCGTTCTTCGTGTAGTCCAGGCCAGTGTGTTTCTGAATGTGCTTCACCAATGCAGTAGGAAAACTTTCCAGGATGTCCAATAACACTTCGGTCAAATAAACCTGGCACAGCTGCGCAGGCATTCATAAGGACCAGGCGTATAGACCTTCCAATAGTAGCGTTTGCCCTGTTCCCTGGCCCAAATAGATTTCCTCGCGAATTTATACCGATCTGCTTGATTATGGGACCATTGACTATAACGAGTATAGCTGCACCGCCTAGGCTTGACGACGGGCCGACGAGGTTGAACTTGGGTTCAAGCATTGCCTTGCTAGCGGCTAGGACTACAGGAAAATATTCTGGCAGACAGCCAGCCATCACTGCGTTCGCTGCGATCTTACGGGAGGTAATCTCGCGCCGACGTTCGGGTATTTCTCCGACTACCTCATCACCACTTAAGTTGGAATATTCTAAAAATTGCGAAACCTTGTAATCGGTTGGAGGTACAATTGGGAGGCCGTCAGTCCACCCGAGTTCGTAGCCTATCTCAAAACTGTTGATGGGATCAACTATCTGAATGCTTGTAGTATCTTGGTTAGATTCGCTCATATTGCTAATACAATCCAAAGCTAAGAGGCCGGTTTGTTATGTTTAAAACCGGCCTCTTTAGCTATTACCAGACTCGTTCGTATTTTGAGAAACTACGGAGTTCTCTAGGTGGGTCCATATGAGAGCCTCTGATTGTGAAGGATACTTCGGCTACATAAATGTCCCCATGAGAGTCAACTGCTATACCGTGAGGCGCTATAAATTGACCTGGTCCCTCTCCCTCGTCTTTGTCACCGAACATGCAAACACGGTTGCCGTCTAGGTCGTATATGCTTACTCTGTGCCCTAGGCCAGGCGCATCGTCAACTCCGCCCATACCGTTTAGTTCTCCAATATATACATGATCCTGCCATAGAACCATAGAATCGGGCCTATGTATATTGCTCCACATTGTAAGGAAGTTTCCTTCCGGATCAAATATCTGTATCCTGTGGCATTCACGGTCTACTACATATACTCGTTCTTGGTCATCGAATACTATGTTATGTGGTCTGATAAATTGCCCTGCATCGATTCCTGGTTCTCCCCATGAGAATTTATATTGGCCATCACTAGTGTAAACGTGAATTTTTGAGTTGCCGTACCCATCTGAGATGTATATATCGCCATTACTATGTCTGATTGCTGCGGAAGTTGGCCGGTTAAAAGGTTGGCCACTCCAACGAGGAGAAGGGTGGTTTCGTTCGCCGATTTCCATGACTTTCTCTCCGTCAGGAGTGAATTTTTGTATGGTATGTATTCCGTCGTCGGCAGCTAATAATGTTCCATCGGCAGGACTGTAGTACAGTCCGTGAGTTCGATTGTCGCTAAATAACCCTTCACCGAATGACCGTATAAAATTACCGTCTCTGTCAAACACCATTATTGGGTGTTCTCCACGGGTTAGTATAAATACTCGATCTTCCGCATCTACTGCTACTCCGGGGCATTCTAATAGTTTCATACCGTCTGGCAATTTGATCCAGTCTTCTACGAACCTATATTGAAAGTTACCCTCTCCATAAATATCTGCCATGTTCATACCTCTTTAATTGAGATTGAAATCTCGTTACTTGTGATCCCGGTAATCCTACGTAAACGTATTTGGGGTGTCAAGTTAGTTGATGTTAACCCTTTCTCTATTGCCCGTAGTATAAGGCCTACTCTAGGGTTATCCGATAGTAGAACTCCCCTCACCTTTTAGATAATCGGCTGTTCGTAAGGCGAGAGCCTCTATGGTAGAGGTCGGGTTAATGCACGCACTAGTTGTGAATATACTACCGTCAATAATGAATAAATTCGATACATCATGTGATCTTCCCCAGCGGTCTACTACAGACGTTGCAGGATCATCTCCCATGCGAGCTGTGCCGAGTAAGTGCCATCCGCAATTCCGACGAATATGGGCAGACATAATCTTAGTCGCCCCGGCAGCCTTAAGCACTTCTGACGCTCGCTCAAGACCGTGGTCTAGCATACGGTGTGTATTGTCACTGACAGTGTAATTGATCTTTGCCCCAGGTATCCCGTGACTATCGGTGTGCATTGGATCTAGGCGCACTTGATTATGCTCTTCAGGCAAGTCTTCCGTCATTATTGAGATCCCTATGGTGTGCCTGAACCTTTCGGCGAACTCGTCATGGTGATTTTGTCCCCAAACGACGGGTAATCCCAATAGTCCGCCTAGTGCGGATGCTAATGGAGCTTGTTCACTACCCAAGACTTGCAGATCATATCCTCTGACGAAATCACGGTTCGAGTCAGTTTCATAAAATTCCTGGCTTAACATGGAACTGCCTCTTGGTCCTCCCTTAAATTCGAAAGACTCTTCAAATAACCCCACAACCATCCCGCACGGGTGGTGCATAAGGTTTTTCCCGACTAGACCTGTACTGTTAGCCAATCCTTCTGGAAATAATCCTGATTTCGAATTAAGGAGTATACGACTTGTCCCTACACCGTTGGCTGCCATAACTACCACTTTGGCCTTTTGTATCTGTAGATCGCCATTTTTATCGTAGTAGATGGCTCCTGAGGCTTTCCCGCTTTTGTTAACGAGAATCTCCCTCACCCGAGAATAAGTTTTTAGTTGCACACCTCTTCTCAGTGCTTTTGGCCAATAAACTATATCTGAACTGGTCATTGATCTTAAGTAGCCGCCGTGATCTGGACTGTTGCCATCGTATTCTACCGATGGTATCGCATTATCAGATGGCCACCAGTGCCATCCTAATTTGTTGAATCCACGAGCAAGGACCTCACCTGAATGACCTAATGCTAACGGAGGGGTAGGTCTAGTTGGTTTCGGAGGGTAAGCGGGGTCTCCCTTGAGACCAGAGACGCCATGCATATTGTCATTAAGGTCGTAATAAGGTTCCAGTTCTTGATAGGTCATAGGCCAGTCATCTGCTACTCCGTCAAGGGTTTTAACCTTAAAATCGGAAGGATGAAATCTTGGAAAATGAGATCCCCAGTGTATTAAGCTTCCCCCTACTGCGTTATACATCAGTGGTGAAATGGGTGTCTCGGTCTCGTCTACGGGGTAGTCTTCGGACAACTGCCGCAGATTTGGGTTGGGGTTGAAATCGGTCTGCCAGTTGATAGCACTTTCAGCTTTGTCAGTTGGAAACGCATCTAGTGGAACCCATCCGCCTTGTTCTAAGCATACTACCTTTGCTCCAGACTCTGATAAGCTCCAGCAGAATGCACCTCCGGAAGCGCCCGCTCCTATGACTAATACATCTGCTATATCTGATTTTATCGACATTTTTTGCTCCGATTAGATCTTCCAGATTGCTAAAGTATCCAACGAAGGGTAATTAGGCGCGTTCAAATATAGCTGCTACTCCCTGACCACCGCCGACGCACATTGTCTCAAGTCCGAATTGCACGTCTCTCCTTTCCATTTCATGAAGGAGCGTAGTTAGAATTCTTGCACCGGTCGCAGCTATAGGATGCCCTAGTGAAATACCGGAACCATTCACGTTGAGTATGTCTTCGTTGGGTAGTTTCCATTCTCTGAGTACGGCCAACACTTGTGAAGCAAATGCCTCGTTTAGTTCAATTAGGTCCATATCATCAAGTGTCAGGCCAAGCTTACCCATTAGTTTGTTAACTGACGGTACTGGGCCGATGCCCATATATGCAGGGTGGCAACCGGTTACTGCCCAACCCTTTAGGTATCCCATGGGTTCCAAGCCTAATTCCTCGAGTTTATCTTCCGCTACTACCATGCAAACTGATGCGGCATCGTTCTGGCTGCTTGCATTTCCAGCGGTTACCGATCCATCTTTCATAACTGGGCGCAGCCTTGCAAGACTTTCCATGTTAGTACCAGGGCGAGGATTTTCGTCAGTTATGAAATCTATTGGGTCACCTCTTCTCTGAGGAACTGATACTGATACGATTTCCTTGTCGAATTTGCCAGATTCCATGGCTTCTGATGCCCTGTGATGGCTTCTTATAGCGTACTCGTCTTGCTCTTCTCTTGATATCTCATATTTCTTTGCTAGATTTTCGGCCGTTTCAACCATACCCCCGGGTATGGGTCCAAAGCGTTCTTCAGGTGCAATTGTTACACGTGCCCGTTCCAGTCGGTCATGAAATTGTACTGAGCCAAATCGTGCTCCCCAGCGAGATTCGTTTACATAAAATTCTGCATTGCTCATGCTCTCGACGCCGCCCGCGATAACGACGTCAGCATTGTCAGTTTGTACCATCATTGACGCGTTCAGAATAGCTTGTAACCCCGAGGAACAGCGACGATCCAACTGGTAACCCGGCACCTCAATTGGGAGGTCGGCTTTCAGTCCAGCTAAACGACCAATGGCGGGGTTTTCACCGTTTGGATAGCCGTGTCCTAAGATCACATCGTCTATTTTCTCTGCTTCCAATCCAGTGCGATTCAATATTTCCTTTATAACGGTTGAAGCCAACTCGGCAGCAGAAACGTCTTTCAATCCGCCTCCGAATGTGCCAACAGCGGTCCTAACAGGGGATACTATAGCTACTCTTCGCATAACAGCCTCTACTCAATGAGATTTCAGATTTCTATTTTTGCCTGTTTATAATAGCGATTCGGGACTAGGCTGTCGAATTGTTTGAAGGATTTTAGGCGTTAGGGATCAAGATTGTGTATCTGTACTGGCTCAGATGGCTGAAGTACGGGGAATTTAAAGATACGAGAGTAAAAATAGAGTTCCGCTTCTAGTACTCGTTTTATGGATTCTGGGCGCCTGAATCCGTGTTGCTCCCCCTCGAATAGCAGATATGATACTGGAATACCTTTAGACAATATAGCTTCATACATGCGGTCAGCTTGATTTTGTGGGACTATTTTATCCTCGACTCCCTGAAATAGGATGATAGGGCAGCCTAATTCATCAGTGTGATTGATAGGTGATCTTTGCTCGTACAAGTCATGTGCAGATGGATACGGTCCGACCAGCTGATCAAGATAACGGGATTCAAATTTGTGGGTCTCTTTGGCGAGTGCTATGAGATCGCTAACGCCGTAATGGCTGGCTCCAGCGGAAAATATATTGTGAAATGTTAAAGCTGCGAGTGTAGTGTATCCACCGGCACTGCCACCTGTGATGCATAATTTGTTTTGGTCTACTAATCCTTCCCGTGATAAGTATAGGGCAGCTTCAATACAATCTTTGACATCTAGGATACCCCATTGCCCTTTTAGACTGTCTCTGTAAGCTGTGCCGTAACCTGTGCTACCTGAATAATTTACGTCTACGACGGCGAACCCTCGGCTTGTCCAATATTGGATGGTGTAATCAAGACCAACTTGGGCAGATTGAGTCGGCCCGCCGTGAGATTTCACTATGAGAGGTGGAAGTGTATCCTCCGGGCCTTGGAAATCTGGATTCAATGGCGCGTAATAATTGGCGTGGCTGGTAGTGCCTGGATTAGATTCATATTCGATTTGTATTGCTTTTGAGATATAGTTTTCTGGCACGTCAGCTGAATTGCTTGAGGTTATGGCATTCCACGTCCCAGAGGTAAAGTCATATCTGAGCAAGGACATTGGGGTGGTAGGAGAGGAAGCTTCTACTACTAATGATGAAGAATTGGCTTTTAAATCTCCTCTACCCATCTCGGGGTATGTCGAATCCAATTCAATCAGTGCTCCGGTGTTCGAGTCGAGAGTAGTGATGTCCCATCTGCCGTTTTTAGTTCTACTAGCGATGATTAGGTCTTCCGACATTATTCCATACGTGCCTGTGCCGAATATCCATTGAGGCTTGGCAAATTCTGCCTCTATGGGTGTGAGATTTACGGTGGAATCACCGTCCCATTTATGTATGTTCCACCACCCTGTTCGATCTGATACGAAGAAAAGACATCCGTCTAGCCCCCATTCAGGTTGATAGATTGAGTCAGACTTACCCTGTGATAACATTTGCTCATTTTGGATGCTTCCGTCGCTATTAATTGTGGCTACCCATAATTGAGTCCCGTCCCAGGGCATATTTGGGTGGTTCCAACATAGCCATGCTATACGAGTACCTGAATGGTCTAGTCTAGGATTCGAGTAGAAATCAGATCCGGATATGATTGGTCTTACGTGCCCTGTATCCAAATCAACTAATGATATTGTGTTTATCGGTTCAGCAGCATTTTCAAAATGTTCCTCGGTGACGCTTATCAGGCAATTCCTGGATTTATCGATTCTATAGTCGGAATAACGAGATCCGGGTGTATTTGTTAACTGCTGTGGGTGAGTTCCCTCGATGTGTTTGTATATCTGCTGATCGGTGTAATTAGAAAAATAAATCGTTTCATCGGAAGCGGTGTAGGATCCCCCTCCATATTCATGAATTGTGCTCCTAACGTTGAAAGGACTTGGTGTTATAACTGAGCAAACGTAGTTCTCGTTACACTTCATTATCGCGACGCGCCCGCCATCTGTAGGGATAGATTCAGTCCAATAAATTGCGCTGTTATCCAGACATATTTGACCTAAAGTCTTAGCAGATTGTGATATGAGACTCGGAGTGATGGGAGATGTCCAAGACCCATAGGCGGAAGTCCTAGGTTTCCTCATGCTTTACTCCTGATGAACGGTTGATCATATTGATTATCTGTTGATGGTGTCGTTTGGAGCGGATAGGATCTTCTACTGCTGATGCAATGAGTCGTTTTAGACGAATATCATCAGGCAGCCAGCCAAAATAAAGCTGAAGATCGTGTTCATATTCGGTTAGAAAGTTATCATCAGATGCCATAGACAGTTAATATATCATTCTATTGTAAATAGAGTGATAACGCATTTGTGTATGGTAGTCATTCGTAGTCGTCTTAGATGAATATGATAGAGTAGTTTGGATATGGCGTTGTATTTAGGGTGCGACCATATCAGATCCCATAACATATTTGGGGTTAGGTTAATAAAGCGCAAATGGTAAGTTGCCAAGGTGATGAAGTATATATGAACTCTGGTTTGATACCCGTTGAGATGTACTCAGTACATGTTCTGGGGCTAGTGGATTATTTTGAGACGACAAGATTATCGGTTCAAAGTGATCCTAATATTACACTGTCTAGAATTTGTATAGGGGTTCAAAATCTGTTTAGAACACAGGAATCTATACGGTTTATGTTCCCTAAGGAATTTGCGACTACTACTGACGGAGAACCCCGATGGAAGACTAGTGTTGCGGACGTTCTCAATAGCTTAGTAGAAACGCATTGCATTACTAAAACTATGACGGGATCTGAGTATACTTTTGCTTTGAGCGATGTTGGTAGAAGATTCGCGAGGGAGTATCGCATAAACTTGACATTCGATGGAGTGGCTTCTATGACGTCGACCGATACGCTTAGTTTATGGGACATCCCTCAAGAATTAGTAGGCATGCGAGCGTTCGAAAGTTATCAGAATCTGCGCCCGAACTTTTGATAGTTTTAGTTTGCATCTGAATAGATTGTTTTAGTTCTTGGATATTCGAAAAAAGCTAGTGTCAATATGCGCTAAATCATTATGAACGATGTGACTAAGATTTTCATCATGAAACATTTGCATACATTATTATTTCTGGGAATAGCTATAGTCTTGGCTGGGATCTTTTACGCAGTATTATCTGTAGTATTATCTGTGCTAGGCAATTGAATAAAAGACACTTCCCCAAAGAGCTTTTGGGAGAGTAGTCTCTTGAACCGCCCTAGACTCAAGAGAGAGTACACCACTTCAGGGAAGCATCTTTTAATATTTTAATCAGGCATTGGCTTAAGAGATAGTAAGAAAAGTCACTGTACTTGCTTGAACTCCTTTGTACTTACATGTACTATAAATCTCTGTTTTGGGGGTGTAGCTCAGGTGGGAGAG
>CAZVRK010000007.1:67847-92614 GCA_964629875.1 uncultured Dehalococcoidia bacterium | reverse complement strand
CACATGTCCTATATTAGTATTTTAGGTAAGTGAAATGGTTAATTCAATGTTAATATCAACAAAGTTCGACTGCTTGTACACGAGAAACGTTTTTGCTAACATAGTTTGACCCTAAATGGAGTTTAGGGTTTTCATGGCGAGCGTAGCCAAGTGGTCTAAGGCGCCTGTCTGTGGCACAGGAGATCGTGGGTTCGAATCCCATCGCTCGCCCCATTAGTACACCCTCTGATAATGCGCCTGTAGCTCAATGGATAGAGTACTTGGCTTCGAACCAAGGGGTTGCAGGTTCGAGTCCTGCCAGGCGCGCCAGAAACTACAGCCCACGGGCCCACCCGATTATTTGATCACATCACTAGCCTCAGGTATTATTCGGACCGTAATACCATTATTTCATTAGTCTTCAGGATAACCATTGCGATTAGATTCATATTGCTTAAAGGGGGAACAAATGAACGAGACGAAGGATCTGGCTCAATTTATATCTGAAACGAACTTTGATTCTCTAGACAAATCTACAATAGAAGCAGCAAAAATAGCGATTCTAGATGGTATAGCTAATATGGTTGCCGGATCTACCCAAGAGCTATCTGACATTATTGGCGAATACGTCAAAGAGCAAGGCGGAACACCCTCATCTTCAGTTATCGGCTGGGGATTCAAAACTAACGCTCCCGCTGCTGCCTTTGCCAACGGTGTATTCGGACATTGTCTCGACTTTGAGATCCAAGGATTCCCCCCGACACACGGGACATCTTCTTGCCTGCCCGCTGCGTTAGCTATCGGAGAAAACAGAAGCGTGTCTGGCAAGTCTATTATCACAGCGTATACTCTCGGATGGGAAATCCAGGGCCGCCTGCGAGAAGCATCTGACAGTAACCATAATCCTGCGCTACATCCTCCGGGCTTAGTAGGTCCTTTAGGTGGAGCAACTGCTAGTGCTAAGGTGTTATCTCTCGACCCACAGAAAACTTTAATGGCCCTAGGTATAGCTGCTTCGCGTACCGGAGGCCTCACAGCCAACACCGGAACGATGGTAAAGTCGACACATCCTGGTAACGCGGCTAGGATGGGCGCTGAGTCCGCAATTCTAGCTGAAAAGGGTTACACAAGCAGTGAACAACCATTAGAATCCTCTGTCGGGTACGCCGCCGGACTGTTTCAAGGTGTATTTGATTGGGACATACTATTAAAAGGGCTCGGAACATCGTACAGATTGACTGATCCAGGCTTTGATATTAAACGGTTTCCCGCACAGGTATACATGCAAAACCCGATAGAAGCCGTTTTAAACCTTCGTGAAAATAACTCCCTAAACGCAGATATGGTACAGTCTGTCACTATACACAGGAGAGGTCGAGGCCATTCTGGCCCTATTCCATTAACCGGTCTTGACGGTAAATTTAGCGTAGAATATTGCGCAGCTGTAGCGCTTCTAGACGGCAGGGTTAATATAGACAGTTTTACTGATGAAAGACGCTTTGCTTCAGACATGGAAAACACACTGCCGAAGATAAAGGTGGATCCAGAAGGACCAACCTCAGGAACTGTCGCGGTTACAGCGGTACTACACGATGGCACAGAAATCAAGGACGAATGCGTTTCATTTAAGGGCTCTGCCAAAAACCCAATGAACGCATCGGAGCGGCTGGACAAGTTAGTAGATTGCATATCCAGGGCGATATCGGATGATGAAACCAAGCAGGTAATAGACTTAGTCCACAACCTAGAAGATGTAGACGACATCTCCAACTTGATGTCATTATTGGGCAAAGCTTCAAGCGTACGATCATAAGAAATTTATCGATTTTGAGGGGGACTATGGCGAGCGCATTAGAACATATTAGAGTCATTGATTTCGGCCACTATATTGCTGGTCCATTAACTGGGATGCTTCTCGCTGACCAGGGGGCTGACGTCATTAAAGTAGACCCTCCAGGTGGGCCAAGGTGGGATACCCCGGCAAATGCTACTTGGAACAGGGGCAAACGCAGTATTCTACTTGACCTGAAGTCTTCTTCTGATCTAGATACCGCTAGAGAACTTATTCAATCTGCTGATGTAGTCATTGAGAACTTTAGACCGGGTGTTATGGATAGACTAGGGTTAGGTCCAGTAGCCATGACTGACTCCAATCCGAGCCTCATTTACTGTTCCATACCAGGATTCGCATCAGATGACCCAAGAGCCAGCATGCCAGCTTACGAAGGTATTATTGGCGCTGCTACCGCTACCTATAGAACCAGTAATCTTGCTGCCGCAGCAGCTGATTTAGATACTAATCAACCTAAATACACAGCTATACCTGTAGCTTCAGTATACGGCGCGTTTCAGTCGGCAACAGCGATAACCATGGCATTGAACGCCCGTGAGAAAGGTAACTTGGGTCAACGTATAGAGGTACCGCTTTTTGACAGTATGTTCCAATCAATCGGTAGATTTGGGGTAACCGTACACTCTGCGAAACCTTCTGAACCAAAATTACAAGAACTATGGGGCGGGATCTACAAATGCAAAAATGACACATGGGTCAGATTCGGTGGCCCAGGGAATCAGAATTTCAGAAAGTTTGTTGAGCTAGCCGGAATCACTTCATGGGACTTAGAAGGGCTAACTGACTTCGAAAAATCAATATCTGATAAAGAATTCGCATCTTTAGCTAAATCTCGCATTGATGAGCTATTTCTAACCCGAACAGCTCAAGAATGGGAAGATTTGATTGCCGAAGCGGGTAGCGAAGGTGCAGTATGCAGAACTAGTGAAGAATGGTTTAACCATCCTCACGCTATAGAAGCGCAAATGGCTGTTGAAGTGCATGACCCCAATTTAGGCAAAATGCTGCAGCCAGGAATAAATGTACGTTTATCAGAAACTCCTGGTAATATCGGCAGCCCTGCCCCGTTGCCAGATCAACACAAGTCCGACATTCTAGAAGAATTAAAACTGGCTACTAATCGTAGGGAGACTCCGATAGATCAGATGATGAGTAAAGCCCTTGAAGGTGTAAAAGTTTTGGATTTGTGCATCATATTAGCGGGGCCGACGATGGGGCGAACCCTTTCTGAGTACGGGGCCAACGTGATTAAAATAGACAATCCTCAACGAGGATCTACTATTGCACGGCATAATGACATAAATCGGGGCAAGCGAAGCTTACTGCTGGATTTGAAGACCGACGAAGGTAGAGAAATATTCCTAAAGATGCTTGAGGATACCGATGTGGTTGCTCAGAATTATCGTGCAGGATCTCTACAAAAACTGGGGCTAGGTTATGAGGATCTAAAGAAATACAAACCAGACCTGATATACGCATCCCTCAACGCCTATGGTCATATTGGCCCATGGGCTGGAAGACCCGGCCATGAAGGGTTTGCCCAAGCTACCGCCGGAATGACCCGAAGATTTGGAGGAACAGGAAAGCCCACTTCTCAGCCAAATCCAATAAACGACTACGGAACCGGATTCATGGGTGCTTACGGGGTTGCACTGGCACTATTGCATAGACAAAGAACAGGGCAAGGACAACACATAGATGCAGCTCTAGCCTATACAGCAATGACTTTGCAATCTCCCTTTATGCAGATCTACGAAGGCAAGAAATGGAATGAGCCGCATGGCCAAGATTGCCTCGGTTCTTCGCCACTGCACAGAGCGTATCAGGCCAAAGATGGCTGGTTCTTCTTAGGAGCTCGTGAATCGGACATATACAACATGTCACAGATATCAGGTTTGTCCGATATCCAGACACTTTCGGATGATGGATTGGAGTCTTCGCTAGAAGAACGGTTCTTAAGCAACACTGTAGATAATTGGGTCAGCCAACTATCAAACAACGGTATAGGAGCCCAAAAGGTCGTAACAGAAGTAAGGGAACTAATGGAAGATCCCTGGGTAACTTCTCATGGACTTAGCCTTACAAGAGAACATGACGACATAGGCATGACTACTACTTGCGGCCCATCTCCCAGATTGTCTCGGACACCTGTTGCTCCAGGAAGACCTGCACCCAAACCGGGTTCCGACGCTCAAAGCATATTAAATGACCACAGCCTCGGAGATGAGTTCCAAAGACTGGTAGATAATGGGATCATTTTGACTGATGGTGTACGAGCAGGATAATTAGACACAAAAATACCAAAAGGATTTATTGCATGGCGAGCGCATTAGAACATATTAGAGTCATTGATTTCGGCCACTATATTGCTGGTCCATTAACTGGGATGCTTCTCGCTGACCAGGGGGCTGACGTCATTAAAGTAGACCCTCCAGGTGGGCCAAGGTGGGATACCCCGGCAAATGCTACTTGGAACAGGGGCAAACGCAGTATTCTACTTGACCTGAAGTCTTCTTCTGATCTAGATACCGCTAGAGAACTTATTCAATCTGCTGATGTAGTCATTGAGAACTTTAGACCGGGTGTTATGGATAGACTAGGGTTAGGTCCAGTAGCCATGACTGACTCCAATCCGAGCCTCATTTACTGTTCCATACCAGGATTCGCATCAGATGACCCAAGAGCCAGCATGCCAGCTTACGAAGGTATTATTGGCGCTGCTACCGCTACCTATAGAACCAGTAATCTTGCTGCCGCAGCAGCTGATTTAGATACTAATCAACCTAAATACACAGCTATACCTGTAGCTTCAGTATACGGCGCGTTTCAGTCGGCAACAGCGATAACCATGGCATTGAACGCCCGTGAGAAAGGTAACTTGGGTCAACGTATAGAGGTACCGCTTTTTGACAGTATGTTCCAATCAATCGGCGTGTTTGGAGCCAAAATACATAATCAATCCAATAACCAAACTGGCGCTAACCCGAAGCAAGATTATCAACAGCAATGGGTATCCTCGGTAAGAAATAGCTGGACAGACACGTATCAATGCAAAGACGGGCGCTGGCTGCGATTTGTCGGGACCAGCAACAAAAATTGGAACGATTTCTTAGACGCTGCAGACGTAACCTCATGGGGAGAAGAATGGACTAACCGAGCCCAAGAGCTGGATGAAAGAACTAAAGAGCAACTGAAAACACGTGCCCGTCAATTGTTTGCGAGCAGGACATCCCTAGAGTGGGAACAATTAATAGCTGACGCTGGTAGCGAAGCAGCAATTTGTTTAACAGGGGAAGAATGGCTACGCTCAGATCAGGCTAGGTTATCGGAAGCGGCTATAAAGATCACTGATCCTAATTATGGAGAAATGCTACAACCAGGTCTCAACGTACGGATGTCTCTGACTCCCGGAATCGTGAAATCACCTGCTCCTAAGCCCAATCAACATAGAACTCAGATCTTATCTGAACTTAAACCAAAGCAACCTACAAACGCTAATCCCAATCAACTAGTAACCAAAGCCCTGCAAGGCATAAAAGTTCTTGATCTTTGCATTGTATTATCCGGACCTACTATGGGTAGAACACTAGCAGAATATGGTGCGGACGTCGTTAAAATAGATAATCCCTACCGAGGGAATCACATCGAAAGGCATTACGATATCAACAGGGGCAAGAGAAGCTTATTGCTAGACCTGAAATCTGATGACGGCAAACAAACATTTATAAATATGGTAAAGAATTCGGATGTCGTAGCCCAGAATTACCGGCTAGGCTCATTAGATAAATTAGGTCTTGGATATGAAGATTTAAAAAAGGTTAAGCCAGACATTATTTACGCATCTCTCAACGCATACGGCCAGACCGGCCCATGGGCAAAACTCACCGGCCACGAAAGCATAGCCCAAGCAGCAACCGGAATGATGAGAAGATCAGGTGGTGATGGAAAACCCGGTTCCCAAGCAAATCCAGTTAATGATTACGGGACAGGGTTCATGGGCGCTTACGGAGTGGCTCTCGCATTGCTGCACCGTGAACGTACTGGAGAAGGACAACACGTAGACTCATCACTAGCATACACAGCCAGCACTCTTCA
Source organism: uncultured Dehalococcoidia bacterium (assembly GCA_964629875.1). GTDB lineage: Bacteria > Chloroflexota > Dehalococcoidia > Lucifugimonadales > UBA3495 > UBA3495. Next base: position 86,688 of record CAZVRK010000007.1, on the reverse strand, counting down.
GTCCCAATTCTTACAAGTTTATGAAGGCAAAATTTGGGATGAGCCTAGCGGTCCTGATGCTATAGGATCATCTCTAGTTCATAGGGCATATCAAGCTCAGGATGGATGGTTTTTCTTGGGCGCCAAGGAAGAAGACATTTTGGCTATGTCTAATTTCCTAGAATTAAGTGACGATATTGATAGCCTGGAAAACAAGTTGGAAGGCCGGTTCTTTACCAGACCAGTATCTTATTGGGTAGAAAAGTTAAGTGAGATAGGCGTAGGTGCCCATGAAGTTCTAAATAGCGTTGGAGACATAATGTCTCATCCATGGGCAGTATCGCATGGATTGACCCTAACAAGGGATCATGGGGATATAGGCCTAGTCACTACATCAGGACCATCCCCGAGATTATCTATGACTCCCGTAGAACCTGGTATACCCGCACAACGACCCGGTTCTAATGCAGCTGAAATTATGCGAGATTACCACATGACAGAAGAACTACCGCACCTAATTAATTCAGGCGTCATTGTGACAGAAGGGGTCGAAGCAAGGTTCTAGATAGAGTCCCACAAGAGGTTTATATGAATAGTATAGATATACATGCTCATCTCGTCCCACAAGCGATGTGGAGAACATTAGACGCAGGCAACGAGTGGTACGGGATACGTTACAACACACCCGATAAAACAGAACTCTTTATTAAGGAAGGCAAGATAGGTAGAATCGCACCGAAAGTTAAGCTTACTCCAGAAGGCCGCATTGAAGATATGGATGCACAAAATACTGATATGCAAGTTGTTTCCATACATACACAGATTCTCGGGTATCATTTGCCTGTAGAAGCGGGAATAGCGCAATCCAAAGAGGTTAATGACGAGATATCCGGAATGGTAAAACGATGGCCAGATAGATTCTCAGGGCTATGCACTCTACCTCTACAAGACATTCCTTCATCTATTAAAGAACTCGATAGGGCTGTTAACCATCTTGGGCTCAAGGGAGCTGAGGTAGATACACTAATCAACGGCAAAAACTGGGACGAACCGGAGTTTTTGCCGTTCTTCGAAGCAGCAGAATCTCTTGGAGCGATCCTATTTTATCATCCTCAGCCACAACATAATTTTCTAGCAGACCGTATTGACCGTTATTCGTTGCCAAACAGTGTAGGCGTCCCCTTAGATGATGCCATAATCACCGCTACGATAATCTGCAGTGGAATACTTGATAAGTTTCCAGATTTAAAAATTTGCATAGCGCATGGTGGTGGACCCGCGTGTTTCCTAATGAATCGTATAGATAGGGGCTGGAGAGAGAGACGTGGCTCTCATATTATCAGCAATCCGCCTAGCTCATACCAGAGCAAGTTATATTACGATTGTATAACCATGAACGAAGCCACACTGAGGTTCTTGATAGATCAGGTTGGACCTGACAAAGTGGTGCTAGGAAGCGACTGGCCATTCGTTTCTTGGGATCCATCTCCATCAGGGTGGATTGAAAGCTTGGCCTCTCTGTCTAGGGAAGAAAAAGACCGGATACTGTTCCAGAATTTACAAGAATTATTAAATTTATAGTTGCGTGTATAGAGACCATTGGATCGTTTATGTGTAGCCATAATAATCTAGGGTCTTTCACCTAATACAACTGTCACTATTTCAATTAAACCATCTCTTATAACTTCAATATCAACGGAATCGCTTGCTTGAGTATTCTCAATCAAGTAAGAGATAAGTTGATCCATATCAACTATGACAGTACCATCGACTCCAACGATAATGTCACCACCTAACCGATAGTCCAAGCCCTCCACAGTTACCACCGTATCACTCGGTCGTAGTCCACCTAGATCGGCAGGACCATCAGGCATTACTTCTACTACTAATGCCCCATTAGTTTTTTCCTCTAACTCCATTAACTTAACAATATCTGGAGTTAAGGATGTCCCGCTTATACCAAGCCAGGAGTACTTATACGTACCCTTCGATATCAGTTCTGGGATGACCCGTTTAGCCGCATCTACAGGAACGGCAAATCCTATCCCAGAACTGGCTCCGGTGCTGCTCATAATCTGAGTGTTTACACCTACCACTTCTCCAACTCGATTTAACAAAGGACCACCTGAATTACCCGGATTAATCGGGGCGTCTGTCTGTAGTACTTTAGGGATAGAAAATGGGCTATTACCACTCCTGATAGTTCTTCCAACAGCACTAATTATTCCACTGGTAATACTGAAATCCTGTCCAAAGGGACTACCAATAGCTATAGCTATCTGGCCTACATCCACGTCTCCACTATGCCCAATAGCTACGGCGCTAGGTATCTCACCAACATAATTAACAGACAAAACGGCTAAGTCGGAATCTGGATCACTACCCAATAACTCCGCGTCATATTCAGTCCCGTCATAAAACATTACTGTCACTCTGTCCACGTCAACTACAACGTGATGGTTAGTCACTATATGCCCTAGTTCATCCCAGACAAATCCGGAACCTCCACTACGCTGAAATAAATCATCAGGTTGACCTTCAAAGTTAAAAGGCATAGATTGCAATGGATCATCAATTTTACGTGAAGTTCTGATCTGAACTATCGATGGAACAACCTTCTTATAAGTGTCAACAAAAACTTTTTCCTGAGCAGCGACGATAAGCTCTGCATCCAGAGTCGGAACAACCTCTGCTACATTGAACTGATCCCTATCAGGAGAACTAATCCCTACACCGCTTCCAGTACTAGTAGTATCAGAGTCTTTCACGGCACCAACGCTTATTTGTGACTGACCGCTACACGAAAGAGAAACCAATGTAAAAATTGTAAATATAAGTATGATTATGATTGGTCTGAAATATAAATGCATTTCTATTTAGATAACTTCCCCTATTTATAAATCCGGTGTGTTTAACAACCCGTACAACAATTAATTATAGTTTCTTTTTACTCATTATTTCAGAAATTGTATAATTATTCACGGTTTGAAAAGCAGATTTAGCTATGCTAGTGTTTATGTTGGTTTGGGCTACGCTATTCCAGTATCAAATATAATGGCTCAGTATTTATATCAGCCACTCAGCCAGACCAACTACAAGGACGACTACATCCAAGATTTGAATGAAAATGTAAACTGGCTCCCATGGTCAGAAGACAGTTTTAAAAAGGCTCAGTCTGCGGACAAGCCTGTCCTACTGTCTATCCACGCGGTATGGTGTTACTGGTGTCACGTTATGGACGACACTACTTACGCGGATACCGAAATAGCAGCATATGTAAACGAAAACTTTATTCCTGTGCGAGTGGACAACGATCATCAACCTGACATAAATACTAGATACAATGTGGGGGGATGGCCTTCAACTGTCTTCCTAACTCCTCATGGCGGCTCTATCGCAGGTATAACTTATCTCCCACCAGATCAGTTGCTCCCAATGCTTGGTGAAATTCAGAGAGCGTATAAAGATCAAAAAACTGAGATTTACGACCATTGCAACAACCAAATACGACAGCGACAATCAGAAGTATCCAAAGTAGAATCTACATCCCCTATCAATCTAGAGCTAGTTGATATGATCGCTCGTAAAACTGCGGGAACCTATGATCCGATCTTCGGAGGATTCGGAGATAATCCGAAGTTCCCCAGCGCCCCCATTCTGAAATTTGTCTCCCATTTATATCGGACAACTCAGGAACCTTTCTATATGCTCATGCTTGATAAGACACTCGATAATATGATTACAGACGGCATCATGGATCGTCACGGCAGAGGGTTTTTCAGATACTCAGGGTCTAGGGATTGGAATAATGTGCAACATGAAAAAATGCTGGAAGATAATATCGGCTTAGTTCAAGTGTACACAGAGGCATACAGTTTACTAGGGAAAGATTCATATCTAGAAACAGCTATCTCAACCATGAACTACATCTTGGAAGACTTATACGATCCTGAAGCTATAGGGATTCGCGGTAGTCAAGGAGCTCACTCTGAGTACTTCGGACTATCCGAAGATAGCCGCAAGAACGAAAGTCCTCCCCCCCCTGATCCGTATTGTTACAGCCACTCAAGTGCAGCAGCAGCATCGATGCTCCTCGAATCTGGATGGAAACTTAGCAGGCCTGATGCAATCACTATAGGCATTACTATCCTAAACAAGCTAGATGAGATGGCTAAGAACAACACTTTGTTCCACGCTTACTCACCACAAGGTCCACATCTGAGTTCTAGCGATAGGCTACTATCAGACTGGGCATATCTTCTAAATGCCTTGGCAGATGCGGCAATATACACTGATGCATCAGAACTGTACCTAGAGCGAGCGGCCGAGGTAGCACAACAAATGATTGAGATGTTCTATGATGAACAAAAAGGGGCTTTCTTCGATAGAGTCCGAGACGCTGATTCTATAGGTTTCGTAAGAATCCGAGAAAAGCATCTCCCTGAAAATTTAATCGCTGCCCAGAGCCTGATTAAACTGTATAATGCTACTGGGAATAATGACTATTATGATATGGCTTACCGCACATTAAGTGCGTTTGTAGAGACAAATGGCAACTATGGAGAACATGCAGCGTTCTATGGTTTATGTATAGATACCTTACTTAATAATCCAGTAGAGATTACTATAGAAGGCCACTGTGAAAACCAAGAGACAACGGAGTTGATCAGAGAAATATCTCGAATACCGCAAGCAAACATTAATCTCAAACTGGTTAGCACATCAACATCTACCAAAGCACATGTTTGTATAGGAAACATATGTATACCACCAGTTAATAACCCGTCTGACCTGCGACAAGCTGTTGCAGATGCTGTTGTCAAACCTGATGATCCTTTCACTAATTTAATGGAAGAGATTACAAACCTATAACTAATATGTATATGTTCAAACTACTTCCCAGACGATAGGAGAGTACCCCCTGAAACTTACAAATTGTGGGCAAATTAATAAAGAAAACGTGGGACAAATTGTTACCCTTTCAGGATGGGTAGCACGCCGACGTGACCATGGCGGCATCATATTTGTTGACTTACGTGATAGGTCAGGCATAGCACAAATAGTTTTCAACCCCGAGATATATCCAGACTCTTATTCCACTGCAGACCAATTAAGATCTGAATGGGTAATAGAAATCACTGGCGCTGTTTCAGAAAGACCACCTGGATCTGAAAACCTGTTAATGGAGACAGGAGAAGTCGAAATTATTGCACAATCAATAACAATCTTAAACTCTTCCTTGACTCCTCCTTTCTATATTACTGACGATTTAGAAGCTGACGAAAGCCTACGATTGAAATATAGGTACTTAGACTTAAGACGTCCCATAATGCAAAAGAAGCTAGTTATACGTCACAAGGTCGTTAAATACATAAGAGATTTCCTAGATTCCAATGATTTTCTGGAAATTGAAACACCTATCTTGATCAAAAGCACTCCTGAGGGTGCCCGTGATTTTCTGGTGCCTAGTAGAATGCAAAAAGGGAGCTTCTACGCCCTACCACAATCGCCACAGCAATTGAAACAGCTTCTAATGGTTGCCGGCATAGAACGTTATTTCCAAATTGCCCGATGTTTCCGAGACGAAGATTTGCGAGCTGATAGACAGCCAGAATTCACTCAGCTCGACCTTGAAATGAGCTTTGTAGAACAAGAAGACATCTTGAAATTGACCGAAGAGTTATACACTGGAATGATAGAGTCCATCTCTCCAGAAAAAAAGCTTATAAAACCGTTTATACGGATGGATTACTCGGAAGCCATGGAAAAATACGGTAGCGACAAGCCGGACTGGCGATATGGTCTAGAGATGACAGACATTACTGACTTAGCAAAAGAAACAGACTTTAGAGTTTTTCTAAACACTATAGATAGCGGCGGTATCATAAAGGGGTTTGTAGTTCCCTCGCAATCGAATTACTCTGGCTCCGATATGCGGAGATTAGAAGAGACAGCAAAAGAGTACGGGGCCGGTGGGATGAGCCATATAAGGCTTCAACCTGATGAATCGGGAAACCTAACTGATGATACAGTTTTACTATCACCCGGAATAAAAATGCCTTTAGAATGGACTATAAATGTTTCTGAACGCATGGGTGCCAATCCTGGAGATCTAATACTATTAATGGCCGGAAAGCCAAAAGACGCCAACAATTGGCTCAGCTTAATGCGATCACATATGGCTGATAAACACCAACTAGTTGATCCAGATCTATTGGCGTTCGGATTTGTTACAGATTTTCCATTATTTGAGTGGGATGAACAAACCCGCAGATGGGATTCATCACATCATCCATTCACATCTCCGCTATCTGGAACCGAACATCTTCTTGATAGCGACGATTTAGGATCTATAAAATCTCAGGCCTACGATCTAGTATGTAATGGGTCAGAGCTAGCCAGTGGCAGCATTAGGATCCACCAGAGAGATCTCCAGGAAAAAATTTTCAGTGTTCTCGGATACTCAACCCAACAAGTACAAGGCCTCTTCGGGCACATATTAGAAGCTTTTGAATACGGTGCTCCACCACACGGTGGCATAGCACCTGGTATAGACAGACTAGTGACAATACTGACAAATTCGGAATCCATAAGAGACGTAATCGCATTTCCCAAAACTCAAAGCGGATCAGACCTACTATTTGGAGCTCCCGATGTAGTAGCACCTAACCAACTGAGAGATTTGTCTCTCAGGACTGTTGAGTAACCATATTCGGTTGCGAAGTGGAATAATATCCATATACACTGATAACCACTTAAGACTTGGGAGGCCCCATGACAGAATCAAGAGCTTTTAATTACAGTCACTTATTTGCCGCGAATGCACCGACTAGTACCAGAAGCGAAAATCTTCATGCGAAATATGATTTTGCAGTAGCATATCCTGATCCCGACACACTGCCACTCGATGAACTTATCGATTCCTTAAAAATAGCAATAGACAGAGAAGGTAGGGACTTAGCTTACTATCCGTCGCCCTTGGGATTGCCAGCTCTTAGGCAACTCGTATCTGACAAGTTAGCTAGAGATAGAGATATACACGTCTCAGCTGAAGAGATCGTGCTCACATCTGGATCGGGTGAAGCGATTCTGATGTTAATACAAGCTCTTACTAATCCAGGAGACGTAGTCTTGACAGAAGAATACGTGTACTCAGGAACACTGCGACAAATGAAGCTCTTTGGTTCGGATGTACGAAGCGTTCCATGTGATGATGACGGTCTTATACCTGAAGCTCTAGAAGATGTCATACGCAAAGCCGAGTCAGAAAATAAACCTATCAAATATCTCTATACAATTCCCAGTTTTCAAAACCCTCTTGGTTGGACCATGTCTCTAGACCGTCGAAAGAAAATTCTTGAAATTACTCGAAGCCACGGAATTCCCATATTAGAAGACGACTGTTACGTAGATCTACGCTTTGAAGGCGAAGACATAACGTCAATACACTCACTAGACGACACAGGCCAAGTAATCTATGTAGGGTCTTTCTCAAAAATAGTAGCCCCCGGAATGCGACTAGGCTATTTAGTGGCACCTGAAGCAGTACGACAAAGGGCGGTTAGTTTCAAAGCAGGGGCTGCAAACCAATTCGCCGCGTTAGCTGTACAAGAATATCTAAGCAGCAACCTATATTCTCATATCGATGACCAGAATCAAGCACTGCGCGTGAAAAGAGATGCAATGGTCTCGGCTCTTGGCGAAAACTTCGGTGATGCCGCGGAATGGACCACCCCTAGTGGCGGTTTATATATCTGGATGAAAATGCCACATGATACAGATCTAGCCGCATTTCAACAACAAGCATTCGATGAAGGAGTAGGTTACCAAAACGGCACTATGTTCTCACCAGAAGGTACGGGAGCAAATTGTGCAAGGCTATGCTTCGGCCACCCAGATACAAAAACAATTACAGATGGTATTGCAGAATTAGCAAATATAATGGGACGCCACGGTATTATCAAATAAAAAAGCCCGCCTAATGGCGGGCTTTTTTATACTTATTTCCTGAAAGAAAACCTGTCTACTAAGTCTCCTATGCTCTGCCTAAATCCAGAATATTCTAATTCTCCGTAAGGCAACATGGCTGGGCCAGACCATCCTTGAGACCTCATTTCTATCCCTTTTTGCTGGGCCAAAAGCCGCACATGATCCCATGACATATTGTCGAAGAAATCAGCATACGAATCTGAGAAATGGCCGTCGGTGCTTAACGAAAAACCAACACAAGACACCAATGGTAAACAATACATACCGACGACTGGTGTATTTATAGGAACAGGCATGAGCGGCATAGTGTGAGATCCTCGAGCGTCACCACCAATGTAATGGGCCTTGGCATAAGGAGATATTAACTCCTCCGGAGCAGGAAATATTCCCTGATTTCTAACTAGAGCCACAGGATCATCTTTCCCAGTATATGAACCAGCTATGTTATGCATTCTAGTGGCTGATATAGCAGCCGCTACTTGTCCTGTGTGGCGTGAAACAATAGAGTCTATACCAAACCGTTCGTTATCTCGAAGCAACACAGTTATCTCGTAATAATCTTCAGGTGCATTAAGAGATATTATGCTATCACCTTCAGTGTTATCCATATCGATGATGTTGAACGTGAAACCTTCATTTAGCCTTGGCAACATCAGTCCTGCACAATACATCGGATCAGCAAACCCTAAAAACATTGGCAGATTATACGCGCCTGGTCCACACTTATCAGCTGCTAAAACCATGAAAGACTCAGCGGGACGAATAGGATTAGTCTTTACTGGATCATGTTCGAATTCAATCTCAGCAACTGCTGGTCCGGCACCGCGAATATTACCCGACGGAGCATCAGCCAATAAATCTTGGCCAGCTCCGTACAGTCCGTATTCTCTAGCGATATCAGTGGCTTTTAGAAAAGTGTTCCATGCAAACTGATGCACATCCGTGTTGTCCTTTCCGTTTGTGTGCGAAGCGATAATCGCTATATCATCTCCAGTGTGTGCTACAAAAGTGTCTATCAACAATCCACTTTTAACAGCTTGATCTGCCGCTTGCACCGTAGCCTGTATCATCTTCTCTGAAGGCTTGGTATGACCACCTATAGAGCCTACGTCCGCCTTCAACACAGACAAAGTCATCTGAACCATATCTTTCTCCTTCCTACCGCACCTCACCAGATACGTATTATTCCTTGTTCTAATATACCGCTAGTATTTCTAGCGGCAAAAAGCCGCTCTATTCCTTATATTAGAATACGGCGGCCGGCTGAGATCCCATAATCGCCTTTTGGCATTACAAATTAAGCCTGAGCTAGTATACTTTATGTAAAGGAATATTTTCCACTAGTTTAAATATATTCATTAACCTGTGGTCCTCCTTAATACCATCACAACGAATTAGCCAAAATGAACGATATACTCCTTTACATATCACTTGGATTAGCAATACTTTGGTCTATCCGTATGGCCCAGTCTAAACGGAGAAATCCCTTCGTATGGGCAGGCCTAACGTTCTCACTAATGCTTGTACCAACTTTGCTGTTTCCTTCATTACCGCCTATATTGGGAATAACGCCGTTATTGATTCTAGTATTTTTGAAGCCATCAAAGCCAGTTAGCGAGCCATCAGTGCCCGACCAAATAATATGCCCAAAATGCACAGCTTCCCATATGAACGGGTACAATTATTGCGTGAATTGCGGCTGGGAACTGACAAAACCATACTCTAATACTCCTGTGTCTATAGATCGCACCGAAGAACCTTTAGACAACCCTGTGGAACTCCCAGTATACGAATCTCAACAAGCTACGATAAAGGATGAACTTGGGGATCTAGATAAACACGAAAGGCTTGAAGGTGGTCTAGAAGTTATACCCACTGATAACGGCACCGAGGACGAAAATCAATCCGAAGAGGACGCACGTCCTATACCTGTGAGGCCAACAACCGCAGCAGGGTTTACTGATTTGGGCATTACATTATCCGTAGAGGGACGCCATAGAGAAGCAATAGACCAATTCACAAAATCAATAGCTCTTGACGCCCAATACACACTTGCATGGGAAAAACGCGCTGCATCCTACCAAGTTCTGGGGCTTAATGAAAAGAGTTCGCAAGATCTGGAGCACCTTAAAGGACTCCCATCTAATTAATATATAGCGGACTTAGATGGCCATTATGTGATATCCCGCATCAACCGGAATTATTGTCCCTGTTATTCCACTCGACATATCACTACACAGAAAAAGAGCTGTCTTAGCAACCTCTTCTGCAGTGATGTTTCGATTTAAGGGAGCTTTATCAGCATGGATTTTTTTCATATCTAAGAATCCTGAGATACCTCGGGCTGCCAGGGTATCTAACGGACCGGCAGATATAGCATTTACTCTTATCTTGGCATTTCCGAATTCCGAGGCTAGTTGGCGTACTTCATGTTCTAAAGCAGCTTTAGCGGTGCCCATGACGTTATAACCTGGATAGACTTTTTGTGACGCATCAAAAGTCATAGTCAATACACTGCCACCCTCGGTCATTAAGGGAGCTGCATGCTTAACCAACGGTAATAGAGAGAAAGCACTGATCTCTAAAGCTAACCGGAACCCCTCCCTGCCAGTATCAGAAAAGTTGCCTTGAAGGTCTTCCCTATTGGCAAACGCTATACTATGCACCAGAAACGAAATCTCACCAAATTCACTCTTTATTTTATTGAAAACGGCTGCTATTTGTTCATCATTTGAAGCATCACATTCTAATGTGATAGATCCATTCAATGTCTCAGCTAATTTTTCTACTCTATCCTTTAAACGATCGTTTTGATAAGTAAATGCCAATTGAGCGCCTGCATCCGACAACACCTTAGAGATTGCCCAAGCAATGCTCCTATCATTAGCAACGCCAAAAACTATCCCCTTTTTTCCTGAAAGATCTATCGGGTACAAATTATTATTTCTCCTATTATCTTATTTGGATCACTATAACAATGCAGGAGCAATCTTGCTCAGAAAATCATTCAATTGACCGTCTTGATCAAAGGATGCAAATCGTACAATGATAGTCTCCGCCCCTGCATCTTTGTATTGAACGATCCGATCTAGAACTCTTTGAGGGTCCCCAAAAGGTCCCCATCTGTTACCCCAAATGTTGGCTCCATAATAACCTAGCAACCATTCTTCAGCATCAGCCTTGGCCCTACCCACATTCTCGTCCATGTTTATAGTCATATACATCGTAGTCTGGACTTCACATAGATCTCTCCCCAGTTCTGAAACTGACTGATAAAAATCCTTAACCATTTCAGCATACTCTTCAGGGGTATCCGATATGGATATTATCCCGTCCCCAAGCTTTGCAGCTCTCTGGATTTGGATATCTCGGACCTTAGATCGTCCATGACAAGCTAGTAAGATTGGAACTCCAGAATCTCTAACTGCCACAGGCAGCATCACCGTATCATCAATGTCAAAATGCCTACCGTGATAAGTAATATTCTCCCCTCTGTTCAGACTCTTAATTAAATAGAGCATTTCCTCAAGTCTGCCTGCGCGTCTGGAGGAACTTACAGAAACGCTTTCCCATTCTTTCTTTTGCGCATCATTGAAAGCTCCCCCTATGCCAGTCGCAATAATTAGCCTACCTTGCGAGACTAAATCTACTGTTGCCATAGTCTGAGCCAACAGAAGTGGATGTCTAAGGCCCATCAACATAACAGCCGTACCCAGTCGAACGGTATTCGTCTGAGCAGCTATCGCAGAAAGGGTGCTTAGCGGTTCTAATCTAGGCTTTGCTGTGAGACTATCACCAACCCAAACAGAATCGAGCCCTGCACTCTCTACTTCCTTTGCCATATCCAGAACGGGCTGGATAGTGGTCGGTCGGTCGTTGTCTAGTAACAATCCTCTGGTAGGTAGTAATATACCTAATTTCAATTTTTCGCTAGTCACGGGCAATCATCATTATAGTATTTTAGGTATCCATATTAGGTATCAGCCTACTGAGCAATCCTGGTTCCATATGGGAATATGCCTCCAGATCATCCACAGTATCAAGATCAAAAGCGAGTCCCTGACTGTAGCATATGGCGACCGACACTTCTGCTGCGGCAGCTTGGGCTAGATGTCTTGCGAAACTTCTCTGCCCGAGTTGCGGGGTAAACGGGATACCGTTTGGTACTAATATGCCGTTAGTACCACCGTCGCGGCGAGCCGGAGCTAACGTTATATTATTGCCGCGCTCGGAGGACCTCATCAGGCTATGAATATCGCTAGGCTTGATAAATGGCAAATCTCCTGGAAGATACATCACCGAATAACCCTGTTGGAAAGCCCTGTCAAAAGCCTTATTTAGCGTGTCATTTAAATTTAATCCCATTTCCTCAAGCCACAACCCATCCATATTCCGGGTCAGTGCTCTAACCCTATCATCTCCTCCAATTACCCAAAACATTTCTATAGAAGCACCTCGTATAGCATTTATCACACGCCATAACATACCTGCTACTAACTCGGCACGGTGTTCCTTCGTAAGTTCTCGAGCCAGCCTGGTCTTTCCCTCTGCTAACGGCTTCATAGGAATTATTGGGACCACTGACGACGTTTCGATCATAATTTAGCTAACGTCCAATTCTAATAGTGTTTTCGCTAGGGTTATCTTATCAGCTTTTGAGTTCATTATAATGGGTGCCACCAAAGGATTAATGCCTAAGGCTTGTATAGCTTTACAGTGTTTGCTGTCCGATACATCTATTACAAACACATCACACAAATCGCGATACAATTCGGCAACAGTAACACACGATACCTCATACCCCAATTCACGCATTATCTTCCCTGCCGGTCCTTTTACAGAATCTCCTGCCACTATGGGGCTCACTGCTATCCTAATATGACTATCTTTTTTGAGGTCCATCATCTTACTTCGGATTCCATCTAAAGCAAGTATCGGACCTATGCTTAAGAAGGGATTAGAAGGACAAAACACTAGTTTATCCGCATTATCTAAGGCTTCGGAAAATTCTTCACTCGGTTGAGCCGTGTCACTCCCGACATAGGTTATATCAAGAACTTCAGGTTCAGCTTTGTCCCTCACAAAATACTGTTGCATAGACAGGTCTCCTCCAACAGTTTTTATAACGGTACTTATTCTGTCATTCGTCATAGGTAATACATGAGTCGATATACCGAGTTTCCGACATAAATAAGCAGTAGTTTCAGTTAGAGTGTAATTATCGTCTAAGAGACATTTCCGCATAATATGTGTCCCGAAATCTAGATCTCCTAAATTGAACCATGTATCGCAACCATATCTATCTAGCATGGATAGCGCCTTAAAAGATTCATCCGCCAAACCCCAACCGGTATCAGTGTTTGATAAACCGGCCAAAGTGTACATTACGGTATCTATATCAGGACAAACATATAATCCATGGAATATATCATCATCACCGGTATTAACAATGATAGTTAACTCTTCGGGGTCAAGCACACATGAAAATCCTAGCGCCAACTTTGCTCCCCCTACTCCCCCAGCTAGAGCAACTACGTTTTCAGACAATTACATTACCCTGATCAGCAGGTAGTTCCCGACCTTTGTTAGAGGTAGGATGCTCGTATCTATATTCATCCATTTGAACGAGCTTCTTATACGAACCAAATATTTCTTCGACGTTATCTCCAACAAGATCAAGCGCATCCACAGGAGAATCATCTTTACCGAAGACTTGTTTGATCTTATAGTCCGTATATCTCTCTGCAGGAACACGACCCGCTTGACGAATCATTTCTCTAAAATCAGTAGGACGCATCAACTGACCGTGCTGAGCTCCAGCAGAGGTAGATATACTTTCGTTTATTAACGTCCCACCTAGATCATTTACCCCAGATGTTAGTAGCAACTGAGACATTCGGCTTCCTTCTTTTACCCAAGATGCCTGAATATTTGGTATCCAGTTATTTAGGAGAATGCGCGCAATCGCGTGAACTTTTATAACTTCCATACCGGATGGGCCTGATCTAACATTATCGACCAATCCTTGAAGAAACATTGGGGCCTCACTGTTCACAAAACTCAACGGCACAAATTCAGTAAACCCTCCAGTTTGTGACTGTATATTTCTCAACAAAACAATATGGTCCGTGAGTTGTTTATAAGTCTCGGAATGCCCAAACATTACGGTAGATGTAGTCGGTATACCGAGTTCATGTGCTGTAGTGATTACCTCAACCCACTGATCCACTGTTATCCTACCAGGGGAGATTTTATCTCGTAGGCCCTGATCTAAGATTTCTGCAGATGTGCCGGGCAGGCTGCCTACCCCAGCGTCCTTTAAGCCCGTTAAATATTCTTTGACAGACGTCTTTGATCTGATCGAACCATATAATACTTCCTCTGGAGAAAATCCATGTATGTGCATGTCCGGTAGTTCTGCCTTAATAGACTCTGTTAATTTTATATAAAGATCGCCTTCCATTTGAGGAGGCAATCCGGCCTGGACACATATTTCCGTTGCTCCATAATCCCATGCTTCTTTCGCCCTACGAATGATCTCATCTACGGGCAAAAAATAACCTTCCTCTTGTCTAAAATCTCTACTAAACGCGCAGAACCCGCATCTCTTAATACATACATTAGTAAAGTTTATGTTTCTATTTACTACATAAGTAGCTACATCTCCTACAGTCCGAAACCGCAGTTCATCAGCGACCATACTCACACAGTGAAACTCTCGTCCTGTAGTGTTAAGCAATACAACTGCGTCTTCCGAGGATATATCTTTACCATCCAGAGCCCGATCAAGTATTTTGGATACATTGACGTCAATTCCATCTAGCACTATATCCGAATCATTATTACCTGATGATCTATCACTTTGGATCGACATAAGATTGAATGCCTCCTTTTATGTAGCCCTGATCATTACTCAATTTAAGCAGTTTAAGTTTGATATTTGCGTCGGTATATCGATCAGTATTGATAAAGTATTCTGGGTAGATCGGTAGTCTCGGGACAAGATTGAATCCCATTTTTGCGGTGCGATTGTTGAGTTCTGACAACGTTGGCCAGGGAGATTCCGGATTAACATAGTCTATAGTTAACGGAGAAACTCCACCCCAATCGTTTATACCGGCAGAAATATACGTATCGTAATCTTCTCCGTTTAGGTTAGGCGGAACCTGTATATTAGCCTGAGACCCCAAAATAATCCTCGCAGTAGCTATAGTCCATCTTAGCTCCAATGATTCCGCGTCAGGGGAATATCTCATCGGAATGTTTTCTTTTGATCTGAAATTCTGAATTATTACTTCCTGAATATTACCGTAATTTTTCTGTATATCAGCAAGTGTTAACAAAGCTTTAATCCGGTCCGAACGAGATTCGCCTATTCCGATCAATATGCCACTTGTGAACGGTATATTAAGTTCTCCCGCTATCTTGGTAGTTTTTATACGTACAGATGGCCTCTTACTGGGAGCAAATTCGTGTGGCCCTCCAGGAGCGTGTAAATCTTCACTAGTACTCTCCAGCATTATTCCCATTGAACCACTGTATGGTCTCAACTCAGACATTTCTCGGTAACTCATAGTACCTGGGTTAACATGGGGTATCAAAGACGTCTCAGACAATACCAACTTACACATATCTGTGAGGTACTCAATGGTCGTAGTGTATCCATTAGTTTTCAGCCAAGTCATAGCTTCTGGATACCTAAGTTCTGGGCGCTCGCCTAAAGTAAACAAAGCTTCCGAACAACCTAGCGCCTGCGCTTTAGTAGCCACCGTGAGAACCTGTTCTGGAGAAAGGTATAGCTCTTCTGATTCGGATGGATCTTGTCTAAATGTACAGTATCCGCAAAAATCTCGACATAATCGTGTAAGTGGAATGAAAACCTTAGGCGAGAATGTTATGCGGTTACCTTTACCATAATCTCTTATCTCTGAAGCTATGCAACAATATTCCCCAATCTGCTCCGCGGAGATATCCACTAAATCCATAGCTTCCTGAATATCTAGTATGTCAGAAAATATTCCTGTGGTAATTCTGCGACGGACATGTTCTAAATCACATCGGCCCTTACCATGGTTAGTATAGACAGTCATGTATATCAATCACTTTGAAACAAGATTGCTCTGATTGCATCGTATGAGAGTAGACCAATAGGATTCAGGAGTACCGTATTTCTTGAACAACAATCTTCGAACAAACATCTTCGCATATTGTAGCCTCGCCGTTCGGACGTATCAAGCGAATGAAGGGCGCCTACCCTATGATTTTCTCTCTTTCAGTCAGCCTTGGTTTTTCCTTATGCTAGAATAATTGATATATGTCTAGAGTTTCTTTCGCCTAATAATGAGTATTGATCCTGATTCACGTTATACCCAACTTATAAATCATCGTACTCGCAGCAAGGCTCTTCTTACAAAAGGGTTCTCTGAATTGAGAGACGGGCGATGGACCATAGCTGAAGAATTGGTTTGGGGAAGTCTAATCTTGGCCGCAAAGGAACACGGCTTGTCAGTAGGTTATATCCTGTCTGAAGACGAAGAGATCCGTGATTATATTGTAAAACTAGGTGAAGATCGGAAAGACCGACAAATTCGAGACTCTTTTAAACAATTAGACGGTTTCCCCGACATGATAGAGAAAGTCCGCGAATCTGGACTAAGGCTCGACTACCTTTTTATGTTATTAGACGATGTTGCTCACGCCATCGAAAAACTATGGAGTAGCTCTGATGACAATATTTCTACTACTAAGAGATAATAGTATCTTATGACTAATCACTTAACTAATAATATTCTAATACATACGCATGGCTGCAAGTTGAATCAAGCGGACAGCGACAAGATGTCACGCGAATTTGTGTCGGCTGGCTTTAATATCGTGGATTCAATAGTTACAGCAGATATATACGTGTTAAATACGTGCACCGTAACCTCTACCGCTGATTCTAAAGCCCGTCAAGCCTTACGATCAGCTCACAGACACAATCCCAACGCATTAATAGTTGCCGCGGGCTGTTATAGCCAAAGAGCCGAAGATGAACTCTCAGAAATGCCGGAAGTATCTTTGGTAGTAAAGAATACTGAGAAAGACAACATCATTGAGTTGATCAATAAAATTCATCGGATAGATACCCGTCCAGTTAATAATATTGAGCAACCATTGCAAACACACTTGTCACGATGCCGCGCGATGGTGAAGATACAAGAAGGATGCAATCAAATATGTAGCTATTGTATTGTACCGAAGGTCAGAGGCAGAGAAAAAAGCATTCCCTCCTCGACTTTAATCAATCAAATTAATGAACTTGTTTCTGAAGGATATCGAGAAGTTGTCTTGACTGGCACACAACTAGGTTCTTACGGATTTGATTTACCAGGGTCGTCTTTACCTCAGTTAATACAGCGAATATTAAAAGAAACTGACATACCAAGACTCCGTGTATCTTCTCTTCAACCTCAAGAAATTAATACACATTTGCTTGACCTATGGGCAAATGAGAGGCTTTGCCCTCATTTCCACATACCATTGCAAAGCGGATGCGATAAGATCCTCAACGCTATGAGAAGAAGATATACCACTCAACAGTTTTATGACAGCGTGGAATTCATTAGGAATAATGTTCCCAATGTAGCTATAACAGGTGACCTTATAGTAGGGTTCCCTGGAGAAACCGACTCTGATTTCAACGAAACCTTAGAATCAGTCTCAAATATTTCCTTTAGTAATCTTCACGTATTTCCGTATTCTAAGCGTCCAGGTACTAGTGCAACATATCTCGTTGATCACGTATCACCCATAGTGAAAAAAGAAAGAATCACAATTTTGAATGAACTAGTTAAAGCTAGTTTCACTAATTTCAGAAATAAATTCCTAAACACCAATCAGAGAGTTTTATGGGAAACTCACAAAGTCCATAACAAAGAATCCTATTGGAAAGGTATAACCGAAAACTATATCAGAGTACAAACTAAAACTACTCGTGATATACGAAATACGATAACTGATGCGAAATTACAATCACTCGAAGACGATTGCGTTTGGGCAACAATTCCTTAAATAAAAAATGCGGTGGCCTGCTGATTCAGGCCACCGCGGCACCTCCCCACCCATCCACACACAAGAGGAGATAAAAAGAATAATGCTCTCTATAACTCTACTGGTCTCAGATACGTCGTGTTACCTCTTCTCTCCAAGTAACCTGCCTTAGTATCAGTACCATGCGAGAAAACTATTAACCATCCTTGCTGCTCAGCCTCTGATAGAATCTCTTTTTTCCTCTGAAGCGTTTCTTCAGGTGAAAACGAAAATGCAGATATCACAGGTAGATTTAAATGATGATGAGTAGGGACTATATCTCCAAGAAACACTACCCTCTCACCGCCATGATTAAATAGCACCATCTGATGACCAATAGCATGTCCATCAGTTACGACGACATTTAACCCTGGTAAAATTTCCGTGTCGCCATCGAGTAACTCAAGTTGAGATTTCTCTTCAATTGGCTTAAAGTTTTCTTCCCTGTGAAAAGCTGAGCACCTCTCATTTGGGCTCTGTGCATCTTCCCAACAGGATCTTTGGATGTAATAAGTTGCTTTCGGAAAAGTAGGAACTATATTGCCAGCTCTATCGAGTCGGGTACACCCACCACAATGATCAAAATGCAGATGGGTTAAAATCACGGAATCGATATCTTTAGGGGTAAGGCCTGCGCTTTTAAGTCCTTTCAACAACCGGCTCGGAACCAATCCATAAGTTTCCTTGTCTTTATCGTTATCTTTAGGTCCGACTCCTGCATCAACCAACACATTCTTTCCACAAACTTGGAGCAACATACAATTCAGACCCATGGTTATACGGTTTTTCCGGTCCGTACTAA
>CAZVRK010000007.1:0-67747 GCA_964629875.1 uncultured Dehalococcoidia bacterium | reverse complement strand
TGGAGCAACATACAATTCAGACCCATGGTTATACGGTTTTTCCGGTCCGTACTAACACTATTTTCCCAGGCAACTTTCGGTACCTGGCCAAATACCGACCCACCGTCAAACTTCACCACACCATCACTCAGTATTTTTACAGATGTTGACATCATGTTAGTAACTGACACCTCCTCGAAACTGCTCAAAACCTGTACTCTAATTCGGTTGTTTAATAATCCCAACCTCGCTACCATATTAATAAGCATCCCGAAATAGGATCATTAAATTATTAGTTATGGTAACTAAGCTGTAATATAACAGGTGCTCTTCGAGGTATTGTCAAGGCAGTTTTAAGCCAATTTTTGATATTTTTTTAAAAAAAGTTGAAAATTGGCTTAATTTCTGAGTAATTTACCCGGAAGCTCTAGGCGTTTACAGAGTGCAAACACTTGTTAGAGTAACGTAAGGGCTTTCTCTAGTCGCAACACAGTGGAGTCTTTTCCCAAAACCTCCATCAGTTCAAATAACGGTGGCGTAGCGTCTCTCCCTGTAACTGCACTCCTAATGAGACCAAAAAATTCTCTTGGTTTTAAATCTGACTCCGCACAGGCAGTCCTTAAGACTTCTTCAATATTCGCAGATAAGAAAGGATTTAACTTATGAACTGCAGAAATAATGTTTTTGAGAGCCGTACTAGTTTGAAGTGAATCCATACCTTTCTGAATGATCTGAGTTTTACTACAACCCACATCAGAATCGAAAAAATAGGACGTGATATCTTTAGATTCAAGTAACGTCTTCATACGCTCTTTGATAAGGGGAACGATTCTTATCAAATAATCTCTATCTATACATTCCTCGGCACCACCAGTAATAAACGGTAGCATCAAGTCAGCCAGCTGTTCATCAGCAAGATCCCTTATGTAAACTCCGTTCATCCATTGGAGTCGCTCTATATCAAATATCGACGCTGGCTTGCCGACTCTATCGAGGCTAAACTCCCCCTGAATAGTTTCTAAAGGTATTACGTCACTATGGTCATCAAGAGACCAACCTAATAACACCATGAAATTTTTAAGAGCGTCGGGCAGATAGCCATCATCTCGGTATTCCAGGATTGACGTCGCACCATGCCTCTTTGACAGCTTTGATTTATCAGGACCCAAAATCATAGGCAAATGCCCGAACTTTGGTGGAGTAAAACCCAGTGCTTGATATATCAAAAGATGACGAGGGGTACTCGACAACCATTCCTCTGCTCTCAGGACATGACTAATGTGCATCAAGTTATCATCAACGACCACGGCAAGATGATACGTTGGGAATCCATCAGATTTCAGCAGAACAAAATCATCTAGCAGATGATGTTGCCACTCAACTTCTCCGCGAATAATGTCATTAACGCTAGTCGTTCCATCAAGTGGCATCTTGAACCTGACCACATAACTTGAGCCTGAACTGTCTAGCTCAGTCAGTTTACTAGGAGTCAGCATTCTACAATGACCATCGTAGCCTATCGACTGTTTATTAGCTTTTTGACCTTCTCTGAGATCCGAAAGCCTTTCTCTCGTGCAATAGCAACGATACGCATGCCCTGTCTCTATTAAAGTATTAGCAGCGTCACTATAGTGGTCGAGCCTTTCAGATTGGTAATAAGACCCATAGGCACCACCTACCTGAGGACCTTCATCCCAGTCTATGCCAAGCCACTGGAGGCCCTCCAATATGCTATCCACAGCTCCAGGTACTAACCTCTCTTGGTCAGTATCTTCAACTCTCACTATAAACTTCCCGTTGTTACGTCTTGCAAACAACCAGTTGAATAGTGCAGTTCTAATATTCCCGATATGGGGATGGCCCGTAGGGCTTGGTGCATATCTGACTCTAACTTGTTCGCTCATGTATCCTCTGAACTAGTGCGTGTGCGTCTTAGCGCAAAATGTATCATAAATTATTGTTTAAAAATGCCCGTATGACATTTGAGAGATACTCTGGCCTGTGGTACCCAATGTCATGAATCGTATTCTGAATCCAGTGTACTTTACAGTTAGAAATAGTCCTAGATGCAACCGCTACTCTGTTTTGCTTGTTCCAAAATCTCTCTAGGTGCCGTTTAATGGGTAAAGGTCCTGCCGGGACCAATAGCGTAGGACACTTAATGTTTGTCCACATCGAGGATGCTGGTTCTTCCCACATCGCTTTCATAACTTGGATGTGATTATCTGGATGTAAAATATCATTCATTTGACCGGAGTCATCTTCCCACACCATCGTCTGCACTATACGTTCTATATCAGCATCCCAACAGCAAGAAAGTTGTTCACTCATTCTATGCAAAAATTCACTTCGAGTACCAGACACATCCCGAGGAAATGTACTTTGTTTAACAGTTTCCCAATCGCTTATCTCAGAAGAACCGATCCGGCCAAATCCCCCATCTATCATCGTCAAGCTGCTTATCCGTTCCGGATGAAGATAAGCAAGGCCGGCAGCAACCGTTGCTCCCCAAGAATGCCCTAGCACGGCGACTCTAGATATATCTAAAGCATCCAATAGTCGCACCATATCAATTGCCAACGTCTCC
Organism: uncultured Dehalococcoidia bacterium; assembly: GCA_964629875.1. Taxonomy (GTDB): domain Bacteria; phylum Chloroflexota; class Dehalococcoidia; order Lucifugimonadales; family UBA3495; genus UBA3495. Next base: position 65,181 of record CAZVRK010000007.1, on the reverse strand, counting down.
CAGTCATATCCCTCGGTAGCCTGAGTTGTCTTACCATGACCACGTTGATCTGGGGCAATAACCTTAAAATCTCTTGCCAATTTTGGCGCAACGAGATCATACCAATGTGCTGATGAAGCTAGACCATGCAAAGCTAACACCGGAGGTGCACTAATATCTCCCCAAACCATGCACCTAATGGATAACCCGTTAGAACCTATAATATTTTCAGATAAAGGAATCTTCCCCATTTTCATGCTCTTACTTTACGACTATGTTTAGAAAAGATATCAAATCACAATAGTATCAAGATTGGTTTATTTTCGACCACGTATCTCTAAGTGATACTGTCCGATTAAACACCAATTGTTCCGGTGTAGAATCAACAGAATCCAAACAAAAATATCCTTGCCTTTCAAACTGGTACGTAACCCCTTGAGATGACCTAACCAAACTCGGTTCTACGTAACATTCAGTCAAGATCTCGAGAGACTCCGGATTAAGCCTATCAGACAGAAGTCCATCATCTCCATTCTCTTTATTCGCAAATAGATTATCGTAAAGTCGTATCTCAGCGTTTATGGCATACTTCGCGGATACCCAATGTAGCGTCCCCCTAACCCTACGCCCGTCTGGTGACGATCCACCACGGGAATCAGGGTCATAAGTGCATTGGATTTCCGTTATCTGACCTGCAGAGTTTTTAATTATGTCAACACAAGTTATGTAATAAGCAGACCTAAGCCGGACTTCCTTACCGGGTGCCAACCTAAAAAACTTAGACGAAGGATTCTCCATGAAGTCCCCACGTTCGATAAAAAGCTCCCTTGAAAATGGTACCTTACGAGTGCCCATGGAAGAATCTTCAGGGTTATTTATAGCATCAAACTCTTCTACTAGATCTTCAGGATAATTAATCAAAACTACTTTTACAGGGTCAAGAACGCCCATAACCCTAGGCGCTGTAAGATTTAGATCAGTTCTAAGGCAATGTTCGAGTAGAGCTAACTCAACCTCGGTGTCTCGTTTAGCGATACCTATCTCATGACAAAACATTCTTATGGCTTTTGGAGTATATCCTCTTCTTCTGAGGCCAGATATAGTAGGCATTCTCGGATCATCCCAGCCACTAACATGGTGATTTTCAACCAAATCTCTCAGTAGTCGTTTACTCATTACCGTATTACTCAAGTTAAGTCGAGCGAATTCTATCTGTTGAGAATGATGTACTTCCAAAACATCTAAAAACCAATCATACAAAGGTCGATGATCTTCAAACTCCAGAGTGCATAATGAATGAGTAACCTTCTCAATAGAATCAGATAAGCTATGAGCAAAGTCATACATTGGATATATTTTCCAAGTATCTCCTGTTCTGTGATGTGGTACTTTACGTATCCTATATAAAGTCGGGTCTCGTAGATTCAAATTCGGTGACGCCATATCTATCTTGGCTCTGAGAACATGGGTACCGTCCTCAAATTCTCCGTTCTTCATTTGTTCGAACAGAGTTAGATTATCTTGGATTGAACGATCCCGATATGGGCTTTCTTGGCCTGGTTCTGTCAGAGTTCCTCGGTATTTACGAATATCATCCGCTTCGAGGCTATCTACATAAGCAAATCCCTTTTGTATTAATACAACGGCAAAGTCGTAAAGTCGGTCAAAATAATCAGAAGCGAAATACAAATGATCCTGCCAATCATACCCTAACCATTTAACATCCTTCTTAATTGATTCAACATATTCAACATCTTCTCTGGCAGGGTTAGTGTCATCAAACCTCAAGTGACAAATCCCTCCATATTCGTTCGCAACCCCAAAATTAAGACATATGGATTTAGCATGGCCTATATGAAGGTATCCATTTGGCTCTGGAGGAAAACGTGTAATAATTGAGGAATCGAATTTCCCTGAATTAATATCGTTAGAAATGATATTCCTAATAAAATCCGACGCGGAATTATCTGGATTAGACATTAGAACTATTTATAAAATCCTATAATTTAATGAGCACACGCGAATGGGCAGAGCCTGGGGACATTCTAGCATATGACTTTGAAGCGACGCTCTGATCTCTAACATCAAATTGATGCTATAACGCTTACTTCAAATCGTTTTTTAGAGATTCTAATGCAGATGACAGATCTTTTGGCAGATCTGATTGAAATTCGACAGGTTCTCCCGTAATTGGATGACGAAACGCCAAGTAATGTGCGTGTAGAAAATGCCTGAACACAATATTGCTACTCCTACCATATACGGTGTCACCTACTAATGGATGATTTAGATGAGCCATATGAACTCTTATCTGGTGAGTTCTTCCCGTCTCTAGCTTTACACTTAAAAATGTACTACTTTCGAAACGCTCAATTACCGTGTACATAGTCTTGGCGTAGCGTCCATCTTCAACAACTGCCATCCGTTTTCTATTATATGGATCTCTTCCAATTGGGGCATCAATAATTCCATCATCCTTAGTCAGCAAACCTTTACATAAGGCAAGATACCCTTTGTCAACATTTCTACTACTAATTTGAGCAGATAAATTCTGGTGGGCATCGTGTGTTTTGGCAATCATAATAAGACCAGAAGTATCCTTGTCTAAGCGATGCACTATTCCTGGTCGTATCTCTCCTCCGACACCTGCTATATCAGGACAATGAGCCAGAATAGCATTAACCAGTGTTCCATCTGGATGCCCTGGCCCAGGATGAACGGGGAGGCCCTGAGGTTTATCAACAACCGCTATATGTTCATCCTGATAAATAAAGGAGATCGGTATATCCTGTGGAACAATATCCACTGGACTAGCTGCAGGCATGCTAATACGCACTATATCTCCAGATTTTACTTTGTAGGAAGGTTTCGCAGAAGATCCGTTTACAGTCACATGACCAGACTCTATTAAAGCCTGTAGTCTGCTACGAGTAGTAGCCTTTTCCTGATTTGCAAGAAAAGAGTCTAATCTCTTACCAGAATCACTAACTAGATATTGTTGATCCATCCTATCCACAATAATTAATTTGGAACCTTAAAAGTTCAGATGCATAGGCAAAACTGTGTTTCTTTAAAATACCAACGTGTGTTGAAATTCCCACGTGTTCTATCAGGTCAATTATATCAATTGTTCATCACTGTCATCGCGTTCTGCTAGTAGAATCGTCCATACTAAGAGACATAAGCCAGTAATAATTGATGCATCAGCTATATTGAAGGCTGGCCATCTCCATGCAGAAACACCTATATCGATGAAATCAGTGACATGGCCTATCCGAATGCGATCAGTAACGTTTCCTAAGGCACCGCCTATTTGCAGTGCTATGCTCAACCTAAACCAATTATTAGGTTTTATTTGAATCTTATATATGTACAACAATACACATACACCAACAAAAGATACAAAAATTAATGGGATGTTATTACCTGAAAACAGTCCAAATATACTGCCGCTGTTGTGTATATGCGTAATACGAGCAAAACCTTCTGAAGGTATGGAAACTCTACAAATCATACCAGGATCACATGGAATAAAATGTTGCACCAAATACTTGGTAAATTGGTCTAAGGCCAAAACCACTCCGGCTCCTTGAGCAACTGCCCAGTGATAGGCAGAAGAAGTGGGCATACTGTCTTCATCCTCTGATCTGCGCCGTAAGATATTAGGTAAGATTTTCATGAAAAAACGTAGAAACTGGTTCTACTGCCAAATCCTCCATATTTGCCCAGAAATGGTCTGCTCCTTCTATAGAGCTTATCATAGGAGGATTCACAAACTGCTCTAAGACTTCAGGCAATTTATCAGACTGGAGTAGCTTATCCTTTGTACCAGATATAACAAATTTAGGCCTTTTATCATTCTTTAAAGTCGATTCTTCAAGAGCCTCTATTGAGGGAGATATGAAGGCAAAAGCTCTCGGAGACTTTTGCAACTGCGGGTGCCGTAATATAACCCGCGTACCAAATGAATAGCCAACAATACCTATCTTCTTTGGATTTATTCCAGGCCACGCCGAAAGCAACTTTTGCGCCGCTACCACTTCTTGATATTCTAGCTCTCCTTTAGAGTGCTCTCCTTCGCTGTTTCCTACACCTCTAAAATTAAACTTTAACGTTGCGATCCCCACCGTTGAAAGATGATAAGTTACAGCGGACACAACATTATTGTGCATATTGCCGCCAAACAAAGGGTGAGGATGACACACGACTACTCCAGGAACATCGCCGATCAAATCATCCGGAGTAGACAATATTCCTTCAAACTTTAGACCATTTGCCTCAAAAGAAACCGCGCTTTGACGCATAAAAATCGCTCCTATCTGATTACACCAATCTTAATCACACTCAGTAGTGTTTAGCAAGGATTCCTGATAAAATGTGCCGCAATCTTTGTTCTCTAGGTCACCGAGGAGCAAACAAATTTAGTCTATAAGGAAGTATGAGTTTGATAGATTTAAGAAGCGATACAGTTACCAAACCAACTGAAGAAATGCGCAACGCAATGGCTCAGTCAGAAGTTGGAGACGACGTATACGGAGAAGACCCATCTATAAACCTACTCCAAGAAAAAGCAGCGGCCTTGCTAGGGAAGGAAGCTGGTTTACTCATGGCTAGTGGAACAATGAGCAATTTGGTTGCTATATTAGCCCACTGTGACCGAGGTGATGAAGTTATCATGGGTGATCAAGCCCACATTTTCTGGAATGAATCTGGTGGTGCCTCCGGGCTAGCAGGAGTCCAAATACGACTCATTTCTAATGGAGATCAGGGAGAAATCAGCCCTGACGAACTCGAGTCATCAATACGGCCAAAAGGCAACATACATACTGCGCCTGGAACACTAGTGTGTCTAGAGAATACTCACAATCGCTGTAGTGGCGGGGTCCTTACTCCAAGTCAGACCGCACAAATTGCTAACATAGCACATACTGCAGGGGCCAAGGTGCATCTAGATGGCGCTAGGTTGTTCAACGCATCGATTGCTTTAGAAGTGCCTGTTACGGAGCTTACAAAAGACGTCGACGATGTGTCGTTTTGTTTATCGAAGGCACTAAGTTGTCCGGTGGGCTCGGTCCTATGCGGCTCCAAAGAATTCATCCAGGAAGCCCTTAGATGGAGAAAAATGGTAGGCGGAGGTATGCGGCAAGCGGGAGTGCTAGCCGCAGCAGGCTTGGTAGCATTAGACAATATGATTGATCGCCTCGCGGATGATCATGCCAATGCAAGACAATTAGCCACCGGTATAGCTAACATCAAGGGACTTAAGATTGACCCTGAAACCATCAGCACCAACATCGTGATATTTGATATAGACCCATCAGTCGGGCAAGCATCTAAGGTAATAGCCGCATTAAAAGATCAGGATGTCTTGGTAAGCTCTCCTGGCCCCAACTCTATACGCATGGTAACCCACCGTCATATAACTGGCCCTGACATTGAACAAGCTCTAGCTATCACATCCAAAGTTGTCAGTAGCCTGGCATCGAACTCCAAATAACTCAACTATTGATATAAATACACGGAGGTTAGCTGCCTAATGACTGATGGGAGAATCAATATTAAGTCCACAGCACTCATAATCGCGGATTTCTACAAAGATATGATGGGAACAATAGCTCATTCTATTGAAAGAAACGTTTTGAGTAACACTCAAGAACTACAGAAAGCCGCAAGACAATCGGGAATGCTAATCTGTTACTCCGCCACAGTATTTCGACCAGGTTATATAGAAATCAGTGATCGAAACAAGACTTTCAGTCAGCGAAAGAACTCCGGACAACCCGCGGTATCTGATCCGATTGAAGTGATACACCCAGGAGTATCTCCGATAAACGGAGAAGTTGTCGTTGGGAAACACCGAGTAAATGCTTTGTACGGGACAGATTTAGATATGACTCTTAGAGCCAATCAAATCGACACCATCATACTTCTAGGCTACGCAACCAGCGGAGTAGTCTTGTCCACAACACGATTCGCAGCCGATTCAGATTACAGCATCATAATAGTAGAAGACTGCTGTGCAGATACAGATCCTGAGGTACATAATTTCTTAATGGAGAAAATCTTTCCTAGACAAGCTGATATTGTAACTTCAGCAGATCTGATTAAAGCCCTATCTTAACTAACTAAAATTTACTTCTCATCAGAATGATCTTCCCAAAGGTGACGTAATCTAACTGACTTCTCATATTCATCACCATTTTCAGAAGGCTGATAATAACGAGCATCTGCAACATTCGACGGCAAGTAGGTTTGTTCAACAAAATTTTCAGCATAATCATGGGCATATCTATAATCACGGCCATACCCCAGGTCTCTCATCAATCCTGTAACAGCATTTCTGAGATGCATCGGGACAGGTTCGGAGGATAAGTTACTAACGTCCTTCAAAGCTTTTTCTAGTCCTGCATAAGCAGAGTTGCTTTTCGGAGCAGAGGCCAAATAAACAGTCGCCTCAGCAAGAATAATCCTACCTTCTGGCATTCCTATAAGATGAAGTGCCTGCTGAGCGGATGTAGCAAATACTAAAGCGTTAGGATCAGCTAAACCTACGTCTTCCGCCGCTGAAATCACTAAGCGCCGAGCTATAAACATTGGGTCTTCTCCGGCATAAATCATTCGAGCAAGCCAGTACAACGCTCCATCGGGTGAGGATCCTCTAATAGATTTAATAAAAGCTGAAATCGTGTCATAGTGTGAGTCCCCTGATTTATCGTAATTGGCAAAGCGATGCTGCAGGGCTTCAGACATCGCATCAGCATCAACAACTCGGGAGCCATTCTCATTTGCAGCGGAGCTCGTTACTGCAATTTCCAAGGCATTTAATGCAACACGAGCATCTCCATTTGAATAACTAAGAAGGTGCTGCATTGCTTCATCTGAGACCTGCGCTTTCATCATTCCTAAACCACATTCGATATCAACTAGGGCTCTGCGTACAAGAATTTCAACAGATTTCATATCCAACGCTAACAAAGTGAACACCCTGCACCGCGACAATAGGGGAGCATTAACCTCGAAGGAAGGATTCTCAGTAGTTGCGCCAACAAGTGTTACAGTACCATCTTCTACGTGCGGTAAAATTACATCTTGTTGAGATTTATTAAATCTATGTATCTCATCAATGAATAAAACTGTCTTGGTGCCATACATAGAAAGCCTATCTCTAGATTCGCCGATAAGTCTTCGTAAATCCGCAACCCCAGACGTTACAGCACTCAAAGCTTCAAAATGGGACTTAGTAACACTAGCAATTAGCCGAGCCAGACTAGTTTTACCAATCCCTGGAGGTCCCCAAAAAATTATGGATGGTAATCTATCCGAATCTATAGCAGTACGCAGTATTTTGCCTTTACCTAGAATGTGTTCTTGGCCAACTAGATCATCAAAAGTTCTGGGGCGCATGCGCTCCGGCAAAGGGGCAATAGTCCTATTCATCAACTCTCGTGCGTGGTCAAATAGAGTCATATATTCACCTTTTGAATCACATATCAATTACACTGCGCGAAGGTTGACTCTACCTGAAATGGGGTAAAACTTTGTTGGAGAACAATTCCATCGAACGTTTCAGGTCTTCATGGGGAACCAACCCGCCAATATTCTGCCAGAAAAGAACCCCTTGGCACCCCATTGATTCCTTTAACTCCTCAATACGATCGATACACTCTTTGGGGTCACCGACGATGGCATAATCATTAAGTATAGACTCAGCGGTCAGTTCTTGGGCACGACTAGATCGCCGAGATTGTCCTGACTTTAGCACATTTAAATAATTATCTATAGTAGCCCCTAACAGTTCCCTCGCTTTATTACGATTATCCGAAACACAAGCTGCTAGGGTAGGAATTATTTTAACGTCATCAATATTATGTCCATTATCCACAAGAGAATTTCTATAAACGGACAGATTCTCTACTACACCTTGTGTCCCGATAATCAATGGAGTAACGAGAATATTATGTCCAAGTTCTCCTACTATTGGAAATGTATCCACACTATTAGCAGCAATATAAATCGGGGGATGCGGTTTCTGAATTGGCTTAGGCTCCACCGCCAAATCTTGGATATCATAATACTGACCTTTATGACTCACATTTTCATCAGCCCATGATGCCTTAACTACTTGTAGCCCTTCAAGAAATCTCGGTCTAGCCTCGTCAACGTCAACACTTAGACCAGAATAATGCTCTGGATTGGAACCTCTCCCTACACCAAATAGGACTCTACCATCTGAAATGATATCGAGTGTTGCGACTTCTTCAGCCAAGCGTACTGGATGATGCAGCGGTAATAGATTCACCGCCGTGCCAATACTTATATTACTCGTACATTTGGCCACAGCAGCTCCTACGAGTAAGGGAGAAGGCATTACTGAGAATCTGGGGTTGAAGTGGTATTCAGCCATCCACACTGAATCAAATCCCACTGTGTCAGCTAGCGTACACTGCTCTATAAATTCACGATACCTGTTACCTGACGTTTGTCCGGTCCCACGAGGTAGCTGATCAAAAATTCCAAATTCCATGACCAATCCCGTCACTATCTAAGTAGTTATTAATAATAGTAGTGGCCAGTATAACAGTGATCTATGAATAGTTATTATCTATAACGGGATATTACCATGTTTTTTAGAAGGCAAGGATTCTCGTTTACTGGCTAACATGTTCAGAGCGTCTATGACACGTATACGTGTATCGGCGGGATCTATTACATCGTCAATATAACCTCTGTTAGCAGCCGTATAAGGATTGGTAAATCGGTGTTGATAATCTTCGATCAATTCCTGTCTAGTAGCTTCAGGGTCATCGGACTTAGAGATTTCATCACGATATATTATGTTAACTGCTCCATCAGGTCCCATAACAGCTATTTCTGCTGAAGGCCATGCCAGATTTATATCGGACCTCAGGTGTTTACTACTCATGACTATATAAGCTCCTCCGTAAGACTTACGCAGTATGACGGTTATCTTAGGGACAGTAGCTTCAGCATAAGCGTAAATCAGTTTAGCTCCATGCCTTATGATTCCGCCGTATTCCTGATCAACACCTGGCATAAACCCAGGTACATCTACCAAGGTGACTAACGGAATATTGAAACAATCACAGAATCTAACAAATCTAGCAGCTTTTGAAGATGCGTTTATATCCAATACTCCAGCTAAGTAAGCTGGCTGATTACCGACTATACCGACAGTCGAACCGTTCATTCTAGCGAATCCCACAACGACATTCTGGGCATAATCGCTTTGGACTTCCATGAAGTCACATTCGTCTACGATTTTATTAATCACCGCTCTAATATCATAAGGTCTATTAGCTTCATCTGGGACGATATAACGAAGTTCAGGATCCGATTGTATATGATCAACATCGTATTGCGGTGGATCTGAAAGATTATTGGAAGGCAAAAAACCTAAAAGCCTTCTGACATCATCGAGGCAATCTGATTCACTACTGGACACAAAGTGAGCGACCCCACTTTTGGTGGAATGTGGATCAGCTCCTCCTAATTCTTCATGGGTAACCTGTTCACCAGTAACTGACTTAACTACATCAGGGCCCGTAATATACATTTGCCCAATTCCCTTAACCATAAATATAAAATCTGTTATGGCTGGAGAATAAACTGCCCCACCAGCAGACGGACCTAATATGACAGATATTTGGGGTATTACACCCGAGTATAGGGTGTTTCTTGAGAATATATCTCCATAAGCAGCTAAACTCGAAGCACCTTCCTGTATCCTAGCTCCGCCTGAATCATTTAACCCAACTATAGGACAACCTGTTTTTCCTGCTAAATCCATAACCTTACAGATCTTTTGACCGACTACTTCGGATAATGAGCCCCCGAATACAGTAAAATCCTGGGCAAATGCAAATACCTGTCTACCGTCCACCTTGCCATATCCAGTAACGACCGCATCTCCCAGGAACTGTCGATCTGAAAGCCCAAAATCAGTTGTCCTATGGGTAACAAACGAGTCTAACTCTTGGAAGGTCCCTTCATCCATAAAAGCGATCAATCGCTCTCTGGCAGTTAGTTTTCCTCTCCCATGCTGCTGATCAATTCTAGTTTGCCCACCGCCTTTATGGGCTTGATCTCTCAATTTATTAAGATCATCAATCTTGGTGTCTATATTTCTAGCGTTTTGCGACATCACCAATCCTTATTCAATAGACTCTTGTGACATGCTAGCAAACACCTCTCAAACGGTGCAAGATAAATAGTCTGCGGTGTACAATGCGAAAATCGCTTAAGCAACCAGATCGCTTAAGTGTCAGGGAATATAATTGACACGAATATCTGACCTTAAAGTTGCGAATAACGAACCTATCAAATGGGGCACTAGGACCTACGTGATGGGCATAATAAATATCACACCTGATTCGTTTTCCGGTGATGGTCTGGACTCTAATATTGATAAAATAGTAGATCAAGCACTCCGTTTTGAGTCCGAAGGGGCTGACCTAATCGACATGGGAGCAGAATCTACTAGACCAGGTCATACAGCTGTTAATCAGGCTGATGAGATTAATCGCCTACTCCCAGCCGTCAGTGCAGTAGCACAAAAGGTGAATATTCCTATTAGCATCGACACGTACAAATCCGAAGTAGCTAGACAATGTTTAAACACAGGCGCATCGATTATCAACGATATATGGGGAGGAATTGCGGACCCTGAAATTCTTTCAGTGGCGGCTCAACAACAGGCCCCTATTGTTCTTATGCATAATGATCGTTCGCCCAATTATGAAGATGTGGTATCCGATGTAATAAACAGCCTTGAAAAATGCAAAAACCAAGCCATAAAAACCGGCATACCGAATACGGAGATAATACTAGACCCTGGCATAGGTTTCGCAAAAACCGCCGAGAACAATTTAGAAATATTAAATAGATTAGCCGAATTCAGAGTTCTAGGAAGCCCATTATTAATTGGAACTTCAAGAAAATCCACAATCGGAAGAATTCTAGAGTTGCCAGTGGAAGCCCGTATTGAAGGTACAGCCGCAACAATAGCTTTATCAATAGCCTGTGGAGCAGATATCATCAGGGTCCATGACGTTAGAGAGATGATCCGAGTATCAAAAATGTCCGACGCTATAATCAGAAACTGGAGACCTGTGAATTGGACAGATTAAACGTATACCTGGGGTTAGGTTCAAATATGGGCAACCGAGCAGATAATATCGCCGATGGCATATCCTTGCTATCAGTGCAGCCTGATATTAGTTTTATGGAGTGTTCTTCAATATATGAAACCGAACCTTGGGGTTATGCAAACCAGCCATATTTTTTAAACTGCGCAATCAGGATTCGCACATCGCAAAACCCGATAGAGTTGCTGGCTTTAGTAAAATCAGTTGAGACCATGGTAGGTAGAGAACCGTCATTTCGATATGGTCCGCGCTCTCTAGATATTGATATCTTGTTTTATGGAGACCAAGTGATATCGTGTGAAACACCAGACCTACATATCCCGCACCCCAGGATTCTGGAAAGATCCTTTGTATTAATTCCTCTTTTAGAAATAGCCCCCACATTAGTTCATCCCTCATCAGGAATAGAAATACAAGACATTCCCTATTCAGACACATCTCAAACTGCTATAAAGAAATGGGGAATACCAATTCATTGAGAACACTTACCAATTTGTCATTCGCGAAACGAATAAAAACTGCAACAAATAGCGGCAAGATGTTAAACTGTTGACAATGAATACAGGTTAACGCATATTGGTTAGCCGGAACCGTATATAAAGACTGGTAGTGCAACCTCGCACGTATAGTTATTTTACTTAAAGAAGAGGCTCATAGTATGGCAGAAAAACAATTAATTTTTGATGAAGAAGCTCGAAGTAGTTTAATGAAAGGAGTAAATGAGCTAGCAAAAGCTGTAGGCCTTACATTAGGACCCAGCGGAAGAAACGTATTGCTAGCTCGTGTATGGGCCCTCCCTGTTGTATGTAGTGACGGCGTAACCGTAGCAAAAGAAATAGATCTACCAGACGCATATGAGAATATGGGTGCCCAGCTAGTAAAAGAGGCCGCTTCAAAAACGAATGATGTGGTCGGTGATGGCACCACTACTTCAGTGGTCTTAACAAAAGCAATCGTAAACGAAGGATTTAAGAACGTTGCTTCTGGAGCCAGTCCTGTCTTTCTAAAGTCGGGGATAGATAAAGCTGTCGATGCAGTAGTTGCTGAGATCAGGAGTATTTCTACCGCTGTAGAAAATCAAGAACAAGTTGCCAAAGTAGCCGCTCTCTCAGCTCATGAAGATGGCATTGCACAATTAATCGCCGAGGCTATGGACAAAGTCGGTAGAGAAGGCGTCATAACAATCGAAGAATCAAAAACTCTCACGGACGACCTAGAAATAGTCGAAGGAATGAGATTAGATAGGGGATACCTATCGCCTCATTTTGTAACAGACGCTCAACGTATGGAAGTAGTTTTAGACGAACCCAGATTCTTAATAACAGATCAAAAACTATCGGCTGCCAACGACATAGTCCCAACATTGGAAAAAATAGCACAAGGTGACCGTAAACCCCTTGTAATAATTGCTGAAGACGTGGAAGGTGAAGCCTTATCCACATTAGTTGTTAACAAAATGCGTGGAACTATTAGCTGCGTTGCTATCAAAGCACCGGGTTTTGGCGACCGCAGAAAAGCCTTATTGGAAGACCTTGCCATAATGACGGGCGGAACAGTAGTCAGCAGTGACACAGGCTTATCGTTGGATTCCGTCGAACTTCATCACTTGGGCAGCTCGAGAAGAATCATATGCCTTAAAGACGAATCGACTATTATTGAAGGGGCCGGTTCTTCAGACGATATACACGGCCGCGTAGGACAATTGAGAGTCCAGATAGAAGACACCACGTCTGACTATGATAGAGAAAAACTTCAAGAGAGACTTGCTGCTCTGGCTGGAGGGGTCGCTGTAATAAAAGTTGGTGCTGCTACTGAACCAGAGTTAAACGAACGTAAATCTAGGACTGAAGATGCTCTGTCGGCTACGAGAGCGGCCGTAGAAGAAGGTATAGTGCCTGGGGGTGGAGTAACCCTTGTTAGAGCTGAACACGTGCTTGACCAGCTCGAAAAGCAACTAACTGGCGAAGAATCTCTAGGCGTTAATATCGTGAAGAGAGCGCTCGGCGCCCCTCTCATGCTAATTGCCGAAAATGCTGGATACTCTGGCGAAGTAGTTTTGGAACATGTTAGAGATGGTAAGGACGATTGGGGATTTGATGCCGAACTTGGACAATACGCAAACCTAGTAGCTAAGGGTGTCATTGACCCAGCAAAAGTAACGAGGAGTGCATTGCAGAACGCTGGAAGCGTCGCCGGAATGATACTTACGACACAAGCTGTAGTAACTGAAATCCCCAAGTTTGTTCCGTTGCCTGCCGACATACAAGATTTCATGCACGACTAACCAAAAATAAGACCTATTAAAATATCTCGGAGATGGTATAAGATTATCTCCGAGATATTTTATTAATTTGAGCATGATTGTTTAAATGACGGCAACCCTCAGCAATCAAACTATATTCCAGCTCATCAATGGGGACCCCCCGTTGATTACTTCATACCTATCACTTGAAGAGCAGATACAACCTAACGGTTTTGATGTAACGTTAAACAGTGTTTACACGCTTGACACAGCTGGCAGCATCGGTAAAAGACCAGACGATCGGAAAGTCTCAGAAACCTCACTCCTAGAGTTTGATAAAGAAGATCGGTTACATCTTCCACAGGGTTCTTTTCTTATAACGTTCAATGAAATCGTATCACTACCAGGGAACCTTATGGCCCTCGCACGTCCCAGATCAAGTTTGTTGAGGAGTGGTGTAGCCATACACACTGCCGTATGGGACGCAGGGTACAACGGTCGTTCCCAGGCCTTAATTAATATCTATCATCCTGATGGGTACGACATCCAGAAGAATGCCCGCGTTATGCAGCTCGTATTTATGGTATTAGACGCACCAACCCAACAAAAATACGATGGGGCATATCAGAATGAAAACATCTAGCAAAACAAATATAAGTTTGAATCTTCGAATTTTGGATCATAGAAGTCTATATGAACAGAAGTGACTTGACAGAGATAATTAAAAATTCAGCTAGTGAGCTAAATTTTGACCTGTGCAATATAACGTCAGCTGAAAGTTTTATTGAAGATAGAGATATAGCAATTGATCGGATACGATCAGGGAAAATGTCCGGATTACCCTGGTTCAATGAGAGCAGAGTGATCCGAGGAACGGATCCGTCTACTTTACTACCCGAAGCAAAATCGATAATTTCTGTGGGGATGAATTATTACCAAGACCGTAAACCTAACCCTAACAAACATAGACCTATGGGCAAGGTAGCAGTATATGCGTGGGGCAAGGATTACCACAAAGTAGTAAAGAAAAGAATGAAGTTACTAGTAGAAAACATTTCAAATGTATTGGGTACTAGTTTCAAATCAAGATGGTATATAGATGATGGCCCAATGCTAGATAGGGCTGCTGCACGTAGATCAGGTATAGGCTGGATAGGAAAAAACACCAACCTATTGTCCCCTCAGTTAGGTTCATGGGTTTTCTTGGGGCAGATCATTACTGATCTGGAATTAGATATAGATTTACCCCTGAAGAAACATTGTGGCACCTGTAGTAGATGTATTGAAGAATGCCCAACCAAAGCTATAACAGATCCTTACACCATTGATAACTCACGTTGTATATCCCATCTTACAATCGAAAACAGAGGCTCTATCCCTACGGAGTTACGAGATTCTATCGGTGAATGGGTGTTTGGTTGTGACATCTGCCAAGACGTATGTCCCGTAAACGTCAAATCTCAGATTGCAAAAGAACCTTTGTTCAAAGTTAACACCAAACAATCTCTGGACTTAATAAATCTTCTAACTATGTCTGAGCATCAATTTCGAGAAAATTTTGCTGGAACCCCAATAATGCGCGCTAAATATCACGGTATGCAGAGAAATGCCTGCATAGTACTGGGAAATATAGGATCACCAGATTCAATTCCTGCCCTGACACACGCATTGAAATCAGACTCACCCATCGTTAGAGGTCACTCAGCGTGGGCACTAGGCAAAATTGGGGGCCATGCATCAAAGCTGGCTTTGAGAGAGCAACTTTCAGTAGAAACCGACCCAGAGGTTATAAACGAGATAAGCGCAGCCTCATCTCGGATAACAGTATAGATTCTTATTCCCCTGACGCGGTTGCGGTTGCGGCTTTATTGGCATTGCGATTTCCCGCGCCACCACGATTTCTCCTACCCCTAGACTTAGACCTCTCCGGAGGTGGCTCTATTTGAGGTTTATATTCTGGACCGAACTTGAGCTTTTTCATCTCTTCTTCAATTAAGAAAAAATCATTCTTGGGGAGCAAATGAAGGTTTCCCTGAAAAGCCATATACCAGTTTTCTGGCGGCCATCGCCTCACGTAATCTAACCTATGAGCTAAAAGACCTGCGTTTATATACTGATCTTCATCCAGAACCACTTCCGGCTCGATGTCGATTCTATATGGCCAGTCGGCTTTACCTTCATTCTGCCATATTATCGTCTCTTCCTCACGATAAGAAGATATCAGGGTGGCCGTAGCCGTGAAACATCGTATACCGGTGACGTAGTACAACAGCCTATCCCCGATTTCGACTCTTTGCACCTTACGTCGGTACTGACCTTTAAGACCTTGACATACAAACCCTTGTTCTTTGGTGATCTGGTAATTTAATTCATTACAAGTGATCATCCAGAAGTTACGAGGCATGATTCACCTTCTTTTTCTGAAGTGGATGAACTTAAACAATTCAAACAATTCGTTGCATCCATTAGTATTTTAACACGTAGGTTTAGAAAGAGATCTACCGGTTCGTTCTGACCATATCAAGGGACATGACCATTGTCCTAAACCTATAGGTTGTTGTACCATCAGTCATGGCCCGGCTGATCAAGCTATGCTGAGACCTTGATTATATAAGACGATGAGAAAGGTATATTGCAATGACTAATTCTTTTAGAAACGAACGCGATATCGCTATAGTAGGAGTTGCTGAATCCGATGAAATGGGCACTGTTCCAAATAAATCATCTTTACAGCACCACGCAGAGGCTGCATCAAATGCACTAGAAGATGCCGGTTTGTCTAAAGCAGACGTGAACGGGGTTTTTACTGCCGGATTCTCCTCGTTGGCCACGGCAGAATACCTAGGAATAAAACCTAGTTTCACTGATAACACATCAGTCGGTGGTTCATCCTTTGTCATTCACGTAGCACATGCTCTAGCAGCCATCAGGGCAGGATACTGCGACGTTGCACTGATCACTCACGGACAGGCAGGAAGATCAACCAGGGCAAGAATTCCTACTGACCCAAATCTTCCAGTCTCCCAATACGAATCGCCATACGGGATGATTGGACAACCAATTAATTACGCAATGGCCTGTACTAGATATATGCATCAATATGGCGAAGATAAAACACGTCAAGGGATGGCAGAGATAGCAGTTGCCACTCGAAAATGGGCAAACTTAAACCCTAAAGCTGTAATGCACGACACTCCACTCTCTTTTAGTGAATACCACGACTCACGGTGGGTCGCTTGGCCTTTTCACTTAGTCGATTGTTGTTTAGTCACAGATTCTGGCGCAGCCATAATAGTCACATCGGCAGAGAAAGCCAAGAATTGCCGAAAGGAGCCCATCTGGGTATTGGGAGCCGCAGAAGCCCACGACCACAATATAGTAAGCATGATGCCAGATTTTACCTCCTCTGTATCAAGAGAAACCGGACCTACTGCTCTATCAAGAGCAGGTTTAACTCACAATGACATAGACCTTACGATGATATATGACTCATTTACATATACCGTGATGATAACTCTTGAAGGATTGGGATTCTGCAAACCAGGGGAAGCAGCAGACTTCGTAGCCAACCAACGGACCGCACCGGGGGGAGATTTCCCACTAAACACTAACGGTGGAGGCCTGTCATACACGCATCCTGGTATGTACGGTAGCTTTCTTTTGGTGGAGTCAGTTCGCCAGCTTCGCGGTGAAGTAGGCGAGCGACAAGTTAAAAGTAAATCAAATCCAAGTCAAAATGCTAAGATATCGATAGTAAATGGAACTGGTGGATCCCTATCATCTACTGGAACAGTCGTGTTAGCAAGAGACTAAACTACAATACAAAAGGTATAAATCATATATGGATGTTGGAATAATCGGGTTATCACAAAGTGGAAAAACCACTGTATTTAATGCTTTAACAAAAGGGACTGCTGAGACCACCGGTGGTGGCATGTCAGAAGTTCATATAGGGGTAACAAAGGTGCCAGACAGCCGTATAGACGTGCTCTCTGAGATGTATAATCCCAAAAAAATTGTGCATGCAGAAATAAAGTATTTTGATATTCCTGGGTCTAACCACGAATCGAAATCCCAGGGCATCGCTGGACAGTACCGGAATTTATTACAAGGGGCTGATGCATTTCTAATCGTAATACGGAGCTTTGATGATCCTAGTATCATTCACCCAGCAAATAACATCGATCCCAAAGATGACTTGTCCACAATGCTCAATGAAATCCTGTTTGCCGATCTAGAGATTCTTGACCGAGCAGTCGACCGATTAGAAGACGCTATCAAGAAGTCCAAAGTCTCCGAGAGGCCGAACGTAGTAAAACAACAAGAGGTTGTCAAAAAGGTTAAGCAGGGATTGGAAGATGGTATCCCACTAAGAAGACAACAATTAAGCGAATCTGACCTCTCATTTTTGGTTAATTATCAGTTGCTCACAGGTAAACCAGTAATAGTCGCATTCAATACTGACGAAACGTCAGAACCTATAACACTCCAGAATATGGATTGGGACTATGATATCGACTCCGAGTTAGGTGAAGTAAGCTTATCTGCAAAATTGGAATCTGAACTGGCTTTAATGTCAGATGAAGAAGAGTCTGAGTTTAGAACGGACCTTGGGTTAGGAGATTCTGCCTTAACTCAGGTCATCGGTATGACTTATTCAACCCTGGGGCTTGCATCTTTTTTAACTGTCGGCGAAGACGAAGTCAGGGCCTGGAGTATACCAGCAGGACTCCCTGCACAAGACGCTGCAGGAACTATTCATACCGACTTTTCGCGCGGGTTTATAAGAGCAGAGGTCATACCCTATGATGATCTCACTCGGTGTGGCAGCCTTGCTCAGGGGCGAAAAGAAGGAGTCCTTAGATCCGAGGGCAAAACCTACCCAGTTAAAGATGGCGACATAATACATTTCCTCATAAATGTATAGCGTAGCAAAGGCATTAAACTGACCCAGAAACTTATCTATTAATGACAGGGTAACATTGGTATACATACGCGAATACCAACCAACTGATTATTTGTCAGTCAGACAACTATTTGTTAACGGACAACTGGACTTCGCTATCGGCGAACCATTTGAACCGGAGGTAAGATCATATATCAGAAGGTCTCTAGGTCTAGACTTGAAGGACATAACCACGCACTACAAGACCCATGATAGCAGTAATTTTTGGATTGCAGAGATATCGGGGGAAATCAAAGGGATAGTAGCTATCCAGAACCACAGTAGAGAGTCAGCAGAGTTACGGCGCATGAGTGTTTCACGAGACTCTCGTAGGAAAGGAATAGGTACATTACTCCTAAACACCGTAGATCAATTCTGCAGAGATCATGGCTACGGGCACATCTTTCTATCTACCGTGAGTCACTTAGTCCCAGCGATACGTATGTATAAGACCAACGGATACAAGAAAACACGTAAAGAAGCATACGGACCATTAACAGTCGAACATTATGTTAAATACATCTGAATACCCCTAAGTATTCACCCATAGCAAGGCTCATTAAGTAATAGGATACGTCAACTTCAACAACGAATGCCTACGGTTACTTGTATAAGGCCGCACTTCTTCTGGCCACCTGCCGCTATCGACCGCCTTAGACCAATCCGATGACTCCAAAACGCCTGGATTATCTATTTCGTAAACTGCGTGATAAGTAGGTTCATGTTCATTAGTTACTTGGCGTATCTCTCCCCCAAGTGCTATAGCAAAGCTTTGTGTTTCAAACCTACTTACAGCGCGCACTCCCGGAACTTCCAGCAACAACGGGCAGTGCTCCTCGTTATAAACTTCGTCGAACAACTGTTTTCTGTCTTTTAGGACATCCATTGAGGCTATAAACAAGTACTTTGAGCGAGTCATACTAGCTCCTTAATATTTTAATATCTTTATTAGAAAGGCCTCTTGTGGGAAAATGCTGTTTCAGCACTAGTAATGAATTCTAGCAGCACAGATTTTCCTTCATCATTCATTTTTCGGGCTCGTTCAAAGGCTCCACATATCTCGTTTGGATTATCAATACGCTCCGCATACCCGCCCATTGCAAGTCCCAATTCGGAGTAATTGCCTCCTAAATCGCGAGACCTATACAAGTCATGTGACGTCTGCATAGCATGAGTTTCTACCGCCATAGTTGAGTTGTTTAGCACAACAGTGGTAATAGGGATGTCTGATCGAACGGCCGTTTCAAAATCAAGTCCCGTCATTCCGAACGCTGCATCTCCCATAAAATTCACACACATTTTACTAGGATCTGCCAATTTAGCCCCTATCACTAAGCCAAGGCCAGTTCCCAATCCGTGGGACTTACCCCAGCCTAAATAGGTCCTCGGCCCATTTGATCTATAGAAAGGAACTATCTGATCTCTAGGACTACCAGAATCATGAGTAACTACAGCGTCCTGAGGTGGTATAGTCCGCATAAAGTCCCATATAACCCTATAAGGATTGATAGGCTTTTCAGAAGACTCTAACTTTCTGGCCCACTCAGCCAACCACTGACTTCGTTGGGAGTCTATCTCTCGACTGATATCTTCTCTCTGTATCTGTGACGATCCTATTATCTCTTTACATGCCTCTATAAGTTGTCTGAGTACGAGCTTCGCATCTCCCACTATAGGATATTCAACATCATAATCTTTATTTATATCTCTGGGATCATTAGTTGCATGAATAATCGTCTTTCCCGAAGGTATATTCATGGACATACCATGCTTGGTAAAGCTGCACCCGATGCCAAGAACTACATCAGATATGCTCATAAAATACTGTACTGGCCCCGATGTCACACCTGAACCGCTACCTAAAGCTAATGAATGGACTTCTGGAAATGCACTTTTACCCAACAATGTGGTCATTACCGGGATATTTAACAACTCGGCTAATTCAACTAACTCGTTGGTTGCAGACGCTAATAACACCCCTTGCCCAGCATGTATTATGGGATTTTTTGCAGCGCATAATACCTTTGCAGCTGATTCGATGTCCCTCGGGTCTCCTTGTGATCCTAGTTTTCTAACATTACGGGACCAGAAAAAAGATTCTTCCGAGACTTCCTCCAATGCTATGTCAGCGGGTATTTCCACCATAACCGGACCAGTGCGTCCCTGATGAATCGCACCAAAAGCCCTACGCATTACCTCTGAAGTACGATCTGCAACATTTATTTGTTCTATATATTTAGTTACCCCTGCATAATTAGACATAGACGAGAATAGAGGAAATACTCCTTGCCTATCCCTAGGATGACCCAGGGGCAATAGAAGTAAAGGTGTCGAGTCAGAGTAAGCTGTTGCGACACCAGCGTAAGCATTCTCCGCTCCAGGCCCATATTGCATTGCAAACACTCCGACAGGATCCCCATTTGTCAGGCGACTATATCCATCAGCTATTCCAACTCCGACACGTTCTTGCCTACATATAATGGGCCGTATACCAGCAGCAGCTGCTGCTTCTATAACAGGAGTAGTTGGGAAACAACTCAATACCCCGATACCCTCTCGCTTCAATATCTCTGCGATTACATCAATAGTCTGCATGAAAACCCTCACACTATAATTATTTTATCAACATCCAATAACAGAATGCCCAGAGTATACCATTGGCAAAAATACAGATGGTAAAAAAAAAGCCACCGGTCGTTGGTGGCTTTTTTTACATATTTATATGAACTAAGACTTGGTTTCGAACCGGTTAATGGCATCCTCATTCTGTAGCGTCAATCCAATATCATCGAGGCCATTCAGAAGACAATACCGCCTAAACTCCTCAACATTGAATTCTAGAACAATTTCTTCATCTTCATCCCACACCCTTAATCCCTCTAGGTCTATGTTTAGTTTTGTACCAGGATCTTTCTCAAGCTTATCAATAAGTCGACGTACATCTTCCTCAGGTAAAACTATTGGGAGCAAACCATTTTGATAGCAATTGTTATGGAAAATATCCGCAAAACTTGGGGCTATAACGCACCTGATACCATAATCTTGAAGAGCCCAGGGAGCGTGCTCTCGTGAAGATCCACACCCAAAATTCCGACCTGCCACTATTATGCTAGCATTTTGATATTCCGGTTTATTTAAAACGAAATCAGGGTTAGGTGTGCCGTCCGCGTTGAATCTCCAGCTGGAGAATAGGAATTTGCCATAACCCGTTCTCTCAATACTTTTCAAGTGTATGGCAGGGATTACCTGATCCGTGTCAATATTCACCCTATCGATCGGAGCCGCTACTCCACTCACTTTTATAAAAGGTTCCATATCGTCTCCTTTACCAATTTCGAATGTCTACAAAATGCCCGGCTATGGCAGCTGCAGCAGCCATTTCTGGACTAACCAAATGAGTACGACCGCCTTTCCCTTGACGACCCTCAAAATTGCGATTAGATGTGGACGCACATCGCTCTCCGGGTTGAAGAATATCTGGATTCATCCCCAGACACATGGAACACCCGGCGACTCGCCAATCAAATCCAGCGTCCTTAAAAATTTTATCTAACCCTTCCTGTTCTGCCTGTAATTTAACCCTTGCAGAACCTGGAACAACCATTGCATAAACATTTGGATTAACAGTCTTACCCTTTATAACGTTTGCCGCAGCTCTCAGATCATCAAGACGCGAATTAGTGCAGGCACCAAGGAATATCCGATCTATTTTAATCTCCTCAATTGGAGTGTTCGGTTCAAGACCCATATACGTAAGAGCTCGTTCAGCGGATTCGCGCTCGGCAGGACTGTCAAATGATGCTGGATCCGGAACTCGATCGGTTATCTTGGCTACCATTCCAGGATTGGTACCCCAAGTTACAAATGGTGCTAAATCGGCAGCATCAATCTCTACGAGCTTGTCAAACTTAGCTCCACTGTCAGTAGGTAATTTCTTCCACTCTTCAATCGCAGCTTCTAATTCCTCGCCTTTTGGAGCATACGGTCGCTCCTTTATGTATTCAAAAGTGGTTTCGTCCGGAGCAATCATACCGGCTCTGGCACCACCTTCAATACTCATATTGCAAACGGTCATACGGCCATCCATAGACAAAGACTTGATAGCTTCACCCGTATATTCTATCGCGTGACCTATCCCGCCGTTTATTCCTATCTTACCGATAATCCCTAGGATAATGTCCTTGGCAGATACTCCCACCGGCAAGGACCCGTTTATCCTTACCTCCATTGTCTTAGGTTTAAACTGCCGCAGAGTCTGTGTAGCCAGCACATGCTCAACCTCAGAAGTGCCGATACCCATTGCTAAGCAACCTAAGGCTCCATGAGTAGACGTATGACTATCCCCACATACTACAGTCTTCCCAGGGAGCGTATACCCTAAGTCTGGTCCAATAACATGTACTATTCCCTGATTTTCGCTGAATCTGTCGTAAAAAGTTATTCCAGTGTCCTTCACATTATCAGCTAACGCATCCAACTGCTTCTTAGATATCTCGTCCGTAACTGGTTTGTCCAATTCCCAAGTCGGGGTATTGTGGTCAACAGTAGCAATAGTTAAATCAGGCCTACGAACTCCTCTCCCGTTGAGTCTAAGGCCATCAAACGCCTGAGGAGTAGTAACCTCATGTATCAAATGAAGATCTATATAGATGATCGAAGGTTGTCCGGACTCCTCATGAACAACGTGGGAATCCCAGATTTTCTCAAACATAGTCTGAGCCGCCATGTGCCGCCTCCTATAGTTACTCTTAATTGGTTTTGAATTTCATTCTGACCAAATCGCCACGCACGATAAATCTCGTGGTCAGCATGGACTATCGGTGAATGTGCATGCTTCTTTTACCAATGAAACCGCCGGCTATTATACCACTGGATTACTGCTAACGGTCTACCTAAACCCTTCTCAAGCAGACTAGGTTTGTGTTTAATGTTAAACTTACGGGTACTTCCAAGTACACAATGCGCGGATAGGGATAATTCCTAATAATTAATGTCGCGCACAAATAGGAGTTAATCGATGCCTGGAACTGAAGCGGCGGTATTGCCCAAGAACATAAAACCCCTTCACTACCAACTTGAATTAAAGCCTGATATACAGAATTTCACCTTCTCCGGAAATGAAACGATAGACGTCAACATCGCGGAATCATCGTCAAATATCGTACTGAATGCTCTGGATATCGATATAGGATCAGCTTCCATAGAAATCAATGGAACTGTACTAAAAACTGAAAACATCACATATAACAAAGAAGCAGAAACCTGTACGATGACTTTCCCACAAGAAATCCCAATAGGTAATGGAAAGATCCACATAGCTTTTACAGGCATATTGAACGACAAACTTAGAGGATTCTATCGAAGCCAATACGTAGATCCTGAAGGAAATACCCAGTATTTAGCTACTACGCAATTTGAAGCTACAGATGCTCGTCAGGCCTTTCCCTGTTGGGACGAGCCAGAATGCAAAGCAACTTTTTCTGTAACTCTAATTGTACCCAGTGACCTAGTTGCTCTAGCCAATACACCAGAAATTGAAAATACGACACTTAGCAGTGGCATGAAATCAGTAAAATTCGCTGATACACCTATAATGTCAACCTATCTATTAGCATTCGTAGTAGGGGATCTCACTCACATAGAGAAAGAAGCTGCTAGTGGAACGATAGTAGGAGTGTGGACAACTAGAGGCAAAGAGGAACAAGGCCGCTTCGCTCTAGATACTTCAGTCAAGCTACTATCATTCTTCAACGACTATTTTGGAATTCCCTATCCTCTTGCGAAGTTGGACCATATCGCCATACCAGATTTTGCAGCCGGAGCTATGGAAAATTGGGGGGCCGTTACCTACCGAGAAACAGCCCTGTTAGTAGATCAGTTAAATTCGTCAGCTGGGACGAGGCAAAGAGTTGCGGAAGTAGTAGCCCACGAGATGGCCCATATGTGGTTCGGGGACCTGGTGACTATGAAATGGTGGGACGACCTATGGCTTAACGAGAGTTTTGCTTCCTGGATGGGAACGAAAGCCGTAGATTGGCTGTTTCCCGAATGGGCAATGTGGACTCAATTCGTAAACATGGACACTAACAGGGCCCTAAGCCTTGACGGACTCAAGAATTCTCATCCTATAGAGCAGGAAGTTAAAAATCCTGCAGAGGTTAGCCAATTATTTGATGCCATTAGCTACAGCAAAGGTGCCTCGGTCATACGCATGCTGGAACAATTCTTGAGCCCCGAGATTTTCCGCCAAGGTCTCCACAAATATTTAACTGCAAACCAATACCAAAATGCACAGACTATCGATTTGTGGAACGCCCTTGAAGAAGTCTCTAAACAACCTGTCACAGAAATCATGAATACGTGGACTAGCCAAATGGGCTATCCCGTTGTCTCCGTTACATCTGAGAGAGTCAATAACGGCTTAACAATCAACCTATCACAAGAACGATTTGTATACGACAACATACTGAACGATCAACCATCCCCACAAATGCAATGGCAAGTTCCTGTCAGAGTCCTGGTTCCACAAGATAACCGAGCATCAGGTACCTCTATAATCTCTGACTCCAAATCATCAGTCACAATATCCGGGATATCAGATGATCCCAAGTGGTTCAAATTAAATCCTGATCAGACGGGATTTTTCAGAGTCAACTACACGTCAAAAGACTGGCAGAATCTTATCCCAGGGATAGAATCCCAGATATTGAGTGCTACGGACAGGCTTGGCATACAGAACGACGCTTACGCATTATCAAAAGCAGGTTTACTATCAGTCACACAATTTTTGTCATTGGCCAATGCTTATAAATCCGAATCCGACGCTTCAGTCTGGAGTGATCTAGCCAGCAATCTAAAGGAAATTGAAACCTTGATCTCTGATGAGAGTTTTTACAATGCGTATAGAGACTTCGCCAAAGATTTATTTAAGGGTGCTGCCCAAGATATAGGATGGACTCCCAAGACTGGAGAAGGCCATCTGGACGCACTTCTGAGAAGCACAGTATTGAGCCAAGCTGGAAACTACGGTGATACCGAAGTCCTAGAAGAGGCTCAATCCCTATTCGCTAAATATCTACAAGACACGTCATCAGTACATCCAGATTTGCGGGGGCTCGTATATAGCTTAGTCGCACAATCTGGGGACAAGACTACGTACGACGCCCTCTGGACATTGGAACGCAACTCAGAACTACAAGAGGAAAAAATACGGTTGCTCATCAGTTTGGCAAGATTTAGCGACGTAGATCTACTTAAGGACCTTCTAGCCAGATCGTTAAGTGACGATGTCCGGTCACAAGATACTATAACGTTAGTATCCGCTGTAGCCGCGAACATAAGAGGTAGGAATATAGCCTGGGAATTCGTGAAGGATAATTGGACCGAATTTGACAAACGATACGGTGGAGGTGGGTTTGGATTAATGCGATTGGTAGCTATTACCGGATCATTCACATCCGAGGAAAAAGCTACCGAAATAGAAGACTTCTTCAAAGAACATCCAACTCCGGCTGCAGAACGGACAATTCGCCAATCACTAGAACGGATTCGTATTAACACAGCGTGGCTAGGGAAAAATAAAGACGAACTATCAAAATGGTTTAACTAAACTTTAGAACCAAAATCTACAATAAATATAATTGGAATAAACATCAAATGGTAACTTCTGAACGCACAGCTTTATTAAAAGAACTTCTTAAACAGCGAGTCTTGGTAATAGACGGCGCTATGGGGACCGCTATCCAAGCATATGATTTGGGACCAGATGACTTTGGTGGTGTCGAATACGAGGGCTGTAACGAACACCTGTGCCTGACACGCCCGCATATCATCTCGGAAATACATAAAGCCTACCTAGGCGCTGGATCAGACATAATCGAGACAAACACTTTCGGATCAACATCCGTAGTATTGTCTGAGTACGATTTGAGTCACTTGGCTAGAGAATTAAATCGAGAGGCTGCTCAGCTCGCGGTCGAGGCAGCTCAAGAATTTACCACAACGGATAAACCTCGGTTCGTCGCCGGGGCAATGGGTCCAACAACAAAGACAATTTCGGTAACAGGCGGAATAACTTTTGACGAACTTGCACATGCCTACAAAGAGCAGGCGGTCGGGCTTATAGAAGGAGGAGTAGATCTACTGCTCCTAGAGACCAGCCAAGACACTATAAACGTGAAGGCAGGACTCGAAGGAATTGACCAGGCCTTCCTAGAACTAAAAACAGCACTACCTGTTTCAGTCCAAGGCACAGTCGAACCAATGGGTACACTGCTCGCAGGTCAAGATGCTGAGGCCTTCTATACATCGTTGTCTCATAGAGACTTGTTATGGGTCGGCTTTAACTGTGCGACAGGTGCTGAATTTATGACAGACCATGTCAGGACGCTGGCTGGTATATCTAAATTTCCAGTTGCATGCCTCCCGAACGCAGGATTACCGGACGAAGACGGTAATTACAATGAAACCCCTGAAATGATGGTTTCTACTATCAGCCGGTTTCTAGAATCTGGTTGGATTAACGTCGTAGGGGGGTGTTGCGGCACCGTTCCAGAACACATAAAAAAACTATCAGAACACGTTTCACAATTGTCAGATACTCGAACACCGGTGACCAACTATGAGAGCAGAGTATCTGGTATTGAGGCTCTGATTATAGACGATGAGAGTAGACCTACCATAGTAGGCGAACGAACTAATGTCCTCGGAAGTCGCCGATTCCGAAGATTAATCAGTGAAGGCTCATATGAGGAAGGAGCCGAAGTAGGACGACGGCAAGTAAGAAACGGAGCTCATATATTGGACGTCTGCCTACAAGACCCAGATCGGGACGAGCTGTCAGACGTTACGAAATTCTTGGACGAATTAACCAAAAAGGTTAAAGCTCCCATAATGATCGACTCAACCGATGCAAAAGTCCTCGAGGAAGCATTAAAAAAACTACAGGGTAAGTCGATTATAAATTCGATAAATCTGGAAGATGGCGAAGAACGCTTCCAGGCCGTCGTACCATTAGCCCAGAGATATGGTGCAGCACTAGTAGTAGGATGCATTGACGACGATCCTAATCAAGCACAAGCTATTACAAAAGAGCGCAAGTTGGAAGTCGCTTTACGATCTCATAAATTGCTCACAGAAAAATACGGCGTACCCGAACAAGACATTATCTTCGACCCTTTGGTATTCCCCGCAGGCACAGGTGACCAAAATTACGTAGGTTCTGCCGCAGAAACCATAGAGGGAGTTCGGTTAATCAAAGAAGCACTACCGAACACCAAAACTATACTCGGTATATCCAACGTGTCCTTTGGACTTCCTGCAGCTGGACGCGAAGTATTTAACTCAGTATTTCTATATCACTGTGTTCAGGCTGGACTTGATACAGCAATAGTCAATTCAGAACTAATGCAAAGATACGCATCCATACCCGAAGAAGAACGTAATCTTGCTGAAGATTTAATATGGAACAGAGTGGAAGATCCCATAACACCATTCGTTGATCATTTTCGGGATAAAGCACCAAAATCCACTGTTGAAGAAAGACGTAATCTACCGCTAGACGAACGTTTAGCGCAAGCTATTATTGAGGGAACCAAAGAAGGATTATCCGATGACCTGAACGAGGCTCTAGAAGACAGGGCACCTCTTGAAATAATCAACGGGCCATTGATGGCAGGAATGGATGAAGTGGGACGTCAATTCAACGCCAATCAGCTAATAGTAGCCGAAGTACTTCAGTCCGCTGAGTCTATGAAGTTCGCTGTGTCTCATTTGGAACCACATATGGACAGAGCAGATACTGCCACAAAAGGCAAAGTAGTTCTAGCTACTGTAAAAGGAGATGTCCACGATATAGGGAAAAATCTGGTAGAAATAATACTGTCCAATAATGGCTACGAGGTCATCAACTTAGGTATTAAAGTTCCACCCCAGGACTTAATCGAAGCATGTAGAGAACATAATCCAGATATGATAGGTCTATCTGGTTTGTTGGTTAAATCTGCCCAAATGATGGTTGAGACTGTCAAAGATTTCCGTCAATCAGGAGTCGACTCACCTATTCTGGTGGGGGGAGCCGCTCTATCTAACCGGTTCACAAGACTAAGAATATCTCCAGAATACGACGGACTAGTATTGTACGCACAAGATGCTATGACCGGGTTATCGTTGGCCAATTCGGTGCAAGATTCTGACGAAAGACAAAAACTAGTTATCACGGCTGAAGCAGAAACAGAAGCTATGCTGTCAGAACAATCGACTGCTTCTGCGGCTCAGCCGAAAAATGAAGCTCCCGCAGTAGCTCCGGCGCAGATCAGCCATAATATCGACATCCCCAACCCACCAGACTTGGTATCTCACGTGCTGACTAATCATGACATGGAGAAAATATTCCCATATATCAACCCGCAGATGCTATACGTACGGCACCTAGGTTTTAAAGGAAGATTTGCCGAAGCCTTGGAATCCGGTGATTCATCTGCGGTAGAACTCCGGAATTCGGTCAGAGCCGTAGAAGACATAGTATTGAGCCAGGCAGACATAACGGCAAACGCTGTGTTTAAATTCTTTCCTTGCGTGTCCTCAGAACAGGAGTTACTAATACTACAACCTGACCGTGAGACCGTAGCAGAACGATTTTATTTCGGACGTCAGAGTCAGCACGATGGATTATGCTTAGCAGATTATGTTAATCCAGCCTCTATGAATCAGATTGATTACATAGCCATGTTCACAACTACAATAGGGCCGGGAGTGAGAGACTTATCTGAACGGTGGATGCAAGAGGGTAATTATCTCAATTCTCACATATTGCAAGCTCTGGCCATAGAAAGTGCAGAAGCCTTCGCTGAGTTACTGCACCAACAGATACGGCAGATGTGGGGACTTAGGGATACTGAAGGTACTAGTTATCAAGATCTATTTAGAACTCAATACCAAGGCCGCAGATATTCCTTTGGGTATCCTGCATGTCCCCGTCTAGAAGACCAAAGCAAGCTATTCACTCTGCTAGATGTAAACTCTAATATAGGGGTAGAACTTACAGAGGGATTTATGATGGATCCTGAAGCTTCTGTATCTGCAATAGTTTTCCATCACCCTGAAGCTAAATACTTCAATCTTAGCGAATCCGATATCGAACAGTTAGAAAAAGATGTTCTCGCAAAATAAATCAATAGGTTAAGAGTGGGTACCTCTAGCCAGTATATCCCATACTATTTCAACCTTTTGATCCCGTATGCCGACTATATTGTCCCAGCGGCTGATCATAGCATCCTGCTGGCCTGGGATTAACCGAAGTTGATCGCCTATGTTTAGAGAGTTAACGGAAGTTTCGAAAATACAATGATCTGAGTCCATTCCTGAAACAATAACATCCGAGCGATCTTGAACCAAAGGTACACCCTTAATAGCACCAATGGAGCGTGTGCCTGCATCTCCAACAGCAATACCTGTGCGTGGTGTACTTATTACAGTAGTCAAAACCGTAGCAGCGAATTGGAAGTCAGACATATAATCGTATGCGCTCTCCATTAGCAAGTAAGTCCCACCTTGTATTTCTGTTACACCGTCAATATCTCCAGCAACGTCATAACTCCACGTTTCACCCGTAGATACTATTTCTACTGCAATTCCGCTGGATTCGATAGCCTTTCTTAAATCTATTACAGGTTCGATAAGTCGTTTGCCTTCCAATATCCTATCTTCTTTATCGGATGATGCTTCAGCCATCATCTGATGGCTCATAATTCCTCTAAATTGGACTGCAGGCAAACCTGAAATCGCTTTAGCAAGCTCTACACCTGATTCAAGGTCTTGGACGCCACACCTTTCCAAACCTGTCTCTAGCTCTACTACTAACCCTATATTAACTCCATGTGACACAGCTGCCATTGAGATGTTCCGGGCATTATCCAGATTGTCACATGCAACAATAACTTCGGCTTGCTTAGCTAGATTACATAGCCTCTGAATCTTCAACGGGGCAATAATTTCACTGGTTATCATCACATTTGTGATCCCAGCATGAATCATTACCTCAGCTTCTGATACTTTTGCCGAACATACGCCACCGACAGTTCCACCTCTATTAATTTGCCGCATAGCAATTGCAGGTGTCTTATGATTTTTACCGTGCCCTCTAAGTTTGGTATTCCTGTTTTGATAATAATCAGCCATTACAGACATATTGTGATCTAGATTGTCCATATCTACTACTAGACAAGGTGTGTCAAGATCACTAATAGGAGTCCCTATTAAAGGCCTATACGACATTGTCATCCAATCATCTCCTAGATATACGCTAACTTATCTACCCGAACAATCCTCTTGATGATATTGGCCATAATCCGCCTAATACATCTTTTCGAACAACCCTAAAATAGTCAAACTGGTTAGTGCATAGACTCAAATCAAAGGGTATCAACCAAACTTTATCATTAGGGGATAAAACCTGTGCAGAATTTTCATCAACTTCCAAAGCTCCATGTTCAGCACTGAATTTCACAGCTTCAATACCGTTCAATCCGTCCACAACAGGGAGCCCGATATCTGGCCCAGTGGTTTTGTGACCTGCGTCTACAACGACTCGCGAGGGAATCGGTTGGCTGAGCACTGAGCAGAGTACTTTGACCGAGGGTTTAAACTGTGGATTAACTTGTAGAGACTTATGGTCCATCAATGGCACTGTGTCTATTTGGATTTCACTAATCTCTGAAGCACCTAATATATCCAGGAAACCTTCAGTGGAGCGTACGCTCAGAAACCCGTCTTTGGCGTCCATATCAACCGCCTGCTTGACAGTATCTATGAATACACTAAGGAGAGTCGCTATATCGTGTTCTGTCGATATGGATGAGACATGTAGCGGCAAAAAATTTGCAGTCATACCCGTGAGCTCTAAATTATCCAGACCCAAAATCAAGTTAGCTAATTCTCTTATCTCTCTGGTGTCTGAAAGACCGCCACGGCCTAAGCCAACATTAATCTCAATCTTGCAGCCAATTGTGACTGCACTATTTACCGCTACGCCGGAGAGGTCTCTAGCATTTTGAGGACTATCCACAAGCACCTGGACTGAGTGATTAACCGCAACGCTGCAAAGTCTAAGAATCTTGGATTTAGTGATGACTTGGTTTGTAATTAAGATGTCCGAAAATCCTGAATTAGCAAAAACTTCGCACTCACCGATGGTGCTCACAGCTATTCCACAATTGCCAGGAAATTTATCAGCATATAAATGTGCAATAGCCGGACAACCATACGTAGAAACATGTGAACGAATTCCCACATCACCATGGCCAATCATTGAGGACATCTGGTTAATATTAAAATCTAGTGCTTCCATATCCAGAACCAATGCTGGCGTATCCAATTCCATTACGTGTGTCCCTAGCGGCTGAAATGTCGGTTTTTCCATATGTAACCTTCCAATTTCGGTTAACCCATTATACTCTCGATAGCGTTGGTAATATAAGATCACCTTGCTTGCATTTAATAACTGCCAATGCAACAATATCTCAGATATTCTGAAAGGGCCCTCGTTTATGCCTGGTTTATTGGAAGGGGTTAAAGTAATTGACCTCTCACGTTATTTTTCCGGACCTTATTGTACTAAGTTATTTGCCACCCTCGGCGCAGAAGTTATTAAGATAGAATCTCCTAGCAACGGTGATCCTATCCGACGTTATGGGCCTTTTGCCTCCGAGGCAGCAACTATTGATTCTGGCGCATGGTTTCTTTACCTCAACACCTCCAAACAAAGCGTAACTCTAGATATTAAATCAGACCAAGGAAGAGAGATTTTAAAGGACCTCATCAAATCAGCCGATATACTAGTCGAAAATTTCTCCCCAAATACTATTGATGGCCTAGGCCTAAGCTACGACGAATTACACGAGCTAAATCCACAACTAGTGGTAACGTCTATATCAAACTATGGCCAGACAGGGCCATATAAAGATTGGAAAGGAACTGAACTTAATCTATATGCAACCGGCGGATTAATGAATATAACAGGGGAACCCGAAGATACTCCATTAAAGGAGGGAGCGCCCTTAGCACAATTAGGTACTGGTCAGAATGCTTTCGTAGCTAGCATGACTGCATTAATGTACGCAGAAGAAACCGGTTTAGGACAACATATAGATATAGCTATCGCAGAATATGCCACCAATGTCCTCGAAAACGCCCTGATGCAATATAGCTACTCCGGTCAAGAATATTCGAGAGTAGGTAATAGAGGCTACGGACGTGCAGCATGGGGTATATATCCATGCGGTGACGGCTACGTCGGGATAATTGCCGGACCAGATCAGAATTGGCCCGAAGTATCCAACATAATGGACCGTGAAGAACTCGGAGAGGAGAAATACGCATCCAGACAAGGCCGTTTATTATACGCTGATGAAGTAGATGCTTTGATGTTGCCATGGTTATTAGACAACAACAAGGTCGACATATTTAAAGCCGGCCAGGAACACGGGTTAGGATTTTCCTTTGTAGCCAATATGCAGGATATTCTTGAAATGGAACAACTAGAAGCCAGAGATTATTTTGTTGACCTAGACCACCCTATTGCTGGAACATTAAAATATCCCGGCCCACCTATTAGCCCGCACACAGAAATCGCTACGTGGGTGTATCAAAGGGCCCCACTTCTCGGAGAACATACAGAAGCAATCATATGTAAAAGACTAGGATACTCACAGGACGAATTCCAATCTTTGCGCTCTGATGGGGTGGTTTAAATGGAAAATAATCAGCCTCTCCAAAACTACAGAATACTTGACCTATCACGAATATGGGCAGGGCCATATTGCACGAAACTAATGGCAGATATGGGAGCACAAGTTATCAAGATGGAATCCCTACGTGTATATGACTCCCACAGGGGACCAGTGACCCCTGCTCCCGGAATTGCTGCCTATCCTGACTCAGAGCCTGGCGACGAACCATGGAACCGAAACGGGTGGTTCAACTGTCTCCATATGAGTAAATACGGTATAAGTTTGGAACTTACAGAAGCTTCAGGGAGAAAAGTCTTCGAAGAACTTGTATCGATAAGTGACGTAGTTGTAGAAAATTTTAGGCAAGGCAGTCTTGAAAGACTAGGATACGATTACGAAAAACTAAAATCCATTAGACCAGACATTATTTACGT
Source organism: uncultured Dehalococcoidia bacterium (assembly GCA_964629875.1). Taxonomy (GTDB): domain Bacteria; phylum Chloroflexota; class Dehalococcoidia; order Lucifugimonadales; family UBA3495; genus UBA3495. Next base: position 31,690 of record CAZVRK010000007.1, on the reverse strand, counting down.
ATCCATGCCAGCATTTGGAAACAGTGGACCATGGAAAGGATACGTTGCATATGGGATTGGACAGGAACAACTATGTGGTATGGCTCACATGACAGGATACGAAAATGACGGTCCCATGAAGTCGGGAATTAATCACGGAGACCCTATAACCGGATCCCACGCTGCAGGACTTGTATTGGCAGCGCTGAGGTATCGTAAGAAAACTGGCAAGGGTATGTTCGTAGACGTTTCCCAACAAGAATCAGCTGTCTCACTCATAGGAGGAGAAGTCATCAGCTATCAGATTAGCGGTTCTGAACCGGAACGTATAGGAAATCATTCACCATATTTTTCACCTCATAACATATATCCCTGCAGCGGCGATGACCGTTGGGTCACTATCGCTGTAACAAATGAATCGGAATGGAAAAATCTTGTAAATGTAATAGACGATCCGCAATTACATTCAACGGACACATTTTCAAACAACGAACAGCGTCTGTTAAACCAGGACGAATTAGATAATATAATCAGCAACTGGACAGTCGAGCACGAGATGTACGATATAGTTCATAAACTACAGGAAGCTGGTGTTCCCAGTGGTCCCGTTCTTCGTGGTCCCGACCTTCTGGAAGATCCACACTTTTCAGAAAGAAACACCTTTAACAATGTAGATCACCCACAGGTAGGACCGAAATGGTATCCCGGGTTTGCTTGGAAAATGTCTCTTACGCCTGGACAAGTACATTGGCCTGCCCCGACCTTAGGACAGCACAACCATACTGTATACAGTGAATTCCTTGGGTTAACTGATTCAGAAATCACAGACTTGGAGCAAACTGGAGTTATAGGGACAAAACCAACAGGTTCCCGTATTATTTAACATGTACTAAACTGAAAACCGTGGCTCTTAGGTAAACACTGATATCGCTATAACAGAACACCACTAACCGTAGCATTACATATAAACAAAACAATAAGGAGATACGATTGTGCCAGAACCTGAAGCATTATACGAAATAAAAGATGGAATAGCTTTCATAACCCTTAACCGACCAGAAAAACTTAACGCTATAGACCCTCCAATGCGCCAAATTCTTTGGGACTCATTCCAAGACGTTAAAAATAATCCCGAGGTCCGATGCGCTATTGTGACTGGTAACGGCAGGGCATTTTCCACCGGTCACGATTTAGTAGCAATGGCAAATGCGCGTGCTAACGAGGGCCCAAGTACAGGTGACCTATACGTAGTTCAATCAAATATTTGGAAACCTATAATCGCTGCAATAAATGGTGTTTGCCTAGCACAAGGATGTGGACTTGCTTTAGGTAGCGATATAAGAATAGCTTCGACTGAAGCTCAGTTTGGATGGCCACAAGTAAAAAGAGGTATAGCATCCGTAAGCGGTCCGGCTTTATTGGCCCAGGTGCTACCGAAAAACATTGCCTTCGAGATCTTATTTACAGGAGACTTTATAGACGCAGAAAAAGCTCGTGAGTTGATGTTAGTGAACCATGTGGTAGAACCTGACCAAGTGTTACCGCGTGCAGAAGAAATTGCTCGAAAGATAGTAGCTAACGCACCATTATCATTAGCAGCGATCAAAGAGTCGTCCATTATGGGAGCAGCCATGGACCTAGAGCGCCGTGTAGCATTCGCTCAAATGAAGAGAGATGTAATACTCCACACTGAAGATGCCGAAGAAGGTGTAAAGGCCTTTGCTGAAAAGAGAGCTCCTGTTTGGAAAGGCCGCTAAAATATTCATATGTACACTTAGCACTCAAATACTCTTAGGACATACCATAAAACCCCTCATTCATGAGGGGTTTTATTTATTATTACCATTTTTGTTTTCACTATTGAGACTTCAATGATTTTCCTGGCAGAGCTTTGGTATGAATTCCAGAGTCAATAACCAGTTGACCGTTGACTATCACATAATCTATGCCAGATGGAAACTGTTTTGGATCTTCAAAAGTAGCTGGTGCAGCGACCGTATCAGGATTAAACATTACAATATCCGCTTTCATACCATCACGGAGTACACCTCTATCCTTTAGCCCTAATCTCTGAGCAGGCATAAAGGTCATTTTTCGTACTGCTTCTTCCAATGATAATATTGCTTCTTGGCGAACTAGTCTATCCAAAATAAAAGGAAACGTGCCATAGGTTCTTGGATTAGGATAGTCCCCAGTCATAATACCGTCAGATCCCACCATTTGAGCATCATGTTTTACGATGGTTCTAATGTTTTCGTTATTCCCAGTCCTGGCTACAAACGCAACCTCCAGATCTTCTTGAATCAAAATTTCGCAAATTGCGTCTATCATCCTTTGCCCTCTCGCATCCGCAAGATCTGTTAGCGATCTGCCTTCCCATTCTTTATTAGCATCTGTTTTAACGTTACTAATTATGTAATGATCGAGAGTCATTCCCCATTGCGGATCTACAGAATCACCTATCTCATCACGCACACTACGTTGTTTAATACGATTCATTAGTGCGGTTGGTCCGCCATCATGCACCCAGATCGGTAGTAGTGAATGTAATACTGTACTCGCGGCTGGATATGGATACTGATCAAATGTAACGTCGATATCCGAACTCCTGCCTTCATCAACTAGCCCAATCATCTTCTGACCCATCCCATCAACAGGATTATGGTAATGCGATATATGGACGGGAATACCACTTTGCCTACCTATTGTAAGCACTTCTCGGAAGGGATCTAGGAGCCTATCTCCAAGAGAATATCTGGCGTGTGACACATATATCCCACCTGTATCCCTGATTGCCCGACATACTCCGACCAATTCCTCGGTATCACTGTACGCACCCGGAGCATAGGTCAATCCGGTAGAAAATCCAAATGCCCCGTCTCTCATACCTTGGATGGCCAATTCTTGCATTTTCATCTGCTCAGCGGCATTGGGAGGTCTGGCATCCCAACCCATAGCCTCGACTCTAATAGCAGCATGTGGAACAAAATACACAACATTGCACGAACACTTATTATCAAACAGTTGCAAAAAGTCACTGACGCTGCTCCACCTAACACCTTCAGGAGCAGTCCCATTTATAGCAGACAGATACCCCAACAACAGTTCCAAGTTAACAGTCGAAGAAGGAGCATAAGATAGACCATCCATGCCGAGTGCCTCTGTAGTAACACCTTGTCTAACCTTAGGTTCATGAAAAGGCTCATTTAACAGCATCAGATCAGAATGAGAATGCATATCGATAAACCCGGGGCATACTATGTAGTTATCAGCATCAATAATCCGATCAGCTTCTATATCCGAAGTATCTCCTGTGATTATAGTTATTGTATCTCCATCAATACTTAGACTACCGGAAAATGATTTTGAACCTGTACCGTCAACTATGCGGCCATTACGAATCAATAGGTCAGACATATTTCTCCTCTGATATAATCGTGTTTAGTACATTACTTTTACAGACACTATAAAGCAAGTAATGAAGTAGGCATTAATACCCGATAATAGAATATCCAATTGCGACGTAGCCAAAAGCCCGACACACGATAAGGTTACTAAAGATAGGTAGGTTACAGATGGAAGAACAGAATAAAGTCCAGTGGATCTACTCTTCGACTAATAACAGCGAATTATCAGCAAGATACGATGAATGGGCAAACGATTACGAAACGGACCTTGAAAATGACTTTGAATGGAATGGCCACGAACGAGCTGTAGCATCTTTGTTACCGTATATTCACTCTAATTCAATAATACTAGATGCTGGAGCAGGCACAGGCCTAGTAGGCCTACTCCTACACGCAGCCGGATGCACAAATTTAGTAGCCATGGACCTCTCTACAGGGATGCTGGAACAGGCATCTAAAAAACAGGTGTATTCGGAACTTCATCAAATGGTTATGGGAGATGAATTGGCGTTTCCATCGGATCATTTTGACGCAGCTATAACAGTGGGGGTTTTAACAATAGGGCACGCTCCTCCGCACTCTCTAGACGAAATAGTGAGGGTGACCAAACCAGGTGGTTACATAGCGTTCAGCCTTAGATCCGACATCTATGAACCAGCGGGGTTCAAAGACAAGCAGGATACACTCTCCAGTGCCATGAAGTGGGAACTAGTAGAATGCACCGAACCATTCCAGGCGTTACCAAAAGGGGAGCCGGACGCCTACCATCAAATATGGGTCTACCGTGTTATCTGATCTACTCTCGAGTCTCCATTGGCAATCCTTGTTTAACAACCTCTTCAATACATTCAGGACATCTGTCAGATAGATCATGACCAACAGCTGAATAAATATTGTTCGTCATTAGCCCACACATGAACAGGGCTTCTATCTCTTCAATACCTAGACCATCCACATAATGTACCACCCCTTCTTTGTCTGGAGTAGACCACCACCAAGGGGTTAATCTCTGGGCAATGCTATGAACATTTTCTTTAAAATCATCTTCCCAAGGTCCATCTGGAAGTTCCACGACCCAAGAAGTGCCTCCGGTCTCTTTCGCTTGTTTTTTTGCGTTAAGCCTGCCGTCCCTAGCATAGCGACGAATCACATCTTGAGAAACATTCAATATATGAGAAGCTTCCTGTATAGAGACCCATTCCATGATGCAACCTCATCCCTCAGAATATAAAAATATTATCCCCATGTTATTGGATTATATCCACCATAAATTATTACTATTACTGTACTCGTGTCAACGGGTCTTCTAGAGTGTCGCCAAGTCCACCACCCGGTGGAACCATGGGATACACATGAGATTCAGAATCAACTACGAATTCAATCAGGTAAGGCCCGTCTTCCGCATTTGCAGCTCGTAATGCCGGCATTACGTCTTCTTGATGACTAACCTTGACCGCTGGAATACCAAAAGAATTAGCTAATTTGACATAGTCAGGTCCAGGAATAGGAGTTTCTTTCAAATGTTGTTCAAAAAACAGTTCTTGCCACTGCCTTATCATTCCCAAAATACCATTGTTGAATAACGCTATTTTCAAAGGCATTTTCTCTTGAGCAACAGTTGCTAGCTCTTGTAAAGTCATTTGGAAGCCTCCGTCCCCAGCAATACTCCAAACAGGAGCACCCGGTCTACCCAATTGAGCTCCCATGGCTGCAGGAAGTTCGAATCCCATAGTACCTAACCCACCTGAAGACACAAAAGTATTACTATTGTTGAACTCCAGAAATTGAGCTGCCCACATTTGGTGCTGACCTACACCTGTTACAACAACCGTTTCTGGGTTTTCCTGGATCAATCGATTGATTTCAACCAGAACCTCTTGGGCTTGTAGATTCTCAGAGCTAGGAATAGCCAATGAAGGATGATTGTCCCTAGTCTCATTTATATAAGCCATCCACTCTGGTCTATCAACCTTTTCCACCAAGGGTACTAGTGACTTGAGTATGGTTTTGGCATCTCCTTGAAGTGGTACTTCTACAGGTACATTACGCCCTATCTGAGAACCTTCAATATCTAAATGAATAATCCTAGCATGTGGCGCAAAAGTAGAAGCCTTTCCGGTAACTCGATCATCAAATCTCATACCAAGACCAACGATCAAATCAGATTGCTCTATGATCATATTATTCCAGTACATACCATGCATACCGAGCATCCCTAAGCTCAGTTCATGGGTTCTAGGAAACCCACTTAATCCGAGCAATGTGTTTATAACCGGTATACCAGTAGTTTCTGCGAGGTCTTTTACTTCCTCGAAAGCCCGAGACATGACAACACCATGGCCACCTATAATGACTGGTCGTTCTGACTGATTTATAAGTTGTGCGGCTCGCTTAACATTACTAAGTATTTCTTCGGATAGTGGCTCAGGTTCAATAACACAACCTGGTGTTTCAGGATAAGTGAATTCAGCAAGTTCCAGTTGTACATCTCGTGGGACATCTACCAGAACCGGCCCTGGCCTCCCAGATACTGCAGTCCTGAACGCTTCGTGTATAGTCGACGCCAGGTCATCGGTCGACATCACCAGATATGTTCGCTTTGAACATGCTGCTGCTATAGAACAGATATCACATTCCTGAAAAGCTTCAGACCCTAAAACCGGTCTTGATACCTGTCCTGTTATACAAACCATAGGAATAGAATCCGCCCGAGCATTCATGATACCGGTTACCAAGTTAGTAGCTCCTGGGCCGGAGGTAGCGACACACACACCTGGTTTACCAGTCATACGAGCATATCCATCAGCGGCATGAGCTGCCGATTGTTCATGTCTCACTAAAATATGTTTTAGTTGAGGATAACTCCACAAAGCATCATAGAAGGGCAGAATCGCGCCTCCCGGATGACCGAAAATTACATCAATACCCTCTTTGAGAAGACTTTCACAAATTATTTCCGAACCTTTAAGTTTCAATTAAATCCTCCATGGCCTCATAAGCCAAAATTAGACGAATTTATCGTTTTTATGAGACGTAAAAAAGTCCCGTCCCACTTAGGGACGGGACTTTTTTATTAATCCCGCGGTACCACCCTATTTGCCCGAAAATTCAGGCCTCTCAATAAGGACACCATCATGCCCCGTCGTTAGTAACGGACGACGAACTCGGCCTTGGCTTACTCAGGATTCTAGCCCTTTCTGCTGGCAGCTCCGGAGGGATTTTCGGTAATTTATACGCACCTGCTCACACCATACCAGGCTCGCTTTGCGATTTAGATTAACCTACTCGTCTCCATCAACGCTATTACATTGAGCGTATCATTCATGAAAATCACTGTCAATACACCTCAGCAAACAGATTACGACTTTTTAAAAGCATTAGCTCCCGTTACCAAGGCAGGAGTACCACCCATTACAAAGGCAACTCCTATAGTCTCAGCAATCTCCTCTTCAGTTGCACCGATAGCTCGTGCTCTATTGGCTATATTCTCGACACCATGATCATGTGCCAACAAAGCATCGCATAGCATCGTCATTAAAACTTTCACTTTCATGGAGAGAGCTCCATCAGTAAGCACATTATCCCTAAGAGTAGTAACATCCTTAAATAATTGAGGTGATGCCTCCTCAATTATTCCTTGCCATGAACCAGGGTTTGGTAACGTCATTTTACTCTCCTTATTACTGTTTATTGCGGTTCTAAATTACAATTATCTTATTAAAAGCTAGACGATTAAAAATCAGGTTGTATATCTTTCCAAGTATTACTTTGCTCATAAGCGTATGCTGTATTTAAAACTGTGGCCTCGTCAAATGGTCTTCCGGCAATTTGAAGTGCCAACGGTAATTTTTTGCCATCTACATCCGAAAATCCACAGCATATTGAGAGAGCTGGAACACCGGCCAAACTGTAGATTCCTCTGAAACTTCCTTCAATTAAGTCTTTCTTGGCCTGGTCTAAACTTCTTACACCAGGCTCTAGATTTATCCTGCCCGCTGGGCCCGAAGATGTCGGTTGAATTAATACGTCGACTGACTTAAAAGCCTCCATAACTTGGGTCCTAACCAGATCACGTATTTTCTGGGCCTTGTAATATACCTGCGCAGGTATAAGATTTGCCGCCATGAAAGCAATTTTAGTGTTTTGATGATGATCCGAAGCTCTTGTTCGAATTCTATCAGGGAACAGACTAACTCTATCTGTATGGGTAATAGTACGTATCACAGCACCAGTGTATTTTGCTATAGGAATAGATATTTCTACTACTTCGGCTCCAAGGGTCCTAAAGTGCGCCGCCGCTGCCACGACTGCTTCTTTCGTTGGCGTAGTTACTCCTAGCTCGTCGCTATCAAGGAAATCCGTTACTAAGCCTATCTTTAATCCATCTAACGTTCCATTTAGAAGATTCACATAGTCTGGAACAGGGATGTTGCTCGTATATCTATCTTTTGGATCATGTCCCGCTATTGAGCCAATAGTCACAGCACAATCCGACACCGTCCTTGAGATAGGGCCGATCGTGTCGATTGACCAACACGCCCCATCTACCCCGTACCTGCTAACTCTACCCCAAGTGGGACGCAGTCCTACCAGACCACAATTGGCCGCAGGTCCACGAATTGACCCTCCAGTATCCTCACCCAATGAAGTAGCGCATAAAAATCCCGCAGTAGCGGCCCCCGACCCAGTACTAGAAGTTCCAGGATTCCTTTCTATGTCCCATGGGTTTCTAGCTGGACCATATGCTGAACTGATCGGGTCACCAAGAGCAAATTCGCTCATGTTAAGTTTACCAAGTAAGATCGCTCCTGCCTTGGTAAGATTTTCCAACACGGTAGCATTTTCTTGGGGTATAAAATCAGAACGAATCTTGGATGCATCGCTAGTCAGTATGCCTGCGCTATGGATTTGGTCTTTGACTGCAACGGGCACCCCATGTAAAGGACCAATGTAGTTGCCATTATTGATGTCTTTCTCCGCTTGTTTAGCTTGGGCTAATGCCATTTCTCCACAAACAGTGATATATGCATTCAATTTAGGATTTACGTCTTGAATCCGATCTAAATAAGCAGTAACAGCGTCTACTGGGGACAGATTCTTGGATTTTATTAAAGTTCCGAGGTCAGTAGCAGACAGGAAAGGTATATCTGAGTTATTCATAAATACCATCCTCCTTTATATGCCTTATCGGCAACGGCTCAACCAAATTAACATCAGTAACAGTAATCTCAGACATTAGTTGAAGTATGGCATTAAGACTCATAGCTACCTGATCCAAATCATTGTCTGGAATATTCATATTTACGGACCTGGCTAAGGATGCTATATCTTGACTAGTTAATTCTTCCATCAAATCCTCCACAGAATACGAAGGTACCACGGATTAGATATGGTAGTATATTTCCGGAGGATTATATTGTATATAGAAGAGCAACAGCCCCATAGTTTTCTAAAGAAGGTTAGGAAAATTGCTATCTTACCCGGTGAAGATATAGCCCTCTCATTCTCTTCACAACAAGGCCTCGTTTCCGAACCGACTAGTAACGGTGATCTGCTAATCGTAACATCAGAGAGAGTCTTCTCCTTCACTGACGATAGAGGAAACCGCGCAGGCGATGTTGTTAGAGTAGAAGACATAGACGAAATAATCGTCACAGATGTTAAAAAAAATTATTGGAACCTATACCAAGCTATTTTTATGACCATTTCTGGACTATTCATATACCTATGTTTAGCTTATTGGATAACCGGAAAATGGAATGGCCCAACCGTACCAATAATCAATATAGATGCCGGACCACTAATACTTCTTATAGCCATTTTGGTTTGCTTCTGGCTAATATCACAACGCTACTATAGACAAAGAAATGCCTCCATTACACTAAAGGGTCAGTCATGGTCGATTACTACGTCAACGGGTGGATCCAATTCAGAATCAGACTTATACGAACTTGCAAACGTTCTGAGTGAAAAAGTTTCTGGATCACGACTTAAGTCAAGTAAGCCCTCACCCTTGATATGACAAACTATCCAAGTGGCAGGCTAGGATTAACGTCCAATTCGAACCCATATTGCTCGCCCCTCTGATACTGGTAATAGGCACAGGCGGCTATCATTGCTCCGTTATCAGTACATAATACCGGAGGCGGAATAAGAACAGGGATATTAGACCGGTCCACAACCTTAGTGCGTAGTCTACTATTTGCCGCAACTCCTCCACCAATTAATATTCCTTTCGCGTGGTATTGTTCGGCCATACTCACAACTTTCTCCACCATCACATCAACGACGGCCTCCTGAAACGCATAAGACATTTGATTTACTAACAAGCGTACTTGATCATCTGTAAATTGGCATTGGTCAAGTGGATATATACCTTTGTTTTGGGCCATATGAAGTAGCGCAGTTTTAACACCACTAAAGCTGAAATCCAGAGTACCCTTCATCCACGCTCTAGGTAACTCGAGATCGTTCTCTCCAATCATTTGTTCCGCCGCTTTTTGTATTTCTGGACCTCCAGGAAACCCTAATCCCAGGACTCTAGCAGCTTTATCAAAAGCCTCTCCTGCAGCATCATCGCGAGTCCTTCCAACTAGCTTATAGTTCCCATGATTCTCCATGAGTATTAGATCAGTATGCCCACCTGATGCGATTAAACATGCCAGAGGAAATCCTGGCTCAGTGTCAGGCAATTCCCCTGATTCTTTTAACCAAGATGCATACAAATGCCCTTCTAAATGATTAGAACCGATGAACGGAACACCAAGAGACATAGCTAGGGCTTTAGCCGTATTTAACCCTGTTATCAGGGATCCTGCTAAACCTGGCCCATACGTAGCAGAAACTATGTCAATATCTTCCATATTAATACCAGCGGTTTTTAGAGAACTACTTACCGTGGCGGAAATATCCCTAATATGTTGGCGCGAAGCCAATTCGGGAACAATCCCGCCATATTGAGCATGTATTTCAATTTGTGAAGCTATTATGTTTGACCGAAGTACATGACCATCACTTACTACGCCAACAGCAGTCTCGTCACACGATGTTTCTATTCCAAGTACATTTATCATATCCATCATTATAGAGTGAATTTGCTACACTGCTCAACTAGGCCTGAAAGACAACTCTACTTCATATATAATTATTACTATGACAACTTTACATAGAAAATGGGCGAATGGTATTATCCGAGTTGTTATGCTCCACAAACAGCCCTTTTCAAGAACACTATAACCACATAACCATGTTCATTTCCTAGTCACATTCAGGACACAAAATATTGAAAATCTTTCTAATTCGGCACGGAGAAACACAGTGGAATAATGAGGGGCTATTCCAAGGCCAAATAGACATACCATTAAACGACGTTGGAATCTCTCAGGCATTAGCAACTGCTAGAACATCTCTACAATGGGGATTAACAGCCCTGTATTCGAGCCCTCTCAAACGCACTATGCAAGTCTCACGTCAGATATCATCAATGACTGGAGTACCAATCAAGCAGGACTCTGGCTTCATGGAATTAAATCTCGGTTCATTAGAAGGGATCACAGGTAATGATATGCGTAGAAGTTGGCCTGAGGTTTGGAACCAATGGAGGCTAGATCCGTCTTTAGTCAGTATGCCAAAAGGAGAGTCCCTAATTAATTTAAGTGATCGATCCTGGAAATCATTTGAAAACATACAACAAACCCACACGGACGATGATCAAATTGCCATCGTTTCCCACAACTTTGCAATACGTTGTATTTGCGCCAAGATTCTAAAAATGCCTCTATCTAATTTCCATAGTATGACACTCAGCTTGAGTTCCATAACCACTGTAGAACTTTTTAGAAATTCATGGCGCATACTTAGGTATAATTCAGTATCCCACCTAAGCACAACTAGCGGATCTGACATATGACGACTGATGGTGAAAATAGACATTCGTTATTAGAAAACCATACTATCCAATCGCTTTTGAGATCAGGGGTAACCTATAACGATACGATAGTAGTAGGAGTTTCCGGTGGTCCCGATTCCACAGCATTATTGTGTTGCCTAGCAAGAATCGCAAGTGTATTTCCACTAAAACTACATGTCGCCCATTTGAACCACGATTTTCGTGGGCAAGAAGCAGACGACGATGAAACTTTTGTATTGTCGCTAGCTAGCCAATTAGGACTAAACAGCACTTCTGAGTATCAGGATACCGATATGTACCAACGGCAACACGGCATCTCATCCTTTGAACAAGGTGCGCGTGAACTACGGTATGCTTTTTTATTGAGAGTGGCCCATGAACAACAGTCAAAATTTGTTGCAGTGGCACATACAGCTGATGATCTTGCGGAAACGGTTCTTGAACATATTTTAAGAGGATCCGGACTAAATGGCCTAAGAGGAATGTCTGAAGTCTCTGACTGGCCATGGCCGTCCACAGAGTCGGAAGTCAAATTATTCCGGCCATTTTTGGAGATCAATAAATCAGAAACCAGCCTATATTGCGCTGAGCTTAACCAGAGTTTCCGTCAAGATACAACAAACGATATGCTTGCTTTTACTAGGAACAGAGTTCGTAAAACCTTGATGCCACTTTTGGCGAATGAATATAATCCGCAAATTCAAAATGCCCTTATAAGGCTATCTAGATCTTCATCACTAGATTTCGACTACATTGAGCAGGAAACGGACAAACTGTGGAACCACTTAGCCATAAGCAACATCTCCCCTACAAAAGGATTTACTGTGGAATTTGATATTGACAAAATTTCCTCACTTCATCCTTCTATGCAAAGACATCTGATCAGAAGAGCCTATGCTCGGGTCTGCTGTGATACAAGGAGGCTAACTGAAAAGCATATAACCGCGGTGATCAACCTATTGAGTAGCAAACGTGGTAGTAAAACTGTACATCTCCCTTTTGGGTTAATGGCAGAATCAAATGCCGTCACACTCTGTATCAGTCACCGTAGCGAATCATCCAGTGACCATTTGCCATCAGCCAGTATTGAAACACAGTTTAGCCTGCCCACTCAGATGGATAGACCAATTTATGTGTACCTCAGCAAAATGAGCTTCTGTGTTGAACTTCTCTCTAATAATGATCAATACAAGGAAGTAAATCCAGCCGGATTAACACAGTATTTCAGCACTGATGCGATGAGCTCCAGGGCTACGATACGCTTTTGGAAAATGGGCGATAGATTCAGACCATTGGGAATGCAAGGACACAAAAAATTGCAGGATTTCTTTACTGACTCAAAGATTAGCAGAGTCCAACGCCACCATATACCTCTAATAGAGGTGGATGATGAGATAATCTGGGTAGTCGGACACAGGATATCAGACACAGTAAAAATACAAAATGATATCCCTAGAACAAACGTCCTTGCGATAACCTGCAAGCCGTAATACTCACTTAATACTCTTTTCCGTATAATTAAAATATCCCGGCATACGTTTGTAAGGTCTGAACCTTGAATCTTTTTCGCTTCATAATAACATCACTTCTAGGTAAAAATGTTGATACTGAATCGTACATATCAACTCTGCACCAGCAATGTCTTCTCTGCGAAAAAGATATACACGACTCAGACACATATTCAGATTACAAAGTGTGCCCATATTGCAGATTCCATTACACGCTTTCGGCACGAGAGCGGATAGAGCTGCTAGCGGACCATAATAGCTTTAGAGAATCGCATAAATTCCTAAGCTCCGTAGCCCCACTGTCCTTCTCAAACAAAAAACAATATCAGGACTTATTATCAAAGAGCCAAACCAAGACTGGCCTAACAGAAGCAGTGGTAACAGGACGGTCCAAAATAGAAGGACTAGAATCTATGCTAATAGTACTAGATTTTGGTTTTATGGGTGGCAGTATGGGTAGTGTAGTAGGCGAAAAGGTCGCCCTAGCGCTGGAAGATGCTGCCAAGCGAGATATTCCAACAGTAGCGCTAGTCACTGGTGGAGGGGCCAGAATCCAAGAGGGAGTTATGTCCCTTATGCAAATGGCCAAAACCGTGTCGGCCGCTAATCGACTCAGAGAAAAAGACATTCCATTCATAGTAGTCCTAGCAAACCCATCTACAGGACAGGCTTACGCTAGTTTCGCTAATCTGGCAGATGTCATCCTAGCAGAACCTGGTTCGCTTATTGGGTTATCTCCTCTACGAACACTAAGAAATGTCTCTGATACAGAAGTTCCTTTCAGCGCCCACACTGCAGAAGCGCACTTAAACAATGGCTTGATAGACAATATTGTTGACCGTGAAAACCTACAGCCACGTATCGCGTCCCTGCTCGCTGTTTTAACAAATCAGAAGCAGACTAACAAGAATATAAAACAGGCTATAAAACTAACTGAATCGGGCGTCAATAACGAAAGTTCATCTGATCCTATAGCGACAGCACGACATGCCGAAAGACCCTCATCTCTCTACTACATGAGGTCTATGCTACAACCATTCATAGAACTACATGGAGATCGTCTTAATAGTGACTGTAGGTCTATCGTCGGAGGAATAGGATCCCTACATGGTAAATCCGTTGCTATTATAGGACAACAACGGACGGCTAAAACAGGACAGTCGGCGTATCATACATACCCTGACGGGCTTCGTAAGGCTCAACGTATTATAAAACTAGCAACGAAATTTAATTTACCCCTTATCACACTGATAGACACTGAAGGGGCAGACCCTGGAATACAAGCAGAAGAACAAGGAATAGGGAATGCTATTGCAGGCACTCTCGCGTTAATGGCTGAAGTGCCAATTCCTATAATATCAGCAATTATAGGAGAAAGCGGCAGCGAAGGTGCTCTGGCTCTGGGAATTTCCGATAGAATATTGATGCAGGAATACGCTATATATTCTCCTGTTGCAGTGAGTAGCATTACATCTACAAGGCGACCAACAACCTCTGAAATACTTCAGAAAACCCCAGAAGATTTTATGTTAACTAGCCCAGAATGCTCACTATTGGGATTAGTTGATACCGTGGTCAATGAACCTTCTGGAGGATCGCATAATAATCCTCAAAACGCGGCTGATGCGCTGAAGATACAAATAATGAAGAGTTTATTGGAGATTGAAAGACTATCGTCTTCCAAACTACTACGAGAACGGTACAAGAAATACCGCAAGATGGGGGAGATGAGTACCTATGCGCAAGAAGCAGTCAATTCTGAAATTCAATTACTAATTAATCTTGCCAATAAAAACACTAGTATCCCCAATAACGAGGTAGTTCATACCAATATTTTCGATGAATATTCGAAAATACTTCCCAATACTTCCGGCAATGTGGAACTCATTGAAGGAACCTAAGGGGCTTCTCTGCCCAAAGCCTTTAGGCTTTCTCTGAACTTTGTCGTTATAGAATCATACTCAGTTGAGACTTCATCATCCAGTAACACAGTCGGCCGACTCGTATCCTGATACGCCTGCCTAAGTGCTATGCTACCTAGATATTCAGTGTCCACTTCTTTGGCCAACACAGATCCTGCTCCCTGGCCAAATATATCTCCAGTATAGTTCTCGACTACACCTACTATATTCAAATTTAACTTGCGAATCATATTAATACAACGTTTCGCATCAACATTGGCTAGTAGTTGAGGTGTAGTGACTACTACAAACCCATCCATAGGTATAGTCTGCATTACTGTAAGAGGGGAATCTGATGTGCCTGGAGGTAGATCCACGATTAAGTAATCCAGCTCTCCCCACTCTGTAGATTGGAGAAACTGGTTAATCGCATTATGTACCATTGGCCCACGCCATATTATCGCTTCATCCTCTTTCTCCTGGAAGAACGCCATTGACACGACTTTAACGCCCCACTTCTCGGCAGGTATTATCTGACCATCAACATAGTCTGCAGGTTCGGTTACACCTAAAACTTTATTAGCGTTCGGGCAATCTATATCTACATCCAACAGCCCTACTTTTTTTCCTTCTGAAGCCAAGCTGGCCGCCAAGTTGACTGACACCGTGGTTTTACCTACCCCGCCTTTACCACTGTATACACCAATTTTAGACTTAATTCCTGATAAACGATCAGTTATCTGACGTCTTTGGTCCCAACTACGTTTGATTTGTTCCAAGCGGGCATTTTCTTGTGGAGTACTCATTCAACCTCTAGCAAACTACTGATATTTTTGTGGACCTGAAAACAATGGCTAACCAACTATATACCTAGAGAAGACCTAGCTTCATCACTAATTAGATCAGGGCTCCAAGGAGGATCAAATGTCAACTCTATCTGGACATCCTCAACACCTTCTACATCCTGTATGGCCCACTCAGCCTGTTGGGCTATGTGAGGCCCCATACCACACCCCGGAAAGGTCAATGTCATCTGAACAAAAACGTCATTCTCATCGCTTACCTGAACGTCGTATATCAAACCCAGGTCTACCACGTTAACCGGTATTTCCGGATCGTAAACAGTCCTTAAAGCCTCGTAAACTTCCTCTTGACTAACTACTTCAGCCATTTAACCTCCAAGAAGTTATTTAATTTACTTCTGATTTATTATTTTCCCAGATAACCATTATATACAATTATCTGGGAAAAAGCCGATCGATTACGGTATCAATAAAATTTTTCCCGTTGTAGCTCGTGAAGCCAATTGAGAATGAGCCTCTGCAGCCTCTTCTAACGGAAATACGTGCTCTACTCTAAGCTTTAAATCACCAGATTTAACCCAGTTCAATACATCCCCAGCCCGATGCTCTAACTCATCTCTGTCGGCTGTGTAATCTGCCAGGCCAGGTCGTGTCAAAAACAAGGACCCATTACCAAGGCGACGTGGGTCTATTAGAGGAGGCGGCCCACTTGCTTGGCCATACAATACCATATGACCTCTTCTACCTAAACAAGTAATGCTTTTTTCAAAGGTTGTCTCACCAACAGCATCGTACACAGCCTGAAGACCTTTACCATCAGTAGCTTTCTTTATCTCTTCAGAAAAATCCTGTTCGCCGTAAAGTATCACTTGATCGGATCCCGCTTCTCGTGATAATTGTGCTTTCGCTTCTGTAGATACAGTAGAAAAAACATACCCTCCCAGTTTCTTTACCATCTGCGTCAATAAGAGTCCTACTCCTCCAGCACCTGCATGAATCAGAACCTTATCACCTGGCTGTACTGCGTATGTACTATGGCACAAGTAATGTGCTGTCATACCCTGTAACATCACCGCTGCTCCAGCCTTGGCATCAAGTCCATCCGGAAGTTTGATCAATTTAGAAGCAGGTACAGATGCAATTTCGGCGTACGAACCGAACACACCAGAATAAGCAACATTATCTCCGACACGGATAGAATCAACACCAGATCCTACCGCAGTAACGACTCCAGCCCCTTCAACTCCAACAATCCAGGGTAATCCAGGAGGGTTTACCCCAGCCCTGCTATATATATCTGTAAAGTTAACTCCTACAGCTTCGATCTTCACCAGTGCTTCACCCTGACCAGCAACTGGGTCTGGAACTTCTGAATATTTCATAACCTCAGGCCCACCATATTCTGTAATTTGTATGGCTTTCATATGACCTCCATTCACAGTATTTCAGTATCACAGATTACAAGCCAGTATACACTCGGAATAGAACAAAAAATACTAAAGTCAGGTTTTAGCATTCGGTCAAATTACTTGGCCCACGTTTGCCACGATAAGTGTAAGATGCTATCATAGTATTTGTAGATTGTGCATAAATAGTTGTTATTTGTCGCCAGACAAGATCAAGAAATCTACCAAAGACGGGTGGTCTTAAACAAAGTTAAAAACTTTCAAAAGAGAGCTCCTGTCCACTAGGCAAACCTCTGCTAAGGACTCTCTAATAAGGTTCAGTTAATAAATCCTAAATCGTCGGGACAGACGTCTCGCGTCTATAAGGAGTTCTACTGTGGTAATACCTACTAGTTTGTCATGTACTGAGGCTTTAAGCCAATACGTTTCCGCAAAAAAGAACGGGAAGAAACCCACTGAGGGACATCACGAGATTGGAAGATTTATAGCCTGGCTAGGACGCGAGCGAGCAGTGACTAGCTTAGCACCCGCGGAAATAGCTGATTACGCCCAATATGTGGGGCTAGGAGGTTCTGATGCGGGCATTAGACTTAGTCCCGTGAAAGAATTTCTAGCATTTTTAAAAACCCAAGGCTGGATTGAAGCTAGCTTAGCAACACACCTCAGAATACCTCGCAATAGGAAAACCACCAGCGGTAATAGTAAAACAGTAATGATTGAAGACACACCAAGCACCCAACTAAGCCAACAAGGATATGAGCGTCTGGTGACTCAACTTGACGAACTCAAAATAGATAGGGTGTCAGTCGTTGAAGATATCAAATACGCCATGGAAGATAAAGATTTTCGAGAAAATTCACCTTTGGACGCGGCTAAGGAGAGACAAGGGCTAATAGAATCGAAGATACGGGAATTGGAAGATACATTAAGCAGGGTGGAAATAATAACCCAGAGAGGTAGGAAAGCCCAACAGGCGAAAGTATCAATGGGTTGCACTGTAACATTAAAAGATGGTGATTCGGGGAAAAAGATTCTATATACTTTAGTAGACGTGAGAGAAGCTGATGTGTCTGCAGGAAAGATATCAACGCAGTCTCCGGTAGGACAAGCGCTGTTGGATAGACGAGTAGGGGAAGATATATCGATAAGCGTGCCCAAAGGCACTGTGAGTTACCGAATCGAGAAGATTGGAGGGTAGACCTCCAACATTAACAAAGGGTCTATAGAAAAAGGACGGCTGGGCAGCCGTCCTTTTTCTATAGACCCTTTACAAACTGAAGTATTTCATTAGGATCTGGCAATGTTCCTGGAACATATTTCTCCATAAACCTTATAACACCTGATTTATCCACTACCATAACAGCCCTAGTGCCAGCACCACGTTCCTCATTCCATAGCCCGTAGGATGCTGTAACCTGTCCTTTTGGATGCCAATCAGAGAGCTCTGGATACGGAAGCCCTCCCATTGCAGTTGTCCATGCTCTATGAGCCGCTACATGATCGCAGCTTATACCCAAAACTTGGGCATCACTCTCTTCGAACTGAGCATTATATTTTCGAAAAGAAGTCGCTTGATCGGTTCAACCACCTGTAAAATCCAAAACATGAAAGGATAGGATGACATGCTTCTCGCCTTTGAACTGGCTCAAGGTGATATCGCCATCACTAACTGATGCCAATTTAAAATCTGGGGCACTATCTCCGATGTCTAAAGACATAACCAACCTCCTTGGCAAATATATTTAAACTAACTTCTTCATATAGCCTCTTCATACCGGACTGCTATACTAATGTTGCGATACCCCAGATGATATCACACAATCAACAACTTCTAACGTAATTGGAGTCACCTTGCTCACAGTATTCGACAGAGGCATCTACCTACCAGAGCTAGATTTATGGCTTGACTCTTTAAGGAAAAAAGATAAATGTGTGGTCTCTCATGCACATTCAGATCATGTTGCACGCCACATAGAACCTATTTTGACTCCGCAATCTGGTCTATTACTAGAAGAATATTACAAGAAGTCTATCCCCATACCCTTGCCATATTATCAGACATATGAAAACGGGAACCATACAATTACTTTTTATCCTGCAGGTCATTGCTTGGGGTCTGCTCAAACTCTTATACAGTCACTAGAGACCGGAGAAAAGATACTATATACCGGAGACTTTAAAACACGATTTAACCCGATCAATAAACCTTTTGAACTCGTACCTTGTGACACCCTTATCATTGAATCTACGTATGGGCATCCAGAATACACTTTTCCCGAACCATCAACCGTATTGGATATAGCTATTACAAAACTTAAAGAGTGGTTGGACCGCGGGATCCGGCCAGTCATTAATTCCTGGAAACTTGGTAAATCTCAAGAAATACTACACCACCTACAACTAGCTGGCTTCAACGTCTTGCTGGAAAAAAGCGTTTACGACATAACTCTTAAATACGTTGAGTCGGGAGTAACTTTCAACAAATCAATAACCCAGTTTTCCGAAGATTCATGGCCTGAAGAGAGTTTATTAATTTGTCCCCCTGGAAAAGCCAGTTCACAACTGACGAAGAATTTCAACAGGATTAAATTCATGGAGTTAACCGGATGGTCGGTAAATCCGAGAAGAAGTTTCTCACGAAGAGCAGATATTTCTCTACCTTATAGTGATCACGCAGATTTTAATGAGCTAGTAGAATTAGTAAACAGCCTACAACCTAAACAGACCTACACTGTAAATGGATTTCCCGATTTGTCCCAACACCTACGCAATCTGGGACATCCAACTATACACCTCGGACAGTCCGGTTCTAACCAAGGCCAAGGATACCAGATGAAACTCATCTAACGTTTATTCAAGCTCAAAGGTTGGGTAATAAACAAGAGGGCCGTTTAAAACGGCCCTCTTGTTTATTACTATATAGAGACATTTTACCCAGTTATGATCTGGATTAACGGAGTAACCTGAACGAAAACTGGCGCAAAAACTAAAGAAACAATAGCCATTAACTTTAGAAGAATATTGAGAGATGGGCCAGAAGTGTCCTTAAATGGGTCCCCTACCATGTCACCTTCAACAGCGGCTTTGTGGGAATCTGAACCCTTTCCACCAAAATTACCCAATTCAACATACTTTTTCGCATTGTCCCAAGCGCCACCAGCACTGGCCATCGTAATTGCGAGCATAAATCCTGCAGAAACCGCCCCTATTAATAGCCCTCCTAGCGCCTCAGTTCCCAATACGAACCCGACTGCAACCGGAGCAACCACTGCCAGAACTCCAGGAACAATCATCTCTCTGAGAGCTCCTTTAGTACTTATATCTACACACCTGGCGTAATCCGGCTTGCCAGTTCCCTCCATTATTCCAGGAATTTCGCGGAATTGACGTCGCACTTCCTCTACTATAGAGAACGCAGCTCTGCCAACAGCCTTCATAGTAAAAGCTGAAAACAAGAATGGTAGCATAGCTCCCAACAATAAACCGACTAGCGTTGTAGAGCTAAGCAAATCTATTGACGTGATTTCAGCTGTTACGGCATATGCTGCCAAGAGAGCCAATGAGGTAAGAGCAGCAGAACCTATAGCAAACCCTTTTCCGGTAGCCGCTGTAGTGTTCCCTAAAGCATCTAAAGCATCTGTTCTCTCTCTCACCTGAGGATCCAATTGAGCCTGTTCAGCTATTCCGCCAGCATTATCAGCCACTGGACCATAAGCATCCGTGGCTAACGTGATACCAAGAGTGGACAACAATCCGACTCCTGCCAATGCAATGCCATAGAAGCCTGCTAGCTGGAAGGCTATTAATATCGTGATACCTATTGCTATCACTGGTATAACGGTGCTAAGCATTCCAGTAGCCAACCCGCTAATAATCACAGTAGCTGCTCCGGTCTGGGATGACTCGGAAACCTGTTTGGTAGGTTTGTATTCATACGAAGTGTAATATTCAGTGGCTAAACCTATAACCACACCTGCTACAAGGCCGGATAATACACACCAGAACCAATCTATATCCAGGCCGAAATAGAGGATTATTCCTAACGCAAAAACCGCTAGCAAAATGGCCGAGGCAAATATTCCTCTGCGCAAGGCCCACAGTAACTGGCCGAAATCAGCCTGCTCTCCACTTCTCACTACAAAAGTTCCAAGTATCGCAGCCACGATACCTGCTCCTGCTAGCATCAGAGGGAAAACTGCCTGGTCTCCAAAAACACCTATACCAGCAGCGGCTAGCGCTATGGAGGATATCAGCGATCCAACATACGATTCGAAAAGGTCTGCACCCATACCGGCCACATCACCTACGTTGTCACCAACGTTGTCAGCTATGACACCAGCATTCCTAGGATCATCTTCAGGTATACCAGCTTCAACTTTTCCTACTAGGTCTGATCCTACGTCAGCGGCTTTCGTAAATATTCCACCGCCCACACGGGCAAAAAGTGCTATCGAGCTAGCTCCAAATCCAAATCCAGCGACCACTGTTATATCTTGGAAAACTAGATAAAGAACGGTAACTCCAAGTAGCCCGATCCCTACCACTGTAATACCCATAACAGAACCACTAGAAAAAGCTATTCTCAACGCGGGATTAAGTCCTTTCATGGCGGCTGCGGCGGTCCGAACGTTTGCTCTTACCGCAACATTCATCCCAACAAAACCTGCAACAGCAGAACATATCGTTCCGACTAGATAAGATATGGCTGTCTTTGGGACAATAGATCCCATGGTAAGCCAGTCAATTAAAACTCCTAGAACAATCGCAACGACCACCACGAATGGAATAAGAGCGGTATATTCTCTACGCAAAAATGCCGAAGAGCCAACTCTTATGGCAGCAGCAATCTCTTTCATAGTGTCATTGCCCTCGTCTGCTTTGACCACTTTCATTGCCATGAGAGCAGCAAAAACAAGAGCCACGACCCCTGCAACTATAGCCACATAAATGGAAATCATCTAAACCCCTTTCAAGACTCTAAATTTGAGCGACCGGAACTTAACACACGCATTGTTTTTATGTCAAGTAGCGGGGTCTGCACAATAGTATTACTTCTACATTACTAACCTTGCAGAGACAATAGTATGATAGAGTTGAACTAACACTGATAGGAGCGTGTTGCCGTGACATCAAAAGATTTATTTGACCTAAAGGGGAAAGTAGCCCTGATAACCGGGGGGAATGGAGGGCTAGGTCTAGGGATGGCATTAGGTTTGGCCGGGGCTGGCGCAGACATAGCCGTAGCTGCGCGCAACCCTGATAAAACATCCGATGCTATAAAACAGATAGAAAATATTGGTGCCAGAGCTATTTCGGTACCAACAGACGTAACTCAAGAACTAGAGATCGAGTCTATGGTATCGCTAACCCTTCAACAATTTGGACACATAGATATTTTAGTGAACAACTCCGGGGTTACTATGAGGAAAGAACCAGAAGATTTAACTGGTGACGAATGGGACCATGTTTTAAATGTGAACCTCAGGGCATGTTTCCTAGCCTCCAAAACTGTATACCCACATATGCGAGACCAAGGCTCGGGAAAGATAATAAATATAGGGTCTATGACATCTATCTTCGGCGGTGGTGGAAGCGGGGCCCCGTATTCTTCCAGTAAAGGTGGAATAGTCCAACTTTCAAAAAGTCTGGCAGTTGCGTGGGCCAAAGATAACATCCAGTCTAATGCAATATTACCTGGTTGGTTCACTACAGAGTTAACCGCAGCGATCCCTGAAAGACAGAAGGAGCGATACCAACTCATCAGTAGCCGAATCCCCGCTGGTCGCTGGGGCGAACCGGACGAGTTGGCAGGAGTGGCAGTATTTCTAGCGAGCCCAGCTTCCGATTATGTTACCGGTTCTGTGATAGCGGTAGACGGAGGTTACTCTAGCTTCTAAAACCAAATCAGGTCTTACTATATGCATAAACCTAAAGTTGGTTCAAAGCCGCACGAGATAGCATCATCTTAACAGGACTAATTGGCCTAAACGTTCTGGACACCCTAATATCACCTGCTAGTGAGCATAGAGTATAAGCATCATACGGTTTTAGTCCTTTCTCAGTAACCAGAAAATCAACCATGTCCCTAACAGCCTGCTTCATCGCAGGTCCTAAATCTTCACCATGCGACAACACTACAAAATAGTCTGGTGTAATCGCCCTAGGACTACTGATATTCATACCTTTTTCGACAGTGACACGTATATGCGTATCCGAACTGCATTCCGCTCCTGTACCTGCCACGGCGCCGTCTCCCACTACTGCGTGGCAATCCCCAAGGGCCAGCAGTCCACCAGGAACAAAAACTGGAAGGTAAATGCTACTGCCTTCAACAAGCTCTTTCATATCTATGTCCCCACCGTACGGACCACTATCAGTGGCTGTACATTGGGGATAAGTCGGGGTAGTAGCTACTACTCCCATTGACGGAGACATAGGTAACTTAACACCACTTGGTAAAACTACATTGCCATCAGTGATTTGCATAACAGTAGGGTATCCCTCATCAAAGTCCTCATATAGGAATCCTCGACCAGGCATGACCATATGAGCGGCACCTTCTTTAGGAGAGATACTAATGAAATCCACCTTTAACGAATCACCGGGTTCTGCCCCGTTTATATATATTGGCCCTGTAGCAGGTCCCTTTAACGATTTCACTTCCAGTTCATGTGGGTCTCGTATTCCTTCGAACGCATCCCATGTTTCTACAAGGAGATCTTCCCCAGAATCAATTGTTATAGCCGGATTCATGCCAGGCTCTAAGATATATATTGGGTTGTCCCGAGTTAATTTTTTCATAAACCCTCTACACGTATGTTAAATAGGTAACCAACATTGTTGAACTGTTACTCCTGTCATTTCGTTAAGCTCTGCCATGATAACAGAAACATTTTCATTGCTTTGTAAGGCACCCAACGGAGAACCTGAATAAAATGCTTTTACCTTCCCGTTGGAAACATCTACCTGTCGTTCCCAATGACCAAGTGCCAAGTAGTCACAGGTAGCATTAGCAACGTCATCAGGATATATGGGAGACGAGCGAAGTTCCGTATCATTTTCAAAATGATAATGCCCATGTGCTAATGCTACTAGCCAATTGTCTGATGTTTTAACCGGCATCCCCAATATTGGACGGAACTGTGGGGTGTGAGAAAGCATTGCCCTCCCCCAAACATCCAGACCAAGCTCAGGAAAACTGATGATTTCACCATCGTTGTCTGACAAAATATAAAGATTTGGCGGCATATCGTTAAACGGCTCTCTATGATAAACAGAGTTCTCCCCGTACAAATCGTGATTGCCAGGAAGAACTACAACAGGCATATTAGCAGTCCTTATTTGGTGAACAAAAAACTGTAGAACTTCATCTGCTACCCTAGCATGATCAAACACGTCACCCACTATCAGGACTACATCTGCATCTAAATCTATCGCCCCATTCAAGATAGCTCGGAAAGCTTTTTTTTCTAATTCAGGTTTCCAGTCAGTTCCTAAATGAGTATCAGAGGTATGTACAATTTTCAGGTTTTTCATGCTTGTTTTCCATTCGGGAACTGGGTTTTGCCTATTACACCCCGGTCCCTTAAGGAATCTATTGACTCTGAGCTATACCCCAGTTCATTCAAAATTTCCTCATTATGCTGCCCTAACAACGGGGGCGCTCGTCTAATAGTGGGAGGGGTCTCGGTAAGTTTCAGGGGGGATCCTGGGAAACGAAGATCAGGAATATTTGGGTGTTCTATCCCAGAAATCATATCCCTAGAGAGAACATGAGGATCATTAACAACATCTGAGACTTGATTTATAGGGCCACAAGGAACACCTGCTTCACTAATTTTCTCAACCCAATACGAAACCGTATTATCCCCAAAAATATTGTTAAGTGCCCGCACACATTCAGAGCGATTAGCCACTCGATCGTCATTCGTCCGAAATCTAGGATCCTCCAACAATTCAGGATGTTCTATGGAATTACAAAATCGTTGCCAAAGACCATTGTTTGCCACTCCTAGGATAAAATTGCCATCTGACCCACCAAAACTTTGATATGGCACTAAACTGGGATGACCAGAACCCATACGCAAAGGATCAATACCTGTAGCCAGATACGCTGTCCCATGATAGCTCATAGCAGCCACCTGGCCATCAAGCAGGGCAGCCTCAATCCATTGCCCTTTGCCAGTCACGTTCCTGTGATATAAAGCCGTCATCATAGACCCATAAGCCATCATACCCGTAAACAAATCCACCAAAGAAAACCCGACTCTCATAGGCATTCCGTCAGTTTCACCTGTAAGGTTCATTAGACTGCTGTAGGCCTGTATCAGAAGATCATATCCCGGCTTGTTTGCTAAAGGCCCAGTCCGACCATACCCTGAAATTGAACAATATATAATATTGGGGTTAATTGTTTTAATATCAGCGTATCCTAACCCCATCCTGTCCAAAGCCCCAGCCCGAAAACTTTCCACAACAATATCAGCGTCTTTTACCAACGATAGAACTAAATCTATTCCTTCCTGCTCTTTTAAGTTTACACTGATACCTCTTTTGTTCCGGTTAAAAGCAACAAAAACGCTACTCTCTCCATTCCAGAATGGAGTCCAAGACCGTGTTTCATCTCCGTTCTCAGGCTCCTCTATTTTTATGACCTCCGCTCCCATATCCCCCAACATCATTGTTGAGAATGGACCCGCTAGAGTGCGGGTAAGGTCAACCACTTTGATATTTTTAAGAACTGCATTCATTTATAAATGTATCCTACAAAGAGATAATCACTAGCGTTCATCAAGATAATAAACGCCATTGCGGCAGATTATAGCATGTGTTTTGTACAGAGTAATGCAAGCATTTGACGAACCCAGATGGCCAGTGGTAGTTTGTAAAACCTATTCAGATCAAAACATAGAGCATCGGTTTAATACAATGGATCAGAAACAAATTATTGTGCTAGGTGGCATAAATATGGACCTAGTCGCGTTATCACCTAGATTCCCTGCTCCAGGGGAAACTGTTGTAGGATCTAGATTCCTGACATATCCCGGAGGTAAGGGAGCTAATCAGGCCGTAGCTGCTGCACGTGCTGGAGGGAACACTCTAATGGTAGGCCGCGTAGGCAACGACGAATTCGGACCGCAACTATTAGAGGCCCTGCATCTTTCTGGAGTTAATACGTCCAACGTTGGGACATCGGATATAAGTTCCGGAATAGCTATAATATTAATAGATGATTCTTCCCAAAACCAAATAACACAAATTCTTGGTGCCAACGAGACGTGTGGCAACGACGAAAAACAAAAGATCAGCTCATTACTTGAATGCTCATCCACGCTATTGCTGCAACTAGAAGTTTCAATAGATCTATCGCTAGAGGTTGCTCGAGAAGCCTACCAAAACGATGTTACCGTGATTCTGGATCCCAGCCCCGTCCGCCCATTCCCGGATGAACTACTAAACTACTGTTCTGTGATAACTCCCAATGAAACAGACGCAGAAGCATTAATTGGGTTCCCGGTTACAAACCGTGAAACTGCTGAAAAAGCTGCATACAACCTGCTTGGCAAAGGAATATCTAACGCAATAATTAAACTGGGAGAACATGGTGCATTTTATGCGAATACCAGTGAATCTGGTTACGTCCCACCGTTTCGCGTTAAAGCGGTAGACTCTGTAGGAGCAGGAGACGCATTCAATGGAGCTTTAGCCGTCTCTTTATCTGAGAATAATTCCCTGGGTGAAGCAACCAGATTCGCATCTGCAGCAGGCGCATTAGCAGTCACAAAGATCGGAGCGCAAGACGCTATGCCAACTCGATCAGAAATCGAAAACCTACTATAACTTCGTCTCCCGATTCATACGTCTTACAGGTTATTTACCTGCCAACTTCCCGTATATTCTGCTCAACGGGAATATGCCAACCGTCCCGAGTACATCTAGAATAAGTATAATCCCCAAATAACGAAAAAATGTGCCGTCGTCAAAAGACATTAAAGACCAGATATGTCCTAGAATCCAGGCAACTACTAGAAATGGGACAATCACGGCAAAATAATACCAAGCCTTGATCATCCAATTAGGCCGTCTTATCATGCTCAACAAAGATACGTGGGCAGACATGCCAGATAACAATATCAGCGTAAATATAATCTTCCAGGACAACTCCCTTATCTCTACAAGAGACCAAAGCGCAGATAAAAGTATTAGTAAAGCACCAGCAGACGATACAATCCCTAATATACGTATCGGTAATAACTGTCTTTTTTGACCACTAATTGAATGAGTGATACCCAAGATACTAAACGCACCAAATAGTACTGTAGTTATCAAAAGCTTTTGCTGGGTCTCACCAAAGTTCCCTAAGATTAAAATTGAGATGCCGAAGATCGCGCTGATCGATAAAGAAATAAACGCCGTTACAACAAATAATTTTTTCAAGTAAGATATCTCTGTAATAATGTTTTCATTCCATGATAAGTAATTCATTATCTGTTGGCTAAACAACTTTCACTCTAATTTGGAACATTTCTATCATTATGTGGGAGCAAATATATGTCTCTTAGCACTCACAAATTTTGCCCAACCTGCGGTGCCCAATTAAAGTCCTCACCTAATGAAGGTCAAACAAATTCCTCATGTTCAGGCTGCGGGCGTATTATTTATTATGATCCGAAAGTAGCAGCCACAACCGTGATTGGTGATAACAATCAGGTGTTATTGGTAAAACGTGGAAATGAACCGGGCTATGGATTGTGGAGTCTACCTGGTGGGTATGTAGACAGAGGTGAAATAGTAGAAGAGGCTGCTGCCCGAGAAGTGTTTGAAGAGACAGGGCTTAGGGTTAAAATAACCCGCTTAATAGGAGTATTTTCCCAAAAGAACCACCCTGTGATTGTGATAGCTTTCTCTGGAGAGCAAATTTCAGGGTCGATACAAACGAGTGACGAAACATTAGCTGTTGAGTTTTTTGATATAGATGTTTTACCAGAGATGGCTTTTCCCAGAGACCAAGATATTATTAAATCTTGGCTAGGTACCGCATAAAAAGTAAAGCACCATTGATCTCAATGGTGCTTTACTCTGTTGCCTGACTGGGTTACCTAAGCTTTGGCAGGAAACCAATCCTGTTTCCAGGGAAAGTCCCCATTCGCGTCGTCGAATAAAGGTAATCCTTTTTCCAACCTATCGCGGTATGGGCTAGTGATCGGTTCAGCATAAGGATATATTCCACCCTCATATGCTCCCGCTCCCGTCTTGAAATGTTTTGCTTGATCCATAGTTTCTACGAATGGCATATTCATATCGTAGAGCTTATCTAAGGTCTTTGGCCTAGGACCAGCCTTCGATACATGTCCATACAATTCTCTGCCAATGATACGCTCTGCCATCCAGACACAATCAATTAGCTTATCTATATCGACGCCCGTCTCTATACCCATATCTTCCATCATATGAATTATGTCTTCTGTAGGTGCCATACCCGTTGCACGACCATTCCCACAGTAGGGGCATCCGCCATACCCGCCAATGGTCCCATCTAATTCGAGGGTATCATCTGGTCCTAGCGTAGTAATAGCTGCGTAAGCAGAAGCTATTGCCATATTTCTTCCATTGTGAAGATGAAGCCTAAAGTGATTTACTTCAGGCCAGCGCTCTTTAACCCTGTAAACACTCTCTTCAACCGCGGCCGGGTGACAGTGGCTCATAGGATCTCCTAACGAGCAGCTAACCACATTTATACCAACCTCATCCCACATAGAATGCTGTTTCTCAAGCAAAACCATCAGACTATCTACTGGAAACTCACCAAGGAAATTAGAACCCCAGCTAGCATTACAGCCGATACCTGCTTCCTTTATATTGAGCTCTTGAGCTTGGGCTATAATTTGAGGCCACCTTTCCATTTCCTGCATCTGGCTTCTGTTTGTATTCCTGCGTACGAATACATCACAGAAATGACAACTCAACCGTGGGTATTTATCTCTTTCAATAGTCAAAGGAGGCGAATAAGCTCTGGCCCTTTCTACACCCCTAGAGTTCAATGCGAGTGCCGTATAGGTCACACCTGCTTTGGGTGTAAACTTGGTGACAATTTCATCGATTCTTTCCATCTGAGGAGTCCATTTCGGACTAACAAACGAGCCCACAACTATCTGCTGCAGCCCTGTCTCAGATAAGGCGTCCAGTAACTCCACTTTGTCGTCTACACCTATGTTTGCATCTTCTATTTGCATGCCTTCCCGCATGCCTTCTTCTTTATAAAGTATCTTTGGGTATTTACTCATAAATATCTCCTATCACTACTATAGGCCCATCCGCCGGGATTGTGCTGGAATTGTATTGGCCACCAAGAGAGCTTGTCAAGGACGCTAATAGCGGCCACCTCACCTGGATTAAACCATTAACCCCAATCCAAATATAACAAATTCTTCGTCGCGTTAACTTTAACAAGCACTCACACAAGTGGTTATTGAAAATCGATATACAGATTTCCTAATAAAGGGATTGCCACCTACACATGAGCAAATTACTATTTATTACATATATTTATTTTGTACTTGGAGAAGGTACATGCCGAATCAAACTATCAATGGCTACGATATGCACTACGAAGTGTTCGGTGTCGGACAGCCAACAGTTATTATTCACGGAGGACTGGGTGGCGGAGAAGGAAGTGCAAATATCGTTTCACAACATTCAAAGCAACTCTCAGAATTATGCCAACTAGTAGTTTTTGACCGTAGATCAGCCGGAAAATCTAACTCTCCCATAACCGGATATTCCATAAAAACCTACTCCCAAGATGTATATCATTTACTGGCCCACCTCTCACTTGATAGAGCTCATATTGTTGGTTCCTCTGCTGGAGGGCCTATTGCCCTGCAATTCGCTCTTGATAACCCTGAAAAGACACATACGCTAGGCCTTATTAATACCATGTCGTATTGCGACCAAAATGAAAGGATCAAAAGACAACAAGAGTTGACTATCCTTGAGGATACCTCAGCTTCCAGCAAACGAACGCAAGTAGCCAATGCATTAGACGTTCGGAGACCTGGTCTTCGGGAGGCTGAACCTGCCCATTTCCAGCATTTACTCGAACTCAATCTGAAACAATATGATGGAATAGTTTCAACGATGCGTAGCTACATCGATATTGCAGACAGTATAGATGCACGCTTAAGTGAAATTACAATGCCTACCGTAATAATTCATGGTAGCTCTGATACCCGAATTCCTATACGATGTGGCAAAGACTTGGATAAGAAAATTCAGAACGCAACATTTCATACCATTAAAGGGGCAGAACACGGACTTCTTTCAAATGAACCCGATAAGGTCCGAGATATACTAGTAGACTTCTGGAAACACAATCCAATCATCTGAATACTCCATGTAGGTTGTTTAAAGGAGAATCTTATGTCAACTGTCGGAATAGACCATATAGCAATGCCAACCAATGATGCCGAGAGACTTATAGCGTTCTATAAATCCTTGGGATTTGAGATTAACAACGAAGATAAATGGCGATCTGGAGAAGTCCCTACCTTTTCAATACAAGTCGGGGACTCGAAAATAAATATTCACCCAGAAGGACACGTAGCTAACTTAAGAGGAGCTACCGCGGTGCCTGGATGCGGTGATATATGTTTTGTATGGGAAGGAACAGTAGAAGAGTGTCAGGCTATGCTTAGCAAAGCGGGAGTCGAAGTGATAACCGGTCCGGTGCAGAGACCAGGAGGTAGGGGACGCGGAACGACGCCGTCACTAAGCCTATATCTGCGGGACCCTGACGACAACCTGCTCGAATTTATGACCTACAACGTATAGGACATATACGTGAGACAGACGTGCCTAATCTGCCAATTCTGACATGGACAATATTGATTCCCATTCGGATTTGCTTACAGGTTGTACAGAAAGCCTCATTCCTTTTCGTACCAGAGGCATATTCTCAAGGTCAGGTGCTTGTTTAATCTCCTGCAATGTCACAGGCCTTGCAAGTGCCTGATCTGCTTTTATATCTACCATCATCCATATCGGATTGTCTGGAGTGCTTTTAGGATCGTAGTACTTAGACTTTGGATCCAATGCGGTGTGATCCGGATACGCCTCCTTGACTATTGTGGCCGTCCCTATTACCGCCATTGGCTTGGCGTTACTATGATAAAACAATACTCGGTCCCCGATTTTCATTTCATCTCTCATTAAGTTGCGGGCTTGATAATTCCTTACTCCATCCCATTCGGCAGTATGATCATCTTCATTCTGCAAATCTTGGTACGAGTAGGCTGTAGGTTCAGATTTAAATAACCAATAGTTTATTGGCGACATGAAGTACACCTTCCTGCTAATCCATTTATGCTGTCATGCACATGACAGATGTAATGCTCAGAATGAGCGACCTAAAGAGCAGATTCTCCCTGCTCACCGGTCCTTATTCTAATCGCGTCGCTGACAGGAGATACAAATATCTTTCCATCACCAATATTACCCGTACGCGCATGTTCTATAACTATATCAATAGCTTTTTGCGTTTCCCCGTCCTGGACAACCATTTCTAACTTCACTTTAGGTAACATATCTACTACATAACTACCTACGCCTCGAGGACCTCCCATTTCAACTCCCCTCTGTGTGCCTCGACCGGTAACCTGAGCCACGTTAATACCTACTAGACCAGCATCTGCCAAAGCGTCTTTTACGGCATTGAGAGTTTCGGGACGAATGATCGCTTCTACCTTGTTCATAATGGCCTCCGATTAAAGATTGATGAG
>CAZVRK010000006.1:0-96614 GCA_964629875.1 uncultured Dehalococcoidia bacterium | reverse complement strand
TCTTCAATAATTTCAGATTTGGCTGGTATGGACGCTGTTGGCTTTTGTTTGTATATGACCTGGTTTAGGTCATAACGTTCTTTAATTAAGGATTCGAGCTTCCGAAATAATTTGTCACCATTAGGTTTGTTGTTCCACAAGAAACCCAGGGTTTTACCCTTTATGTCGTTGAGTCCATTAGCAAGCGGATTGCTGAGCTCTCTGGGAGGACTAGTTGGGTCTAGTAGCGTTACCATTATTGTTTCAGAGGCAATCGAAGTCATGATCTCTCCAATACTGACAATATACCGGTATCTTCCATCATCTTCAGAGTTTAGCAATGTGGTGGGGCTTGTCAATACTGGTCAGGTTGCTGCTACAAATAGGGTCGGTTACAATGCGTCGAGCTACATAATAGGGTATCTATTAGAATGGAGGAATTACTCAATATGGATTTCGGATTAAATGGGAAATATGGCTTCGTGGCAGGAGGCGGGCGAGGTATTGGTAAGGCTATCGCGCGTGAGCTGAGTATTGAAGGCATGGATATTGTCATTGCTTCCAGGTCTATCGATCAACTTGAATCTACCGCAAAAGAAATACAACAAGAGACTGGGCGTAAAGTAGTGCCTATGGTTGTAGACGTCACGGATCGATCACAAGTTGAGAAGGTTATTGAGGACGCTGTAAAAGAACTGGGCGGACTACATATACTAGTAAACAGTGCTTCACTTCCAGGTGGATCTCCTACTGCTATTGGGGCGATTGAGACTGTTGTAGATGAAGACCTCCTTAATGATTTCGACGTTAAATACGTTGGCGCTTTACGATGTGCAAGAGCGGCTATTCCTCATATAAAGGCACAGGGTTGGGGAAGAATAATTAACATAAGTGGTACGAATGCTAGAACGGCGGGTAACCTTAGTGGTGGGGCGCGTAATGGATCATTGGTTCATTTGACTAAGACCCTTGCAACACAATTGGGCAGATTTGGTATTACGGTTAACTGTGTGC
Organism: uncultured Dehalococcoidia bacterium; assembly: GCA_964629875.1. Classification (GTDB taxonomy): domain Bacteria; phylum Chloroflexota; class Dehalococcoidia; order Lucifugimonadales; family UBA3495; genus UBA3495. The sequence continues at coordinate 95,621 of CAZVRK010000006.1, read as the reverse complement.
ATCCGGGAACTACAAGAACCGAACGTACGGCGGGACTTGTATCGGCACGGGCCACTGAGTTAGGAATATCTGCAGAGGAAGTAGAGAAGCAGGATTATGAATTTGGATCTCCAAGAGGTAATTCTATTTGCCGTATGGTGGATGCCTCTGAGATTGCAACGCTGACTGCATTCCTTGCTTCAGATAAAGCATGGGCCGTCACAGGTGAAGTGATAGCTGCTACAGGTGGAGCTGGGAACGCTGTGTATTATTAAGATGTGAAGATTCGGCAATTATTAGATTAGCATCTGGGGATCCCGTTACGGGATCCCCAGACTGATATAGAGGGTACTCTATTAATAGATATAAAGTGTTTGATTGAATTTTCAATGGATATTTCTGAAAAAAAATACATCTTAGCAATAGATCAAGGAACTACAAGTTCAAGAGCTGTTATTTTCGACTATTCAGGTCAAATAAAACATATAGCTCAGACCCCAATTGCTCAGGTGTATCCAAACCCAGGATGGGTTGAAGAATCCCCAGACGAGATTTGGGAAACTCAATTGCGAATGTGCCGAGCATGTTTGAAAGAGTCTGGAGTGTCGTCTCTGGATATTGCTGCAATAGGTATTGCTAATCAACGTGAGACGACTATTGCTTGGGATAGGCTAAGTGGGGCTCCCATATATAACGCAATTGTTTGGCAGGATCGCCGTACTGCGGATTTTTGTACCAGTCTTGAGGAAAAGGGGCTATCAGCCCTTATTTCTTCTAAGACAGGATTGGTAATCGATCCATATTTTTCGGCATCGAAGATATGGTGGATGTTACAAAACGTTGAAGGATCTAATCAGGCGGCTAAATCAGGAGATTTGCTGGTCGGTACCGTAGACTCATGGCTGATTTGGAATTTGACCGGTGGACGTGTCCATGCCACAGATTACACGAATGCTAGTAGAACCATGCTGGCTAATATCCATACATCTGATTGGGATGATGATCTACTGGGATTATTTGATATTCCTAAACATATACTCCCCGAAATCAAGCCATCAAGCGGATTTATTGGAGTTACTGATAAAAAATGGTTTGGTAACGAGATACCAATATGTGGGGTGTCTGGAGATCAACAGGCAGCGTTATTTGGGCAAAAATGTGTTCATCCTGGCAATATAAAAACAACTTACGGTACTGGTTGTTTTATCTTAATGTCTACTGGTGAGAAACCGGTTGTATCTGATGGTGGTTTGCTAACTTCTTTAGCCGCAGGTACAACTGCAAAACCAGGATATGTTTTGGAAGGTAGTGTTTTTAATGGAGGGTCAACTGTACAGTGGCTTAGAGATGAGCTGCAAATTATAAGTTCATCCGCCGATATCGAGAGTTTGGCCCTAGAAGTAAATGATTCTGGTGGTCTGGTATTTGTACCTGCCTTTACTGGATTAGGTGCTCCCCTGTGGGACCCGTATGCTCGGGGTTTGCTTATAGGTATCAATAGGGGTACGTCAAAAGCTCATGTGGCACGAGCTGCTCTAGAAGGTATTGCTCAGCAATGTGTAGATGTTATCGAATATATGGAGAAGGATTCTGGTATTGCGGTGAAAGAAATGAAGGTAGATGGTGGGGCTTCGGTTAACAACCTTCTCATGCAGGTACAATCGGATATATCTGGAATACCGATACTAAGACCTAGTATGGTAGAAACGACTGCTCTTGGAGCTGCTTTTCTAGCTGGACTGGGAGCAGGTTTCTGGAAAGATGTTGGTTCTATCGGCAACGCTGATAATCAATTCGATACGTTTTACCCCCAGGGTTCTGAGGTGGCTCGACGATCAATGAGAGAATCCTGGACTAAAGCCGTTCATAGAAGTCGGACCTGGGTTGATGCGTAAATTGTTTAGATGTAAGCTTTTTGTCGGAGAGAAGTTTAATTTGTGCAAGGCTTGTTTACCTTGCTATAGGAGATGTGGATGTCTCAGGAACTAGGCCGAGTGCAGCGTCCTCCTGTAGATCAATATAAGGACAAGCGAAAACTATTGCTGGTTCCATTGATTCAGTCTCATCCATCCATTGATGATGCTGGTGCAACTATTATATCGACGTATTGGGCCCAGGTGACTACGCAACTGGAAGTCATGCAAACTCAGCTTGGAGCGATATCCGTAGTTTATTGCGAAAACTTGGCGGAGGGAGGAGACCAAGGACTTGAGCAATTGCAAGCCGCGGACCAAAGCACCTATGAACTAGTCAGTACTGTAGTGTCCGAAGGAGCCACTTTAGAAGTTATAGAGGAACTGGAATCATTGTCTGAACTTATAGACTTACAAAGATTTCTGGCGTCTCCTATGGTTAGCCAAAAAGTCGCTACCCGTCTTCAGGAATGGTACACAGAAGCCAGTAAGTCTAGATGGGACAGAATTTCTGAGACTATTGGCGGAACTCTTGGTGAGGGAAGCGTAGGCTTAATTCTGGCATCAGAACGCCATCAAATACAATTTCCCTCTGATATAGAAGTTTTCTATGTGGCCCCGCCAGCCTTGGATGAATTTCGCAGATGGATGCAGGATTGGATCGAACAAAGGCAACGGGAGTTTGCAGATCGGATGGCGTCAGAGTCAACAGATTCCCCAGATGCAGATACCTGATCGGAACTCGTTAGGCATCTAGCGCCTTTCTCATAGCGTCAGCTGCTTCTTTGACGGCTGCTCGACCTTTGTCTACCACTGAAGCCATTCCAAAGAATCCGTGAATCATACCGCTATACATTGTGTATTGAGTAGTCACACCTTCGGCTTTTAATCGTTCGGCATAAGCCTTGCCCTCATCTCTCAACGGGTCATATTCAGCAGTTATGATGAGAGCTGGAGGTAGGTTTTGTAAACTCTCCGCTTTCATGGGAGCTGCGTATGGGTTGTTAGCGGCTTCTTTATCCTCAAGATAATGGTCCCAATACCAGATCATCCCATCCCTGCTTAACTGGTAACCTTCAGCATTATCTATATAAGACTTGGTGTTGAAGTTCATTTCAGTTACTGGGTATACCAGAAGTTGGAATCCTATTTTAGGACCTTGTTTATCCCTCGCCATTAGGCTTACCACAGCGGCTAGGTTTCCACCGGCACTGTCTCCTCCGACAGCGATCTTGTCTGGATCTGCATTTAAAGAAGACGCATTTTCTGATACCCATTGGGTTGCAGCGTAGCAATCGTCTGAAGCGCCGGGAAACTTTGTTTCGGGCGCCAACCGATAATCAATAGAGATGATCACCGAACTGGATTCATTACAGAGGTGTCGGGCGGTAGCATCTGCACTTTCTAAGTCACCCACAACCCAGCCACCGCCATGAAACCATACTAATACGGGAAGAGATGTTTCATTAGAAGGTGTGTATATTCGCGCTGGTATAGGTCCGGCGGCGGAAGGTATTTTTATGTCTTCTACTTTATGTACATCGGGACCTTTTCCCCGTGGGCGTGCTTTGGCGTTAGATCTAGCCTCTTGAGCACTTACAGTGTGGGATGGTGGAAATCCTAATGCAGCGACTTGTTCCATTACTGATTCAATTTGTGCGTCTAACGGCATATTAATAATCCTCTTATTTTCTCGTTTGAAAAAACGGAGATTTCATGGTTATGGGAATCTATCACGTTGTCCGGATGCCCGGAGTATATGGCGTAGAACTGACAGCGTCAATTGTTAAATAAAATGATTATAAAAGGAATTATTAGCTTGTTATAAACGTCCGGGGAATGGATTCAAAGGTATCTGTGGTGGGGCAGTACTGTACTTAACCTTTAATTAACATTGTATTAACAGTGAATTAACTGTCTGATAATCCGCTTTTCAAGTAGCCCCTTTAGTATTGCATCGTAAGATAAATCTTTTTAAGGAGATATAAACCGTGTTACTTGAACCAAGTTTACTCATTTGGAAATCTAGGAATTATTTGTCATTGATAGTCTTACTCGTAGGGTCGATGTTTTTGGTTGCATGCGGTAATTCACCTGATCAATTGGAAACGATATCGGACCCCTCAGGGATCCAGTCTAAGGAAGTTAGCAAGGAAGTCGCAGTCGAAGTTGAAAAGATAAATGATATGTCTGAACTGAGGGGCGATATTGCGATCGACGGATCAAGTACTGTATTCCCGATTGTTGAGGCAGTGGCTGAAGAATTTGGAATACTGACAGGTGGTAATGTGCGGGTGACCGTAGGTATCTCAGGTACGGGCGGCGGCTTCAAGAAGTTCTGTAATAGTGAGACCGACGTCTCAGACGCTTCCAGACCAATCAAGCAAAAGGAAGTAGACATGTGTTCCCTCGAAGGCGTTAAGTACATTGAACTTCCGGTTGCGATCGACGGATTGACAGTAATGGTTAACAAGTCAAATGACTTTGTTGAATGTATGACAATAGATGAATTGAACAAGATCTGGAGTCCAGAATCTGAGGATGTTGTAACTACTTGGGATCAGATACGTCCTGAGTGGCCCAATGAAAAGATGGACCTTTATGCACCTGGTGTGGATTCTGGTACCTTCGACTACTTCACCGAGACAGTAAACGGTGAATCCCAAGCGTCTCGCGGTGATTTTACCGCATCAGAGAATGACAATGTATTGATTCAAGGTATATCCGGCAGTAAATATAGCCTGGGGTATTTTGGATACGCATACTACGCAGAAAACATAGACAAACTAAAGGCAGTGGCTATTGACGGTGGAAATGGGTGCGTCATTCCTAATGATGAAGTCATCAACGATGGTACCTATGCCCCGCTATCTCGTCCGTTATTCATCTACGTGAGTCAAGACTCATCGGATACCCCGCACGGGTCTGAATTCGTAAAGTATTTTCTTGGTGCTGAAGGTCAAACACTGGTTGCGGAGTCTGGATACATACCATTTCCCCAGGAAGTGTATGACTTTGGTATGACCAAATTCCTGGACGGAATAACAGGGACAGTCTTTGGCGGTGATAATGCCCAGAAAGGATCGGTAGCAGAAGTGTTGGCTGGTAGCATCCAGTAACTTAATTTAGTCGGGTAGTATACGTGACTCCCCAATGTATCCTCCCCCGGATACTACCCGATTTTAGTAAATCTCTGTACAAAAATGAGGGTAGGTGTTAATTTGTCTCAGATAGGTGTGGGCCGGATAAAATTCGGAAGTGGGTTGGATGGTGTGTCGTCTATGGATCAGGATAAGCAGGTGTTAGGACTTCCTCAGAGGATGTTCGGGCTCAGATGGAAGAGAAACCTGCTAGAGGCTTTCATAAAGTATGGTCTCTTCTTGTGTGCGATCCTCTCAATTTTTACCACAGCTGGAATCATATCTGTTCTCTTGTTTGAGGCTATTCAATTCTTCCAAGAGGTATCTATATTCGAATTTCTTGGAAGTACTAAATGGACTCCTTTATTTTCCTCTAAGCACTTTGGAATATGGCCTCTCGTAACTGGAACCTTATTAACCTCTGTCGGTGCGATGCTGGTAGCCCTGCCTCTAGGTTTGTTAAGCGCTATATACCTGTCTGAGTATGCACCGAGGCGAGTCAGGGCAACATTAAAACCGATTCTGGAAGTACTCGCTGGAATACCGACTGTAGTCTACGGATATTTCGCGTTGCTATTTGTTACACCTATCTTGCGATCGATATCAGATAACATAATGGTTTTCAATGGCCTAAGCGCCGCTATAGTGATGGGAATAATGATCCTCCCAATGGTGTCCAGTTTGAGTGAGGATGCGATGCAATCTGTTCCTAGGTCTTTACGGGAGGGTGCCTATGCTTTGGGAGCTACTAAACTTGAAGTTGCCACAAAAATAGTAGTGCCTGCCGCATTATCGGGTATCGTCGCGGCTTTCATACTTTCTATGTCTAGGGCGATCGGCGAGACTATGATCGTTGCCATAGCTGCAGGTCAAAACCCCAACTTTACCTTTAATCCTTTTGTGCCAATAGAAACTATGACAGCATATATAGTGCAGGTCAGTATGGGCGATACTCCGACTGGAACAATTGAGTTTAAGACCATATTTACTGTTGGTCTAAGCCTATTTGTGATGACTTTAATTATGAATTTATTGAGCCAGTACTTTGTGAAGCGATTTAGAGAGGTATATGAATAATGGCTCTCATAACTGAAGTTGCATTCCATGCGCAGATGAGGAAAAGGAAAATCCGAGGATATGTCTTTTACGCTCTATGTCTTACTGCCGTAGCATTAGGTCTGCTGATGCTGGCAGCGTTGTTGTACAACGTATTGTCTGAGGGATTGAGTCGACTTTCTTGGGACTTTATCACGAATTTCCCTTCAAGATTCCCTGAACGAGCTGGTATTCATGCCGCTATCTTGGGGAGTATATATGTGGTGTCTATAGCGGGTGTGGTCGCTTTTAGTTTGGGTGTAGGTGCAGCAATCTATCTAGAAGAATATGCGAAGAAGGGTACATTTGCTAGCTTCATACAGCTAAATATAGCAAATTTAGCTGGTGTTCCGTCGATAGTCTACGGGATACTTGGTCTCGAAATATTTGTGAGAATCATGGAGTTGGGAAAAAGTGTTATAGCAGGAGGATTGACCCTTGCCCTGTTAGTCTTACCAATAGTCATAATAGCTTCTCAAGAGGCTATTAGGGCCGTTCCACCGTCTTTGAAGGAGGGGGGATTTGCTCTGGGTGCTACTAAATGGCAGGTTGTACGGCGATTGGTATTGCCATACGCTTTTCCTGGGATACTTACAGGAGCTATATTAGCCGTAAGTAGGGCTGTAGGAGAGACGGCTCCATTGATTGTCATGGGAGCCTTAACCTTCGTACCATTTGCTCCGGATGGACCCATGAGTCGTTTCACTGTTCTGCCGATTCAAATTTTCAACTGGGTATCAAGACCACAAGAGGGATTCCATGTTGCTGCTGCTGCTGGGATTATTGTTCTGTTGGTAGTACTACTGACTATGAATGCTTTCGCAGTATTCCTTAGGCACAAATTCCAGAAAGGGACTCAATGGTGATTATATGGTCACTACAGAAAAAAATTTAATTATAGAAACCAAGAATGTGAGTGTTTTCTATGGAGATACTCCTGCGGTTTCTGACATAAGTCTGGGAATCGAACGAGAAAAAATAACGGCCTTGATTGGCCCATCGGGGTGCGGCAAAACTACTCTTCTACGATCTTTTAATAGAATGAATGACTTGATTCCTATAGCTCGAACGTCCGGTGAAATATTGTTCGAAGGACATAATATTTACGCTGAAAACGTCGACCCGACAGAGATTAGATATAGGATCGGGATGGTTTTTCAACGGCCTAACCCGTTTCCTAAGTCGATTTATGACAATATCGCTTTCGGCCCACGAATCAATGGTTTTAGGGGAAACATGGATGAGCTTGTGGAAAAGTCGTTGATTGGAGCTGCTTTGTGGGATGAGGTTAAGGACAGGTTGCGTACGAGTGGGTTAGAACTGTCAGGAGGCCAACAGCAACGTCTATGCATAGCAAGAACTCTAGCTGTGGAGCCTACGGTTATTCTGATGGACGAGCCATGTTCAGCATTGGATCCTATTGCTACTCTGGCAATTGAAGAATTAATGCGTGATTTATCTAAGCAATATTCGATAGTGATAGTCACGCACAACATGCAACAGGCTGCTCGAGTATCAGATTATACGGCGTTTATAACAGCGGATGAGCGAAGGATAGGAGAACTAGTTGAATATGATGACACCCGTCAGATATTTACTAATCCTGCTGATGAGCGTACTGAAGCGTACATAACCGGCAGATTCGGATAATTAAAGAAGGTAATTCAGCGAGGTCAGAATAAAATGTTCCTATTGAAGGCTTGTCCCAGGTGTGCGGGTGATCTTAGGGAAGACTCAGACAAGTACGGGCGTTTTCTATTATGTCTGCAATGCGGATACCATAAAAGTGATACTAAGGATACTGTTCCCGAGTTTATGCCTTTGGTCAGCAGGCGCGGTAGGCCTCGGAAGATAGCTGTGGCCGAATAGTAGAGTTTGGCTGCATTGTCTGCACCATTCTAGGGTTGAAGTGATGTCTGGATAGTACCTATTTCTAGTGGCAATAAAATCTATGTATTAATCTGCAGGCATGAAGAATTCACGGTCCGGACCGTCTAACCCTTCTATTGAGCTAGATTTAAGGCCTTTATTGTTTAAAGCTGCTTCTACTATGCTTTTGTTGAAAATACTAGTATCCGGAGACTCTAGGAATTCAGATACTGGCATCCATCTACAATCCTCGATTTCTTCGGCTTGCATAGTGATGCGCTCGCTTAATGGGGTTAAGCGGCATACGAAATATATATCAGATTTGCCGTACCTGTAGGAATGCATGTGTCTAAAACAAACCAATGCGTCAAATTGTGTCTCTACGCCGGTCTCTTCTAGGACTTCTCGGACCGATGCTTCTGAAAGGTTCTCAGATGGCATCAACGCTCCTCCAGGTAGTTTGTAAAATGGAGCCTGTCCAGGTCTGCGATAACGTTCACACACTACTAACAGCTCAGATTTTTGATTTAGTACTACGCCTCCGGCTCCAATGTAATGAGTTGCAAAAGGCGGGATAAATGCATCTGCAACTAGTTGGTAAGTCATCATTAAATAATCTGTATCGCTGTGGTGGAAAACAAAGCCTGCCTCAGTTGCGATTGGTATAAGGTGAGCTTTTGATATGGGTATTTCTAGCCAGACTGTTAACATGCCTTCACTTGTCCATTCTTGTAAAGAAGCTAGCAATGTCTTGCGAAATATAAGTGGGTCTTTGGGCAGTCCGCTAGGTTTAGGGATAACTCCTTTAAAAGGGTTATTTGATGATTCTAATATAGTCATGTATATCCTCGTTTCTTGGACAGTGATTGCCTTTGCTAAAGTTTTAATAGTCTGTAAACAGAGCAAAGTATACCATTGTAGGTTGGGTGCTATTTATGTAGAAGGTATCCCAGACGATGTGCTACGGTAACGCAATAACTTTCGGGGTGATTGATATGAAACCTTCTGATATTCATAGTTTTTGGTCCGAAACAATTGATCGACTAGGCAATGTCCCAATTAATGCTGTAGTGAAGCTTAATGAGAATTTGAGCGATCGGGAATTTGCTACTTATGATGTAGTTCTATCCAGTTATGAGAATGTACGTTTACGAGGTTGGTATTCTGTCCCAAATGATATTTCAGAAAAGCGCAGAGGTCCTGCTATATTAGCGGTGCCCGGTTATCAAGGCAACAAGAACATCCCAACGCAATTGGTTGTCTCTGGTTATTGTGTGTTTACGCTTTTTCCGAGGGGCCAAGGTGAGAGCGTAGCAGAGTGGTCTTTAGATACCGGTACTAAGCTCACATATCATATTGAAGATAAACACTACTATTATTACAGGGGTGCTTATATGGATTGCATACGCGGGTTAGATTTTTTGCAATCTAGGACTGAAGTCATACCTGAACGATTGGGTATGTGGAGTAGGAGTCAGGGAGGAGGGTTTACACTGGCTACAGCGGCCCTTGATAGACGTTTGAAAGTTGCGGTAGCCGAAGAACCCTTTCTCTGCAACTTTCCATTGGCGGTTAATTTGGAATCTTCACCCTATCGGGAGCTAAGAGATTATTTATCAGTTAATCCTGAAAAACGCCAACTAGTTTTGGAAACGTTGTCTTATTTTGATCAATTGAACTTGGCGCCCGGCATCCAGTGCCCCACATTGGTGAACATCGGAATGAAAGATCAAACGTGCCCTTGGGAAACTATAGAGCCGGTCTTCAATGAAATCCCCAGCATTAAGAGTTTATGTATTTATCCAGAATTGAATCATTCACCGTGCACTGATTTTAGCAATCATGCTGCCGACTGGATTCGCCGATATATATGACGGGATTGGGCGGTGCCTGTGATAGCAGTTGGTAACTCTTAATTATCCATAAAGAGAGGTATTGTGAAGAAAAAAGTTGCACCTTGTTCCTCAATACTTTCGACTTTAATATTTCCACCGTGTGCTTCAACGATCTCTTTAACAATCGCTAATCCCAGACCAGTTCCAATATATCCTCTCGATCTTTCAACTTTATAGAACCGATCAAATATGTGCGTTTGATGTTCTATTGGAATTCCTATCCCGTTGTCTCGGACGTAAATTTCCGCTTTATTCTCCACTTTATTACATCCCACAGATATCTTGCCGTCATTGTTGGTAAATCTAACGGCATTTTCGATCAGATTTATGAGTATTTGTCTGATACGATCCTCGTCAGCATAAATTTTTAATGGGACGTCCGGCCAATCATCAGATATGTTGATCGAATGGTCAGAATATTTCATATTTGCGTCCGATGTTATTTCACTTATCAAGGAGGTTAAATCTATAACCTGACTGTCGAGACGGAGACTCCCGCTTTCTATCCGAGAAAGTTCCAATAAATCGTTTACTAGGCTAGTCATTCGTTCAATATCAGAGGATATCCTGCTCAAGAAGTTCATTGCGGTAGGAGCATCGTGTATGGACCCTAATTCCAGTGTTTCTACCATTGCTTTGATAGATGCTAATGGATTTCTTAGTTCATGGGATACGTTGCTGACAAATTCCTTCTGACTGGTATCCAACAACTGAGTTTGAGTGTAATCAGTAAGGGTTAATATGAAGTTTGTATTTTCAGAATCATCAAGCGGATTTGCAGATACAATCAGATGTCTACGTAAGGATGTTATCTCTGTATTGTCTGTCTGAGGGGAACAAGAGCTTATGCACTTTTCAGCAACAGAATTTATCACAGAATCACGCGTGAGCTCTACTAAAGTCATTCCTGATAGATCTTCTGAACCGGCAATTGCCAGATGATTTCTAGCGGCACTATTTACCAATAATAATTCTTTCTGAGAGTTCAAGACTATGACTCCATCAGATAGTGTATTAAGTAGTTCTGATATCATCAGTTGGTTTGTCGCAATCGTAGTAAAAGCTTTTCTGATGTCTTCGGGGATAGAATCGTATTTCGTTAATGATTGAAAATCTGCGGGGCCGATAATGTGCTTGCTGCGGAGTTGGTATATTAGATCTCCTGTTAGGGTGTTTAGGCCGCCTACTAGTACCTTGTTTACCCGAGCATAGCGCCTGTAAAAATACCAAGATATTAATGCGGAGACTACACATGTAGTGATAGTGATTAGAATGAGTGATATTTGCAATGAAGTCATTATATTTACAAATTACAAATTTAATGATTTGAGTAGTACCCAATCATAGAGAACATTTCTCAATTAATCGAGTCGGTATCCGATGCCTCGTATGGTTATGATTCTTGGCGGAAGTCCGTCATCAGATTGGATTTTTTCTCTTAACCATCTAACATGGACATCGACAGTTCGGCTTTCTCCCATGTAATCGTATTCCCATACATGTTCAAGTAATTGTTCTCTAGAAAATGCTATGCCTCGATTAGCAACTAAAAAAGCCAGTAGGTCAAATTCTTTGGGTTTGAGATACAAAGTCTCTCCAGCTAGGGCTGCTGAGTGACTATCTAAATCTATTTCGAGTCGTCCTAATGTCATATGACGGGCAGTGTGTGGATTTGAAGTTTGCGTTTGTGTGATTAGGCTTCTTCTTAGAATACCCCTGACCCGCGCGATTAATTCACGCATGCTGAACGGTTTCGTAACATAGTCGTCAGCTCCCAATTCTAGGCCAACAACCCGGTCAATTTCTTCTCCTTTTGCTGTTAAGAATAATATGGGAACCTCGGATTCTCTCCTGATCATCCTGCATAATTCGAAACCATCTAAGGATGGGAGCATGACATCCAAGATCAGTAGATCAGGTTTTACTGAACGGGCAGTTTCAAGGCCAGAGATGCCGTCATGAGAAAAATATACTTGGTATCCTTCTCTTTCAAGACTGACTTTAAGAGCAGCAACCAGATTTTGTTCGTCTTCTACCACTAGGATGCTCTGATCAGGCAAAGCATTCTCCTTTTTTGATTGTAAAAAGTGGTAATCACTTAAATTTTCCAACTCACTGACGGAATTATATTACATAAGACGCTAATTATACCTATTGACTACGGTTGATATCCTGCATACACTCCTGAAAATACCCTAGGAGGTAACAAGTATGCCTAGTGACCAAAACAATGTATTTTTGCATCCAGGGGTGGAAGATGAAGCAGAAACCTTTGGACTCGCTGATAGATTGCCAAGCCTTTCTGGTATGAAGATAGGATTGATAGATAATCGTAAGCGCAATGCCGATCTATATCTAGAGGAAATAGCTCGCATCTTTGAAGAACAGTATGGTGTAACTGAATTTCAGACTTATCGGAAAGCCAGTCAGAGTATTCCAACTCCGGCAGACGTGTTGGATGATATGGCCCAAAACTGCGATGCAATAATCCATGCAGTGGCAGATTGAGGTTCTTGCACAACGTGGGGTCTCCACGATGGAATAGAATCAGAGAAAAGAGGAAAGCCTGCGGTTACAGTAATAACCGAGGCATTCATAAAAGCCGCTGGTATCAGAGCCAAGACATTGGGAATGGCCGACCACCCTGTGGTGGTAATTGAACATCCAATAGCCAGTAAGACTAAACAAGAGATCCATGAAACAGCTCGCCGTAGCGTGGAGAAGATTGTCTTTGGGCTTCGTGGTTCATAATTCAATAATATTCAGGATTAGGAGCGCTTAATTGGTAGCCTCGAAAAGAGCCAGTCGGATAGATGTGACCGGGTCACTGATTGATGTCAATAACTACTTCTATGATCAGGGATGGACCGATGGCTTGCCCATAATACCGCCTACTGAAGAACTTGTGTTTGAGATGTTGGAGGCATGTCCTCTAGCAGCAGATCAAGTTTTAGGAAGAATGCCTCCAATGAACGGGAGCGTTACCCCTGAGAAGATAGCTATAAATGCGGTTATGGCAGGATGTAAGCCAGATTATATGCCTGTTGTTGTAGCGGCTGTTAAAGCCGTTATGCAGCCACAATTTAATGTCGCTGCAATAACGACCACTACCGGAGGAGCAGCTCCAGCAATCATAGTCAGCGGCCCTATAGCTGATAAATTAGGAATTAATAGCGGGACTGCTGTTTTTGGATCTGGACATCAGGCTAATGCTGCAATCGGAAGGGCCTTGAGGCTGACGATGCGAAACATGGGCGGGGCGACCGTCCATACTATGGAAAAGTCGACTCATGGTTGGCCAGGTAAATACACGATGTGCTTTGCTGAGAATCAAGCGGCTAGTCCTTGGGAGCCAGTTCATACAGGACTAGGGTACGAACCGAATAGTAACGTGGTAATAGTTGTAGCTGTTAGAGGTATACATACTTTTGTTGAGGGGGCTCAAGAGACTGGAGATGGCGTCCTTGAAACTATATGTATGGCTGTAAAAGGTGCTGGGATATCTGCTTACTATTACCAGTTACGGGGAGCTTCACCGATATTGGTGATAGGTCCTGAGCACGCGGCCGAAATATCGAAGTCTGGATATGATCGTGAGAGTGTAAAGCAATACCTGTTTGATAATGCAAGGATTCCTTTGTATGAGTTGAAGGATAGAGGGCATTGGGGAGCTAGAGGATGGCCTGAAGAATGGGAGCAGCAGGGAGAGGAATTTGGTATTCCAATGGCGCTTGATCCTGACCGCTATATTGTAGTGGTAGCGGGCGGCGACGGAAGACATTCGTCATGGTTGTTGCCATGGTCTGCTACGCAAAGGGCTGTTGAGATAATAGAAACATAGCATTAGAAACTATGCGTTGATAGACCCCATAGAGGGCTCTGGTCAACTATTACGAAAACATAGGTATTAGATATTTGATGTTGCAAGAGAAGAAAGGGAGGGAAATATGACTACAGTTGAAGGATCTAATAAATATCGAGTCATAGGAACGCGGCCTATGCGTCACGATGCAGTAGATAAAGTGACTGGTGCTGCTAAATATGGGGTTGATTTTAGTGCGCCAGGAATGTTGCACGGGAAGATACTTCGTAGCCCCCATGCTCATGCCAAAATATTGTCTATAGATACTAGCAAGGCAGAAGCGGTACCAGGGGTTTTAGCGGTAGCCACTGCTGCCGACTTTCCTATCATTTCTGCAAGGGCTTTAGACTATGAGAACTTTCAGGGTAATCCACGGCTCATAGCAGAGAACATTTTTGCCAATGAAAAAGTTCTCTATAAGGGTCATGCGATAGCTGCTGTCGCTGCTACTAGTCAGCATGTCGCCGAAGAGGCTGCAGCATTGATAGATGTGAAATATGAAGTACTACCTACAGTGTTGGGCTGGAGAGATGCACTGAAAGATGATGCTCCTCTATTACATGACCAGATGACTACTAGGTTTAGAGTGGAACGATTTGGTCCCGGAGACGATACTGGAGAGATAAGCAATATAGCTGGGCATCTGCAACATAAATTAGGGGATATCGATAAGGGGTTCAAAGAAGCAGATGTGATTTTCGAAAAAGAATACGAAACCCAAACTGTACATCAAGGTTACATAGAGCCACACGTAGCCTCTGCTGTTTGGGGGAGTGACGGCCGTGTCACAGTTTGGACTAGTACCCAGGGTCCATTCTCTGTGAGATCGACTACTGCTGCAATCTTAGGAATACCTGATTCTTCGGTTAAGGTAGTTCCGATGGAAATTGGTGGCGGATTCGGAGCTAAAGGTGTGACGTATCTAGCTCCTGTGGCTGCAGTATTGGCAAAAAAATCTGGAAAGCCCGTTAAAGTTGTAATGACTCGTAAAGAAGTCTTTGAGGGAAGTGGTCCGGCATCTGCAACGTTCATGAGAGTGAAATTGGGAGCAAAGAAAGACGGAAAGCTTACCGCTGGCCAGGTGTACATGGTTTACGAGGCGGGAGCATTTCCTGGTGCGCCTGTTGGTGGAGGGGCAGTAACCACTTTCGGTTCATACAATTGCGAAAATATACTTGTAGACGGATATGATGTTGTATGCAATAAACAAAAGGCCCAGGCTTATCGTGCACCTGGTCAACCACAAGCTGGGTTTGCAGTCGAGTGTGCGATCGATGAGTTGGCGGATGAGTTGAAAGTAGATCCGATGGAACTTCGTCTTAAGAATGCTGTAAGCGAAGGGGACAGGATGCCCAATGGGGTAGCCCACGCCAGGTTCGGATGTGTTGAGTTGGAAGAGGCTATGAAGAATCACCCGCATTATCTTGCTCCTCTAGGTGGACCGAACCGAGGTAGAGGAGTGGCAGTAGCGTTTAGAGCTCAAGGTGGTCAGGTTTCCTCTGCGACCATCAACGTTAACAGTGATGGAACCTTGAATTTGATAACGGGCTCTGTGGATATAGGTGGGACACGTACTGCTACTGCGATGCAGGTCGCAGAGGTACTGGGAATAGATGCAGAAGATATTAACCCGGCAGTGGCTGACACTGATAGTGTAGGTTATACCGGAAATACCGGAGGTAGTCGAACTGCCTTTGACACTGGACTGGCTGGGATAGCGGCTTCTGAAGAAGTAATAAAACAGATGAAAGGTAGGGCCGCTCTACTTTGGGAAGTTCAAGATGAGGATGTGGAATTTGCAGATGGGACTTTCGTCTGTTCGAAAAATTCAGAAGATAGGTATACTTTCAAAGAACTGGCCAGTCGTTTAATGCGAACTGGAGGGCCAGTGACTTGTTCGGCTTCAGCTCCGTCCACAGGTGTTGGCCCAATATTTAGTGGCAATATTGTAGATGTAGAAGTTGATCCGGATACTGGCAAAGTCGACATATTGCGATGTACTGCATTTATTGACGCTGGCCAAGCAGTTCATCCCAGTTTTGTGGAAGGCCAAATTCAGGGAGCTACGGTACAAGGTGTAGGATGGGCTCTCAATGAAGAATATGTATATAACGATGATGGGTCTGTAGCTAATGCCAGTTTTCTGGATTATCGAATGCCGACCAGCTTAGATCTTCCAATGATTGACTCAGTAATAATAGAAGTTCCTAATCCGAGGCATCCTTTTGGGTTGCGAGGTGTTGGTGAAGGACCAATAATACCTCCTTTGCCGGCGTTGGCCAATGCTATTTCTCATGCTACAGGAGTACGAATGCGTAAATTACCGATGTCACCTGGAAATATTATGGAGGCTATTGAATCCAACTAAATTCTACAAGACAGCTTGTACTGGGTTGGTTCTATAGGAAAATAGATGGCTGATTTAAAAGTAGTGAGCCTGATGGGGACCGTTTGGAGTTCCATAGTAAATTTATGCGATGACCTGTCTGAATCTGATTGGAATGCTAAGACGGATTGCCCCGGTTGGTCCGTACAAGACCAAATCTCTCACATGTCTGGTAGCGAATCCCGTTTGTTGGGTAATGAAGCGCCAGATCATTTACCGTCAGATGTGTCTCACGTGAAGAATGACGGCGGGCAACGAAACGAAATTTTAGTCGACTGGCGGAGATCCTGGTCTGGATTCGATGTACTTAAGGAGTTCAAGGAATTAACAAAGGAGAGACTCTCGTATTTACGCACTCTGTCACAGGAAGATTTAGACGAACCCGTGGAAACCCCTAACGGTTCCACGACATTGCTAGAACAGCTCAACAGGCGTATTTATGATGCTTGGGCGCATGAACAAGATATTAGAAGAGCGTTAGATAAGCCGGGACATTTGGACGGACCAGTGGCTGACCACGTATTAGATAGGACTCTAACGGCAATGCCTTACGTCGTAGGTAGGAAAGCTAAATCGGACGACGGGACTGTAGTCCTGTTCAATATTACTGGTGACACTAAGGGTGATATCTGCGTAGAGGTGGTTGATGGTCGTGCGCGAAAAATGGATACAATGTCAAATACCCCAACAGTAGCGCTTGGAATGGATTTTCAGACCTTTTTGTGCTTGGCTTGCGGCAGATGGGAGGGAGTGGATGCGCTGTCATCTGGCAAGGTAACGATTGAAGGTTCACGTGAACTTGGCATTAATATTGTTGAACAGATGGCGATAGTAACTTGAGGTAAAACGGAAAAATTGTCTGGGGTTTTGATTGACGGCGTATATTGACAGGTTTTATGACTGATACTAAACTCAATTTATTCCCAGCCAGGGAATGTGTCGAAATCTTTGATATTTCGGTATAAAGTTACGAAACTATACTAGTGGAGTTTGTAGTTATGACTGGTTATTCTGAAATTGCTAGGATAGCTCACTTGATGCGTAGAGCAGGTTTTGGAGCTAGTAGGGAAGATTTGGAACATTATTCTGATATGGGTTATGAGGCGACCGTAGAAGAATTGCTTAATCCTGAATTGCAGCCTGATTATGAAGATGATCTGGCTTACCGGTACGTGCCGTACTACCGTATGGGTACTGGTATACCAAGTTACCAGTGTTACTGGATGTACCGGATGATAAGCACTCGACGGCCCTTGGAAGAGAAAATGACACTTTTCTGGCATCACGTGTTTGCCACTAGTCACTCTAAACTCAATCGTAATCCTCAAATGAACAAACAGCTGAAATTATTGCGTAGTTTTGCTATGGGTAATTTTAGGACGATACTTCTAGAAATTTCGAAAGACCCAGCGATGATCTATTGGTTGGATAACTGCGAGAATCATAACGGTGCTCCCAACGAAAACTACGGAAGAGAGCTATTGGAGCTGTTTTCGATGGGTGTCGGCATGGATGAAGGATCTAATTACTCAGAAGAGGATGTTAAAGAGTGTGCGAGAGCCTTTACTGGATGGACTATGGCTCCGCAGCTTCCAAGATATCCTTACGGTGATTACTGTTGGGATTTTGAATATCGGACAGATGACCATGATCATGGCGAAAAATCATTTCTCGGTGAAACGGGTAGATTTAATGGGGATGACATAGTTGACATAATCGTCCGTCAGCCTGCTACCGCTCGCTTTTTGTCACGGCATCTGTATAATTTTTTCGTGTCTGATGAACCTCAAGTACCTTCCTGGCAAACTACTGATCCTCAAGATGTTGACGCAATAAAAGCTCTGGAAGATGAGTATTTCAGGTCTAACGGCGATGTTAGGTCTATGTTACGCGTATTATTTAATTCAGAGTTCTTCAAGAATGCTTCATATAAGAAAGTGAAAAGTCCTGCTGAGCTGATTGCAGGTGTGATGCGTTTAGTAGATGACTACACGACTCCTAAACCGAATAGTCATGAGATAGCATTTGCTGCTGCGTATATGGGTCAAGATTTGTTAAATCCTCCCACGGTTGAGGGATGGCATACGGGTAAAGAGTGGATAGACAGTGGGGCGTTGGTAGAAAGAGTGAATTTTGCAGCGGATCGGGTTGGTGACATCAGTATGCCAGGGGTGCAGAGAATAGTTGATAGATTATCTGTAAACGGGCCTGTCATAAAGGCTGCCACTTTATTGGATCACGCTTTGGAATTGGTCGGGCCTGTAGAAGTTTCTAGTGATCGCAGATCAGAGTTAATGACTTATTTGGAGAAGTACAAAGAGATTAAATGTGGTACTCCAGAAGATATGACAAATTTTGAATCAATTGTAACTGGTTTGTTGCGACTAATAGTGGCTTCACGCGAATTCCAGTTTGCGTAGACGGAGTTGAATAAAAATGACACTACTTACTAAGGTTTTACCCTCATTTAAATATTCCTACACAATTGGGAATCAGGCAGTTCCCCCTGCCCATGGCTTTTCAGGACCAGTTAGCGCGGCTGTTGGGGCCGATGGCCTCTTATACGTGCTCTGTAGTTATTATGAATATGTACCAGCTTGGAAGTTTGTAGTGAAGTGCAATATGGATGAAGATTATATAAAGCACTTCGGCTCATATGGAGAAGGGTCAGGGCAATTTACGTGGCCGAATTCTATCGCGGTTGACTCCGTAGGAAATGTCTATGTAACAGACGAATGGCTGAACAGGATATCGGTTTTTGATAGCGACGGTAATCTGCAACAAACGCGTGGAACGTCTGGCAGTGAAGATGGAGAATGGGATAGGCCAGCAGGAATCGTATTTGATTCGGAAGATAACATGTTGGTGGTAGATAGTCTTAATCATAGAATTCAAAAGTTCTCACAAAACGGAGAATTCCTCAGTAAATTTGGGGAATTTGGTTCAGGACAAGGCCAGTTGGATACTCCTTGGGGTATAAACTTGGATAAAGATGGCAATGTTTATGTAGCTGACTGGAGAAATGATCGAATCCAAAAATTTAGTCCCGATGGTGTACCGATTCTTCAGATAGGAAGTTCAGGATCTGGCGATGGTCAGTTGACACGCCCAAGTGGTGTTGCTGTTGATTCAGAAGGTTACGTCTACGTAGCAGACTGGGGCAATGATCGTGTTCAAGTGTACGATAGCCTAGGTTCATATGTGGGACAATTTAATGGCGATTGCCACGGTTATTCCAAATGGGCGGAGGCAAGAATGGCATCTGATCCAGAAGGAATGTCTGCGGAACGGGCTGTTGTGACTGATTTTACAATCGAAAGAGTGTTTTTCCAGCCGACCACAGTTAGAATAGATGACCAAGATAGAATACTTGTAGTTGATACAGGCCGTCATCGTATTCAGATATATGAAAAACAGTATAATTAATAATCTGGGTATCAATACCTTTGAGGAGATTAATAAATTATGACGAGTACTAAGAAAGATCCTATATTGGTAGTGATTCAGTTGACCGGTGGTAACGATTATCTCAATACGCTAATACCGTATGGTGATCCTCTGTATTATGACAATCGTACCAACGTAGGAATCCCCCAAGAAGAGGTCCTGCAGATTAATGACTACGTTGGGCTGCATCCTGCAGCGTCAGCGATCAAAAGCCTATATGACGATGGGAAAGTAGCGATTATAAATGGTGTTGGTTATCCTACTCCCAACAGATCTCATTTTAGGTCTATGGATATATGGCACACCTGTGAACCTGATAAGGTTGGAAACGAAGGATGGCTTGGAAGAGTAATCCGAGATATAGACCCTAAGAGTGAGAACGTACTCACGGGAGTCAATTTCGGTAGAGGACTTCCTAGAGCATTGGCACTTTCAGGGGTGCCTGTGGCTTCGGTAGCAGTTCTCGAAACATACGGGGTATTAACCGGTATTACCGGTGAGCCTGAAAGAAGTGAAGCTTTAGATGTATTTTCGCGTATGTATGCTCCAACAATAGGTGGAGGTCCGGTAATGGATTATCTGGGTCAGACCGGCTTGGATGCTCTTAAGGGTGCCGATATACTGAAGACTGCTCCTGACAAGTACGAATCGACTGTAGAATACGCGGAAACAAGCATAAGTAAGAACTTGCAGGGTATAGCTAAAGTTCTTACTGCAGATCTAGGTACGAGAATCTTTTACACCCAGCATGGTGGATACGATACGCATGCTAACCAAGGCCCAGCTCACCCTAAATTATGGAGTGAGTTGTCCCAGGGTATCTCTGATTTTTACTCCGATCTAAGAGAACATGACAAAGCTGATAATGTGCTAATGTTTGTGTTTACCGAGTTTGGCAGACGTGTGAGAGATAATGGTTCTGGTACAGATCACGGGTCAGGCGGAATGGCATTGGCGATAGGTGATCCTGTAAAGGGAGGGTTATACAGTGAGTATCCCTCATTAAAAACTGAAGACCTTTTAGAAGGCGATTTGCATTTTAACTTTGATTACAGAGGTGTCTATGGCACCATGGTTGAAAAATGGTTAGGTCTAGATGCACAGTCTGTTGTCGGTGGAAACTTTGAGCAACTGGGCTTCGTATAAAATAAACGGATAGGACTTCAAGATAATAAATAAAAGAGTGCCTGTTTCAACAGGCACTCTTTTATTTATGGGTCCATGTTAGATATATTTCCTTACATCGGAAGTGGTATTTCAGGGCTGTCTTGGGGTATTTCCATTTTAAAAGCATTAACGTTAAAAGCTAGCGCAGCGTAATATCCCATCAAGTTGGTTAGTTCTACTAATCCTCTAACTCCGAAGCATTCAAGTGCTGCGTCAAAGCTTTTCTGAGTAACTTGATGTGTACGGAAGAACTCACGTCCGTAATTAATCACAGCATTTTCTTCAGTTGATAATGTCGGTAGATCTTTTTTGTCTCTCAGGCTGTTTACCAAATTGTCTGAAAGGCCTGATTCCCTTGCAAACCCAGCGTGTGCGTGCCAAATGTATTGGCAATCCATTTCACGTGCGGTAAGTATCATGGCCAGTTCTCTAGTTTGCGCTGGTAGCGAAGACAAGTCCCCCCTTAGATATTCCCTAAGTACTTCCCCTCTCTGTGTAAGTTCTGGGACATGTATCATCGCGCCTATCGGCCCTTGTTCGGGTATACTACCCCGTTCTTGGACTATCTGGTCAAAGGCGTCGGTTTGATCAGATGGAATTGATTTTCTGGTGGCTGGTGCCAATCTTGCCATAGCTAATGTCCTTCCTTTTAAGTTAAATCTTTAATTAATGGGGCTACTTCTTCCATTAGCAGCCTAGTAGAGTTTTGCATTAGTGAATGGTTGTCAGGGTCTTGAGTTATGAATAGTAGACATCCGAAGCCCCCTACCTCCTGGTAAAGGCGCCTTATCTTGTCGGCGCATTCCTGAGGATCTCCAACTATCCAGACATTATCTAGCATGTATTCTACGTCTACGGCTTCATCCGGCATCGATGGATCAGATTTGTATCGTGCAAGGGTGCCTTGTGCTTTTTGATTTACCCACCTGTGCTGGGTAAATGGTTCTCCTAGGACTATACGGGCTTCTTCCCTTGCAGATTCTGACGATTCTCCTACGTAAATTTCTTTCGATATTCTCCATTCGCTTCTACTAGGGACTAAGCCACTGAGAGAGGCTCCGTCTTCTACCATAGTCCAATGCTCGGCTAGGTCTGGGCCCAACAAACCGGTGCTCATTGGTATCCATCCACGTTCTCCGGCCATACGAGCTGTATCGGATCTCATGCTGCTAGCAGCTACTCCAATTGGTGGATGTGGTAATTGGTATGGCTTGTAATATAATCTGCGCTCTAAGATGGGATCCATATCTGGTGCATGAACTTGATAGTATTCTCCTTCGTATCCGAATTTGCCGTCTTCACATGCCCACATACCCAGAATGATGTCTAACGCTTCTTTACTTCGGTCACGAACCTCATTCATGTTGTTGTATTCGATACCATATAAGTTCAAATCGGTAGCAAGGGATCTGAGCCCTATCCCCCAATTGAAACGTCCTTTTGCAAGATGATCGAGCATTGCTATCCGATGGGCTGTATCAACTGGATGATGAAGGGGTAACATGGTTACACCAGTGCCTAATGTTATGTTCTCCGTTTTACAAAGAGCTTGGGCGATCATCAGTTCAGGTACGGGCGCATTTTCCCACATTTCGGTAATATGCTCGCCTATCCATGCTTCATGGACTCCCAGTTGATCTCCAAGCGTTATAAGTTCAAGATCTCGTTCGTATGACTCTGAGAACCCTCTGTGCGGAGGATGAAGGGGCATCATGAACATTCCAAACTTCATAATAAACTTCCTTTGCGCGGTTTGATTTTTTCAATAGGGAGGACAGACCGGAGTGTAGTTTGATAGCTGAGATCCTGTCAATGTATTGGGCTGGATTAGAAGCTCCCTGAAGACGGATCTTTGTTTTTCTGGAGCGAACTCATTAATTAGAATTGATTGACATGAATTGTTGACTTGCAGATAATTCGACAAGTTTATGTTTGGAGATTTTATATTGCAATCTAATCCTGACGTTATTGTAGTTGGAGCGGGCGTAGTTGGATGTTCTGTGGGTTATTATCTGGCTAGGCGAGGCGTAAGCGTAATGCTTTTAGAGAAAGAAGCTATAGGTAGTGGAGCTTCGGCTCATGCAACTGGATTCTTGAGTTTGCTGGGAGCTGAATTCTCGCCTGGACCTTCTTTTGAGATGGGAATTGCTAGTTACCATGAGTTCGACCATTTGGCCGAAGATTTGGAACAATTGACTGGTATAGACTTGTTATTTCAGAGGCGTCCTTCGCTCAGATTGGCTTTGTCAGATGACGAAGCCAATCTGATCAAAGATATGATGGTTTGGCAGCAAGAAAAAATCAACATGCACTGGATAGATGGTGACGAAGTCAGGAGAATTGAACCAAGACTAAGTTCTTCGGTCATTGGTGGTGTGTATGAAAATGAATCAATTCAATTAGATAGTTATAGATTGAATCTTGCCTTAGGCCAAGCTTCGGAATCACTCGGCGCCAGTGTTGTTCAACGGGAGGTAGTCGGACTTATATCAGATGGCAAACGAATCATAGGAGTCAGTACTAACTCTGGGGACGTTTATTCCGATACGGTAATCATTGCTGCAGGTACGTGGAGTAGGGTTTTTAGCTCATACTTGAATTTCCCCATACCTGTAAAACCAATGAAAGGTGAGAGGTTGCAGCTTCGCTTCAACGGTGATCCCTTGGAAGTTCTAATAAGTTCTCCGAAGAGAGGACACATGATTAGTAGAATGGACGGTTTGTTAAGTGTTGGAAGTACAGGTGGTAGGGATTATGACGAGAGAGAATTATTCGGTGGAGAAGAATTTGATAGAAAGCCGTCGGAGTCAGCTAGGCTCGAATTGTTACAGCGGGCTATAGACGTCTTTCCGGGGCTGGAGGATGCTGAACTAGTGGAACAATTGGCTGGGTCTAGACCTTTAAGTCCTGATACGAAGCCAATCATAGGCCCAGTGCCAGGATGGGACGGTGTCCTAATTGCCACTGGTCATACTACTAAAGGAATACATCTGGGTCCTATAACAGGCCGAATGATTTCAGAATGGTACGTAGACGGAAATTGCCATTGTATCAGCGATGTTGATGTGTTTCTTCCGGAAAGGTTTGCTAACTCTGATCTCTCGTCATTTTATAGTGCTAGCAAACTAGTTGATGAGTAAATATTTTCAGATCATTTGGTCTTAGGATATAGCCGTGAATGACTCGCATGCCCAGAAAATGATACTAGCGGGATTTATACAGGCTTCTAACTGTTCAAATTACACGGGATCTTGGCGACATCCAGAAACAGATCATAGTTTTCTATCACCGGAATACTATCAGTCAATAGCTAGGATATTAGAGTCAGGTAAGTTCCACCTAGCTTTCATAGATGATCGATTAGCTATGCCATCTCAATATGCAAATTCTTTTCGGGATTCTGTGAATCACGGAATTAGGTCAGTGAAACTCGATTTGGTACCAGTTATGACGGCAATGGGATTAGCAACAACCAACCTCGGTATCGGCGGGACTTATTCAACTACGTATCATCACCCGTATCATGTAGCTAGGCTATTTGCTACAGTGGATCATATGACTAATGGCAGAAGTGCTTTAAATGTGGTGACTTCTCTGAATGATGCAGAGGCACAGAATTTTGGACTGCTAGAGCATTCAGATCATGACGTTCGGTATGATCAAGCCGAAGAATTCATGGAAATAGCTACGGCTTTGTGGGGTTCATGGGAAAGCGACGCTTTAATATTAGACAGTAATAGTGGACAGTTTGCAGATGGGGATAAGGTTAATGCAATTAATTATGATGGTTTGTGGTTTAAGTCTAGAGGTCCCCTTACCGTTCCACATTGCCCTCAAGTAAAACCAGTGATTATTCAAGCAGGGCAAAGTCCGAGAGGAAGAGAATTTGCTGCTAAATGGGCAGAGTTGATATTTGTTATATTCCCTACTTTAGAAGCGAATAAGAAGTTTTATACCGATATTAAACATAAAATCATCTCTTACGGCAGGGATCCTCAGAAAGTTTTGGTAGCTCCTGCTATATATGTGATTGTAGACGATACTGATGAAGGCGCTTTTGCTAAGTTCCAAGAAATTAAACAATTGTCGAAGACGGTTGATTCTTTAACGCTTTTGTCGGAAGTTTTTAACTACGATTTTTCTCAGCACACCATAGATGAACCATTATCTGATTCTGTTATTGAATCTATTTCTGGGTTAAGAGGTTTTTTGGATAGAGTTATAGGATTAAGCGGGACAAATAATCCTACTGTACAAGACTTCATCACCTATAGTGGTCGTGGAACATTGGACGAACTCCCAACATTTGTCGGGTCTCCTTCAAGAGTAGCTGATGATATGCAACATTGGTTTGAGAGCGGTGCTTGTGATGGGTTTGTGATTGCAGCGACTCATATGCCAGGATCATACGAAGATTTTTGCTCCATGGTTGTTCCTGAATTGCAGGATCGTGGTATATATCACGAGGATTACCATGGGAGCACTTTGAGAGACAATCTTGGGATAATGTGATTAAGTGGCGACCCGGAGCGGATTCGAACCGCCGATCTCAGCCTTGACAGGGCCGTATGTTAACCGCTACACCACCGGGCCGCGTAGGGTATTGATGAACATTGAGTGTAAGATTATTACTCAGTACTGTCAAGATGATTTTGTTAGTATCAAGCAACATTACGGGGAGTATTTAACTTTTATCTAGGACAGTTTGTGGGGTATATGCGGGTTTTCACTGAGAGTGATGTGATTTATAGTAGATCAACTACAGGTGGTAATACCTTCGTTATAGAAATCAGGAGGTTTAATGACGACTAATGGCAATCAGCAATTACCAATGGAAGGTATCAGGATATTAGATGCTACCCACATTATCGCAGGACCATTTTGCGCCATGATACTGGCAGATATGGGCGCGGAAGTAATAAAAATAGAGCGTCCAGGTAATGGAGATAGGTCGAGGCATAACCATCCATTTATACAAAACCCTGATGGAGAAGATGTAAGTGCCAGATTTCTGGGGGTTAATCGGAATAAAAAAAGCGTAACAATGGATCTAAGGGATGAGACCTGCAGACGCGCATTTGAAGAAATGGTAAAGGTTTCTGATGTCCTCCTGGATAATTGGGGGCCAGGTGCTTTTAGGAGACTAGGCCTGGGATATGATTATCTTAGAGAACTCAATCCAGGGCTGATATATGCGAGTATAACTGGATATGGTGATGGAGAGGGTCTTCGTGGACCATACTCTGAGTGGGCTGCAAACAATCCATGCGTTCAAGGGATGGGAGGCTGGATGCAAATAACAGGTTCCCCTGATGGTCCACCTCAGATGGTAGGGGACAATATTGGAGATTCAGTTCCAGGGGTATGGACTGCTTTAGGGGTTATGTTTGCTCTTGAATCTCGTAGGAAAACTGGATTAGGACAGCATGTTGATATGTCCATGTACGATTGTATGGTTTCTCATATGACGAGCAGCATGCCTCATTTTCAAGCAACTAAAGAAATTAGCGGCAGGGCTAGAGAAAATATGTTTACCGCCCAATTAGCTCTAGAGGCAAGCGACGGATTTGTTGTATTAGCCGGTAGTGGTGGGGAAGGCAAGTGGGAAGCCTTGTGGTCTATGATCGGTCGCGAAGAACTAATATCGGATCCTAGATATTTAGGTAAAGGAGTCACGGGTGAGTTCTATTTCAATAACGTGGTTCCTGCCATTGAACAATGGTCGAAATTACTCCCTAAACAAGAAGTAAACAAGCAATTGTTGGCCTGCGGGTTTTCGATGGGAATAGTACAAGACGCCGGAGACATAGATAGGTGTCCTCACCTAGAGCAGAGGAATATGTTTTTAGATAGTGGTGATGGCTCTGGAGGCAATTTTAGGACTATAAACACTCCTATACAGCTGACGGGATGTGTAAATTCTCCTACTGGGGCTCCGCCTAAACTAGGTCAGCATAACAGGGAGATATTATCCTCTATTGGTGGTTTATCAGAAGCTGAATTGGCTGCATTAGAGTCAGAAGGAAAGATTTAACATTAAAAGGGGTGTATACATTGTTTCAAGCTCCACGTGGTACTACAGATCTTCTACCGGAAGAACAGAAATATTGGCGGTATATCCAATCTAAAGCGGTTGAATTGGTATCGGTCTATGGATTTGGGAGGATTGACAGTCCAGTATTCGAAGACTCAGGTCTATTTATACGTTCAGTTGGAGAGGGAACAGATATTGTCGAGAAGGAAATGTATACATTTGAAGACAGAGGTGGGGATAACATTACGCTTCGACCAGAAGGAACTGCCCCTGTCTGTAGAGCATATTTAGAACATGGTATGCACAATCTTCCACAACCGGTAAGGATGTATTATTTTTGCCCTGTGTTTAGGTATGAGCGACCCCAAGCGGGCCGATTTAGGCAGCACCATCAATTCGGATTAGAGGTAATTGGAGACTCTGATCCTTCAGTAGACGCCGAAGTGATAGAGATAGCTTGGCGATTGATGAAATCTCTCGGTTTGGTAGATATAAACTTGTTAATTAACAATATTGGAGACACAGAGTGTAGGCCAGTGTATATAAACAAATTGCGAGACTATTTCTCCAAATATGATAAAGATCTGTGTGTGGATTGCCAAAGTAGAATTAGCAGGAATCCGTTACGGTTATTAGACTGCAAGGTTGACGTTTGTCATAAGCTTGGCGACGCAGCTCCACGATCGGTAGATCATCTGTGCGATGAGTGTCAGAATCATTGGGACAAACTACTTCATTTTCTGTCTACTAATGAAATACCATTTTCTATTGATCATAGATTAGTTAGAGGATTGGATTATTACACTCGTACAGTGTTTGAAATACAACCGTCTGATGTCGGTGGCCAATCTACAATTTGTGGGGGTGGCAGATATGATGGGTTAATGGAGCAACTTGGAGGTCGTTCGACTCCTGGTATCGGATTCGGGTCTGGAATAGAAAGGCTTACCCTCAATTTAAAGAAGAGCGATATAGTTGTTCCAGATGATCCTACCCCAGAATATTTGGTGATTAATGTTGGAGATGACGCGCGGCCAAACGCTGCTAGATTGGCTTCACAAATACGAAACGCAGGAGTTGGCGCGATTTTAGGCAATGGAGGCAGGGCTCTAAGAGGTCAAATGAGGCAGGCTAATGCACTAGGTATTCCAAAGGCCATTATTATTGGTGACGATGAGATTTCTAGAGGTGAGGTAATGGTGCGTAATATGTCTGATTCAACACAAGAGATTAAGCCGCTGGACCAATTTCTCAGTGACCTAGCTAATACATAGATCAATTGCGTAAATACTGACAGATGGTTGTTGATATTGATATGATTTTAGTAGAACATATGTACTAGTAATATTTTTATTAATTATTATTCATGTTCTATTGGAGGTATATCAATGTTTGAAGGGTTAATGAGAGGTACAAATATATTTTATCGTGGATACGTTATACATGAGGAAATAAAAGCGATTTCGTACACGATATATGGCGAAAGGCCGGTGAGATCGGAGATAGCACGAATTGGAAGTTTTACTCAGGCTATGGAGTTGATTGACAAGCAAGTATATGACAATAGGCCTGTTAAGAGAGATTTGTGGGCTGAAATATTCGCTGGAGAAGTCTTACAGGTGGCTATCCCGACTTAACCCTTAGACGGATTACAGATTAACTAAAAAGCCCATCTTTTGATGGGCTTTTTAGTTAATCTGTAATCTAGATTTAATTTATGGCTGAATATTATGTATTCAAAACGACATATAAATGATTTTCATGTAGCTGACCTAAGTCATATTGTGAGTATTGATATTCCAATATGGCCAGAAGATCCTGCTGTTGAGGTAAGAGGGCATGCTAGTTTTGAGACGGAAGGATATGCTTTAAATGAATGGTCTTTGGGTGAGCATGCTGGCACTCATATGAACGCGCCTAGTGCCTTTCTAAAGGATGGAAATACTATTGATCAATATGAAGCAGATACTCTGGTTTGTTCTGCGGTTTGTATAGATGTTCAAGATAGCATAGTAGAGAATGTTGATTACCTGCTCACTATGGAAGATCTGAGTGACTGGGAATACAGATTTGGAGAAATTGAGAAAGGGTCAGTAGTTCTTTTAAACACGGGATGGAGTGCGTACTGGGGGGAACCAGAGCGTTATATGAACATAGGCACGGATGGAATTATGGCTTTTCCAGGGTTCGGTGAAGAAGTTATCAAGTTTTTGATATCTCATAGATCTATAAGAGGTGTCGGGATTGATAGTCCAGGTGTTGATGGGGGTGCTAATTTAGAATATTCGATAAATAAGCTTGTCCTTGCGGAAAATCGGATCGTTCTGGAAAATTTGACAAATCTATCAGTTTTACCACCGGTCGGAGCGAGTCTTGCGATCGGTATAATAAAATTGTTTGGAGGTCATGGCAGTCCTGCATCAGTAGTGGCGTATTATTAAAATGGAGTGCAATCGTTCTGGATTGCACTCCATTTTGATGATTAGATTGCCGCTACTCCTGCTATAGCACACTCTTCATCTTGTTCACTTGTGCCACCTCCGACTCCACAGGCCCCGTCTATACTGCCATCGCGTATTATTGGTACGGCTCCTTGACCAAGAATCATATGGCCTCCAGAAGCCTGCGCAACGCCGCTCGGGGTAGGCTCGTTAGCTCTAGGTTGCATGACTCCGCTTGGACGGCCAAATGCTGAAGATCCGATTGCTTTCCCGAGGCTACCATAGGTGCTAGCCCATATGGCACCGTCCATTCTATTAACGCCTACTGTCCTGCCACCATTGTCTACAACTGACACAGTTACTTTTATATTTAGTTCTTCTGCTTTAGCAATTGCAGCATCCATGACTCTCTGTGCTTCCGCAAGTGTTATCGACATAACTTCTCCTATGACTTGATTTAATTGGCACCTAATTGTAACTCAAAAGTGTTTTGATCTCATTGGTTCTAGATACAGGAGTCGGCAAGGTTAAAATGGCGAGTGACGATGATATACTTTGCAGATGATCAAACTAGGTAGGGAGACAATTGCTTACTAAACGGATAATCCCGTGTCTTGATGTTGATGCAGGACGAGTCGTAAAGGGTACGAGCTTTATTGATATACGGGACGCCGGAGACCCTGTGGAACTCGCATCCTTTTATGATTCAGAGGGTGGAGATGAGCTGGTGTTTCTAGATATTACAGCTAGCTCAGACAATCGTAAAACTATGATAGATGTAGTCGAAAAAGTGTCGGAGCAAGTATTCATTCCATTGACTGTCGGTGGAGGTATTCGCACTGTAGAAGACATGCGGGGATTATTACATGCTGGAGCAGATAAAATATCAGTTAATACAGCTGCTATAAATGAGCCAGAACTGGTATCTCGAGGTGCTAGCCAATTTGGTAATCAATGCATTGTAGTAGCTATAGATGTTAAGCGCGTAAGTGGTATTGATACCAAGCCTGAAGTCGATTCAGGCATAATGGTGACAGAAGATTCTATTTGGGAAGTTTTCACTCATGGAGGACGTAATTCAACAGGTATAGACGCGATTAAGTGGGCTATTAGGGCCGCAGAGTTGGGTGCTGGAGAAATATTATTGACTAGCATGGATGCCGACGGCCAATTGTCTGGTTATGATTTAGGAGCGACTAGTGCGGTATCACAATCGGTTAGTATTCCTGTGATAGCTAGCGGAGGAGCAGGTACCCTAGAGCATTTGCATGAGGCTTTTACCACTGGCCAAGCCGATGCCGTTTTGGCGGCTAGTATATTTCATTTTGGTACCTACTCTATTGCAGAGGCCAAAAACTATTTGCATAACTACGGGGTTTCAGTTCGGATTTGAAGTTCAGTCAATTGACTCTGTTTATCAAGGTAAGTTTATAAATGGCAAAAATAAAAGCTGTTGTGTTTGATATGTTCAACACTCTTGTGGAAGATGGCGATAGTTATTGGGATCAGACATTTGAACATATCGTAGAACGCCAAGGACTCGCTTTATCTGGAAGTGATCTCCGGAGAGAATGGCGTTTGATTGATGAGCAATACAGGTCCAAACGTGGAGTTGCCGGTTGGCCATTTTACACTTACAGAGAATCTTGGGAAAGGAGTTTCCAAACTGTTTATAGCGATGTATGTTCAGAAGGGAATGTGGAATTTTCCATAGAAATTATAATTTCTGATATGGTTCAGCGGCCCCTGTTTTCTGAGACTGTTCGTGCCTTGGAATCAATAGGTCTTAAGGCTGGTATATCAGTTTTGTCGAATGCAGATGATATATTCTTAGGTCCTGTCGTAAGCCGCATCGGTCAATCTTTCGATTGTGTTATATCTTCAGAATCTTCACGTTGTTATAAACCCAATGCAAAAATTTTCAATGATATAACGGAACAACTTCGTGTTCGACCTGAGGAGTTGCTATACGTTGGTGACAGGCAGTGGGAGGATGTTCATGGCCCAAAATTATTCGGTATGGCCACAGCTTGGATAAACCGAGACCAGATCCCTCAAGATCCGGATCTTTCTGAGCCAGATCACATAATAAATAATTTGTTTCAAGTGAGTGAGTTAATTAATTAAATTAGAGGTACATCGACGAATATGAAAGTTAACGACAAAGGTCTCATACCGGCAATAGCTCAAGATGTAAATACAGGTAAAGTCCTTATGATGGGATATATGAACTCAGGGACTTTGAAACGTACTCTTGAGGGAGGGCAGGTCTGGTTTTATAGCAGAAGTCAAGAAGACTTGTGGCATAAGGGTGAAATGTCTGGCAATTATCTTAATCTTAAGTCGGCATGGACCGATTGTGATGCTGATACAATCTTGTTACAAGTAGAACCTGATGGCCCTACTTGCCACACTGGTGAGGTTAGCTGTTTTTTTAATCCACTAGATCAACTTCCTGAGGACTATGAAGACACTGATGTTGGGTCTGGAATTATAGAAGAGTTATATTCGGTGATACAGGATCGACAAGAGGAAATGCCATCGGATAGTTATACGGTTACTCTTCTACAAGAGGGTACTAATCGGATAGCTCAGAAAGTAGTTGAGGAGGCTGGTGAGACCGCCATTGCAGCAGCATCGGGAGATGTTGATCATATGCCGGCTGAGATAGCTGATATGATTTACCATACTCTGGTTCTCATGGCTGACTCTGGAGTTAAGCCCAGCCAGATATGGCAGGAACTACGAAATAGACGATAGATATAGGGGTTGCTTTATTCGCAATTGGGGATGTTCGTTACTCGAATATATCGCCAGATTTGTATCTATTCCAGATGCCATTCTTATATGATGTGACATTCCCGCTTCCTGTAACTAACCATCCGTCGGAACTTGTTACACACGCTGTTTTGGCATCTATTCCGAGTATTGTTATATCCGGTGGTGCGTCAGATTTCAAATCGTTCGCCGTTTTTTCGGGGTCGCTATTCTCATGGTGAGGTAGTACCGCGATGTTTGACGCTATCCCTAGTCCTTTGACCCATTGACCTAAACCAGGGCGTCTCATGAAAGTACCTAATACCATGGCGCCTGCGCTAGACCCTGCTAGCACGCATCCATTCTTGAGAGCCGCTTGTATGGATTTTAATAAAATAGTCCCGTTCAAACTATCTAGAAGATGGTCAGGGTTTCCGCCAGTAAAATAAATTATGTCCGCTTCGTGTATGCCATGTATTAATTCGTTGTCATTAGCATCACTTTTATTCAATATCATGAGGTCAAAAGAATCTGTACCCAGACGTTCAAAATAATCCACTCCGTTTTTTGCTGCTCGATTGGGAGCCGTGTCAGCGGCGGTGGGTATTATTAGAACTTTAGGAGCATTAAGCCCGTAGTGCCGGATCATTTCCAGGTCCATGGCTTCACAGCCGGCTCGAAATTCTTCGCCTCCGGCCAAGGCAATGTTTGTTGGCATGCGGTCTCCGGTGGGTTCTACGAAAATGAAGGTATATTAGTATCGATTGTATCAGAAATTCAACTAATGCGGGTGTTAGACAATTTATTGATACTGTAGATTACTACAAACCTTATGCAGCTATTGATAAATAATCGGATCAGAATGTGGTGTACCTTTTCAATGGGCAATACTATGTGTAGGCTAGGCACAGAAATCTATGAATTGGGAGACGCGAGATATGTTTAACAGTGTGCATCACGTACGGATTCTAGTTTATAACGCGGACGACATGGTGGAGTATATGGAAACGAATTTTGGTATGCGGCCAATCAAGGTGAAAGTTTACAAACAACGAGGTATGAAAAATGCCATATATAAGGTGGGGGATACCAATTTAGAAATAACAGAACCACTGGATATGACTTCGAAGATGGGACAATTTCTTGAAAGAGAAGGGCCTGGAATATATCACATTGCTTTTGGAGTTAATGGGATTGAGGAAGCAGCCAAAGCGCTGGCCTACAAAGGAAATAAAATGCGTGGTGAGAATGGTATGACGAGAAGCGCTGAAGGTTACATGACAGCTAATATTGATCCCGCAAGTTCTTTGGGATTTCCCTTTCAAATTGCCGAGGGATAGTAGTAAGTCACAGCAAACGAACAACTCTAGGGTAAGTATTCGTTTACTGTTGATATGTTAGTATTTATGGACTGCTTTCAGAGTTAGAAGTTGGTGTTCAAGCAAATTTATGGTCGTTAGGGGACCTTTATGTCATCTGGTTTGGTAAGAGATAAAATAGCCCAATTGGTGGAAGACGGAATCAACGTATTGAGAAATGAAGGCGTTGTTAAGTTAGAGACAACTCCAGATATCATGATTGAGCGACCTTCAAACCGAGACCACGGTGATTTTGCGACCAATTTGCCGTTGAGATTATCCCGCTCTACTAGTTTGAAACCCATGGAGCTAGCTCAAAGATTAGTTGATAAAATTCCGGTTGGAGCTGAGATTTCAAAAGTGGAAGCAGCGCCCCCTGGGTTTGTTAATTTCTCATTGGATGACAGATGGGTTCAGGAACAGGTCGATCTTGTAAGACTGTCCGGATCCTCATTTGGAAATGTTCCCTTTGGAAATGGGACCAGGACTATGGTTGAGTTCGTTAGTGTAAATCCTACTGGCCCAGTTCATGTGGGCCACGCACGTGGAGCGGTTCTCGGTAGTGTGCTCGCTAATATATTGACTGCTGCTGGATTTGATGTATCCCGTGAGTATTACGTCAATGATGCTGGTAGCCAGATGGAGGCATTTTACCGGTCTGTTTTTGCTAAATATAGAGAAGCCATTGGGCTTGATAGTGAATTCCCTGCGAATGGGTACCGTGGTGAGTATATTGCCGATATAGCTGGGGACATTTTACAAGAGTATGGAAAACAATTTGCTGATATTGAGGAGTCAGAAGCCATTAAACAAATCGGAGGCATTGGTCGTGACAAAATGGTTTCAGTGATAGCATCAGATTTGCAGCAAATAGGGGTGACCTTCCAAAATTGGTTTAGTGAGCATTCTCTTTATGACGATAATCAATATGATAAGGCTATGCAGATCTTAAGGGACCAGAATTATCTGGTTGAGAGAGAAAACGCATTGTGGTTTGCATCAACTCTCCTGGGAGAAGACAAAGATAACGTGGTTGTTAGGTCTAACGGAGAGCCGACGTATTTTGCTTCGGATATTGCATATCATTACAACAAATTTGCTTCTCGGGGATTTAACAAGGTCATAAATATTTGGGGAGCTGATCATCAAGGTCATGTTCCTCGAATGAAGGCAGCCGTAAAAGCCTTAGGTCTTAATGAAGATGATCTTACTGTCCTTATCTCGCAACTGGTTACTTTGAAGCGAGGGGAGGAAGTAGTGCGGGCTTCAAAGCGTACTGGAGATTTCGTAACCCTCAATGAATTAGTTGAAGAAGTAGGATCTGACGCATGTAGGTATTTCTTTTTGGCAAGATCTGCTAGCAGTCAGATGGAATTCGATCTTGAATTAGCTAAGAAAGAATCGTCTGAAAATCCTGTCTATTATGTCCAATATGCGCACGCAAGGAACGTTAGCATCTTAAATCTAGCTCGGTCGCAGAATATAGATTGGTCGAGAGGTGACGTCCACTTACTAACTGATCCTAACGAGCTAAATCTTGTCAGAACTATTCTTAGATTGCCGGAACTTGTCGAGTATATGGCCGATAATCTAGAACCTCATCATTTGCCGCATTATGCCATGGAACTAGCAATATCATTTCATTGGTTTTATGAGAATTGTAGAGTGATATCTGCTAACAAAGAAGACGATCAAATAACTCTATCCCGGCTCAAATTAGTTGAAGCGTCACAGATCGTACTTAAGCGAACTTTGGAGTTAATGGGTATGAGCGCGCCCGAGCGCATGTAGCCTCATTTACGCTTGTGAAAACACTCTGTTTTGTAATGAATCAACCTTGAATTCGCTAAGTCGTAGGTTTATGATTGAGGCCTATAGTTTAATCTCCATCTTAGAAAGGTTATAACAAGTCATAACTGTTTTTGCTTCGGACTGATCAAAAGTCCTCCAAGCTCTGTTGCTCGTGTCTTGTTTTATTGAATGCGAATATTAGTTAGAATCACGTTGATGGCTTGGCGATATAAGGTCCGCCTGATACTCGCATATGTAGCTTTTGCAGCTGCGATAGCTTTTGCTCTTTTAGTTCCACGTATTTTTGGAAATTCGATCGATTCTTTGGTGCTTGTCCAAGATGGAACTGTTGTTCCGCAAGATGTAGCAGTATGGGGAATCGGAGGGCTCTTTTTTATGGCTGCTCTATTACTAGGAGCGAGCCTAATGAGAGGCTTTTCGGATTTTGGGCGTACATATGCTACTGATTCTTTGTCTCAAAAAGTCGCTTACGACATCAGAAATCTTGTGTATGACAAGCTACAACATATAAGTTTTGCTTATCATGACAAAGAACATACCGGGAACCTTATGTCGAAAGCAACTTCCGATGTTGAATCTATTCGGAGATTTATAAATTTAGGCTTGGTTAGGTCTCTCGATGTTATTGTTCGACTAATAGCAATAGTTGGCATATTGATGTTCCTGAATTGGAAACTCGCATTGCTGAGTTTAATATTTGTGCCATTTGTAATTTTAAGATCAGCGATAGTCTTAAGACGCTTGAGAAGAATGTGGCTGCACGTACAGGAAATCATGGGTGAAACTGTTACAGTGCTTCAGGAAAACCTTGTCGGTGTCAATGTAGTAAAAGCATTTGCTTCTGAGGACTATGAAATTCGTAAATACGCCGCTAAAGCTACTGAGTTGCGGGAAGAGTATTTTCGGACAGAAAGACTTCAAGGTATAAACAGCGCGTGGATGACGTTTTATTTTACATTTGCGTTAGGCGTAGTTCTTTGGTTTGGTGGATGGGAAGTAGTACGAGGTAATCTCACGGCGGGTGGCCTGGCTCAGTTTGTGCTTTATATGAACCAACTGACCTTCCCTATTCGACAATCAGCTCAGGTTATTAATAGTTTCTCTAGAGCGATCTCTTCAGGTCAAAGGATATTCGAGGTCTTGGATGCCAACTCTCCTGTTGAAGAGCGCTCAGACGCCCGAGTGCTATCTAGATCCGAAGGTGAAGTTAAGTTACAAGATGTTTCCTTCTCTTATGACGAACGCATTCCTGCTCTCAAGAATATCGACATAGAGGCAAGCCAGGGTCAGATAATAGCTATTTTAGGTTCTCCTGGCAGCGGAAAAAGTACGATAGTCAATTTGCTTCCCAGATTCTACGATGTTACTCAGGGAAGTATAACGATAGATGGCCAAGATATACGTGAATTTACCTTGGAGTCCTTGCGAAGGAACGTTGGTATTGTTCAACAGGATGTCTTTTTGTTCAGTGCAACAATTAGAGATAATATCGCGTACGGTGTTGCGAATGCTACAGAGGATGACGTTATAAATGCAGCTAAGATAGCCCAGTTGCATGAACATATAATCAGCTTGCCCCAGGGGTATGATACGTGGGTTGGAGAACGAGGCTCTACCCTGTCGGGTGGGCAACGTCAGAGACTTTCTATCGCTAGAACAGTGTTAATTAATCCGCCAGTATTGATTCTGGATGATTCTACGTCAAGTGTTGATGTAGAAACTGAGAGACTAATACATAGGGCTATGATAGATGTAATGAAAGGTAGGACAACTTTCGTAATCGCCCATAGGTTAAGTACCGTGAGAGAAGCAGATCTAATAGTAGTGTTAAAGGATGGAGAAATAGCGGAACAAGGTACACACGACGAACTACTATTGGCTAACGGTATATACAGAGATATATATGATTTGCAGCTGAGACCACAAGAAGAACTGTTGCTGGATGCTGCTATATCTAACTCTGACGCTGGAGGAGACAATTAGATGAGAGGGCACGGCGGCGGAGGAATGCTCAGCGGTCTTCGGGGAACGAATGCAGGTGGGATGCATGCGCCTACCTCTGACAACATGACCGATGATGAGGCTCTAGGAAAAGTTTATGACAACACTGTTGTCATGAGGTTATTAACCTATATAGCTCCCTACAAAAAAGACGCTCTGATGTCTCTATTTGCAGTAGTTGTATATACGATCGCTAACGTATGTATCCCGTTGTTGATAATGCTTGGTATTAACTGGGGTGTTAATAGCGGTAATGTTAACAACCTTCATCTAGTGGGATTAGGTTTTCTTGTAGTTACGGTAGTCCATTTTGGAGCAAACTATTTGCAGTTTGTATACGTGGCTAAAGTAGGGCAGGGAATATTGTACTCCCTGAGAACAGAAATGTTTGATCATTTGCAAGAATTATCTACGTCGTTTTTCCATCGGACATCGGTTGGGAGAATAATGTCTCGCAGTCTTAGCGATGTTAATCAAATACAGGAAACATTTGAGCTGATAGTTGTTGCACTGGCTGATTTGCTAAGCCTATTTGGGATAGTAATCGCTATGCTAATCATAGACTGGCAGCTAGCACTTGTCAGTTTAAGTATAGTACCTGTTCTGTTCTTCATCTTAGGATATTGGCAAAGATTTGCGAAAAGATCATTTATTCGAATTCGTCGCGCGATAGCGATGGTAAATGGAGAGTACAATCAAAATATTACGGGTGTTAGAGTTGTCCAAAGCCTTAACCGACAAGATGAAAACCTTGCTCACTTTGATGGTCTTAATCAAGAACACCTTGACGCGAATTTAGAAGCAAGTCGTTTCTCAGGCGGACTTCAACCCACTGTGGAATTTTTGACTGGCATCGGAATGGGATTCGGAATCATTTTTGTCGGTGGCCTGCTTTTGCAAAGAGGAGAAGTTGAATGGGGTGTATTGGTAGCCTTTGCATTATGGATTCAAAGATTTTTTGAACCGATTCGTCAATTGACAATGCAGTACAGTCAACTACAAAGGGCTATGTCTGCTGGAGTTAGAATATTTGAGTTATTAGATGTAGAACCTGAAGTTAAGGATGCGGATGATGCTTCTGATATGCCTCCTTTAAAGGGAGACATAGAATTTAAAAATGTAGATTTCCATTACGTGCCTGGCGTTGAAGTTATAAAAGACGTTAGTTTAAAAATCAACTCAGGTGAAAATGTTGCGTTAGTAGGGTCTACGGGAGCGGGTAAAAGTACTTTTGTGACATTAGTCCACAGATTTGCTGATGTTACCGGTGGGAGCATTTCTATCGATGGATACGATATAAAAAGTGTGAAACGTAGTTCTTTGGTTGGACAGATGAGTATGGTTCTACAGGAGCCTTATCTGTTCTCAGGAACAGTCAAAGAAAATATCCGATATAGTCATGAAGAGGCGTCTGATGATGACGTAATCCGAGCTGCTGAAGCAGTCGGGGCCCACGACTTCATAATGGCTCTTGAAGATGGATACGACTCTATTCTAGCTGAAAGAGGAATTAATCTAAGCGTAGGGCAAAGACAACTTGTTAGTTTTGCTCGAGCAGTGGTTGCTGATCCTAAGATATTAGTTTTAGATGAAGCGACAGCTAATATTGATACACATACCGAGTTGGTCATTCAAGAAGCTCTCAAACGGGTCTTGGAGGGACGGACATCGATTGTTATTGCACATAGGCTATCGACCATAAGGAATGCCGACAAGATAGTTGTCTTAGATCAGGGAAAAATTGCTGAAGTCGGAAGACACGAAGATTTATTATCTCAGAACGGTGTTTATGCAAAACTCTACGCTATTAATTATGGGCTAAATAAGGAGTCAGAGTCATTAGAGCCTGGTAATGCTGTTTCATCTTCAGGTGATAACGACTAGCCCATATCATTTCCACAGGCAACCTTGTTTGGAACGCTGTGAGAGTTGTTGAACGCTCATCAGGTAGTCCTTGTGCTGACCATCTTTTCGCCAAGCTTCTGCTAACCCTTGCTCTATAAGATGTTCGTCAATGCTTTCCCCTGATTCCGTATATGCATAATATAGGCGCCTCCGAAAATTATCTGTAGGCCGAGGTCCACTCTCCACTCTTATATTTTGACCTGATAGTTCTTGTAGCTTCGTTTTAGCTTCTTTGTAACAACGTTCGCCCCTCTCAGGTGCATTAATTCCGAATAGTCGGATGCGTCCTTCGCTACTATCAATGGTATCGCCATCAATAGTTTTACCTACATTTATTACTTTACAAGTGGTGCAGCATAGGGTGGTTCGGCATGGTTCGTCAGTCAATGAGACTGGTCCCTGAGGACTACATGCTAAAAAGGTAAGTAGTAACACAATCAGAGCGCATCGCATAATTATTCCCGCGACTTAACTATTCTTACTAGTTGCTTACTATGAATTCTTCTATGATTGAAGCTAATAAGTCTGGCTTATGGTATCCGATATCGTGAATAGTATCTGGAATCCATATGACCTTACAATTAGAAATTATTGATTCCGCAGCCGATACCATTATTTCTCGTAAATGTGCAAACTCTGTATTCGCTCGGTCCGGTTGAGGACCAGCAGCGACTATTAAAGTTGGACATTGGACTTGAGGTAATGTAACAGATGGAGGAGTGTTCCACATAGTTTGTAATATTTGTGCGTGATTATCTGGGTGTAGTATGTCTTTTATCTCTCCGGAATCGTCCTCATAGACCATGCTGAGTACTGTTTCTTCCAAATCAGTTCCCCAGCATTCTCGTAATTGATACTGAATTCTTTCGATAAATTCTGTGCGTTTTCCGGAAACATTTCTGGGAGAATATCTTGACTTAAAGTTTTCCCAATTAGGATTAGGAAGTAAGTGTCCGTCCTGAAAGCCTCCATCAACCAAGATCAAATGAGACACTCGGGCTGGATAAAGTGCGGATATATTGGAAGCTACGTGCCCTCCCCATGAATGTCCTATCAAAGGGACTTTCTGAATGTCGTTGTAGTCTAGGAGATTTATTATATCGGCAGATAGTGTGTTCCAATCATAACCTTTATCAGCTTGATAAGATTTTCCGTGGCCTCGCTGATCCGGTGCGATTAGAGAAAAATCTTGTAGATAGTTGGATAGGCGGCTATACCAGTGTGCAGAGGAAGCCAAACCGTGAAGACCTATTAATGGTTTGGCTTCCTCGTGCCATTGCAAATAATGTAATCGCATATCTGGAGATTCCAACCATTTTTCTTGTGGGGGTAATGGAAAATTGAGATG
Organism: uncultured Dehalococcoidia bacterium; assembly: GCA_964629875.1. Classification (GTDB taxonomy): domain Bacteria; phylum Chloroflexota; class Dehalococcoidia; order Lucifugimonadales; family UBA3495; genus UBA3495. The sequence continues at coordinate 55,212 of CAZVRK010000006.1, read as the reverse complement.
GCTTTGCAATTTAAAAAGCTCCGTTAAAACATGGGAGAGAATGGATTCAGAATTATAGCATTAAAGGATACCTACTGTACTATCTGACTACAGGAATACTGGTGTTAGTGATAATATACGTTGGTCTTTATGAAAGAGAATGTCCGGAGATAATATCGTGGATTTTGAGTTCAGCAACGAGGACAAAGAATTTAACCAAAAATTATCGCAGTTCATTAATGAGGAATATAACCCTGTTTGGGATGACTTTAATTCAATAACCAGTGATGACAATTGGCGAATTACTTTAGACATGAGGCAAAAGCTTGCCAATAATGGCTGGCTTACAATGCACTGGCCCGAGGAATTCGGAGGGCAGCATACTTCTGCCGTCCGCTCTGCGATATTCAATGAATCCATGTCTTATCATAGAGTCCCTGGAAGAGATAACTTTGGCGTACGTATGATGGGTGCTACTTTGATGATTCATGGTACTGATGAGCAGAAACTGGAGCATCTACCTAAGGTAGCTAATGGAGAAGTACAGTGGTGTCAGGGCTATAGTGAACCAGAATCTGGATCGGATTTAGCTTCTCTGTCTACTCGGGCTATAAGAGATGGTGACGAATTTGTAATTAATGGTACCAAGATTTGGACATCTATGGCTCACAGAGCAGATTGGATCATGTTGTTAGCTAGGACTGATCCTGACGCATCCAAGCATCGTGGCATAAGTTTTTTCTTAGTAGATATGAAAAGTCCTGGTATAGAAGTTAGACCCATTGTAAATATGGCTGGTAAGCATGAATTTAACCAGATAGTGTTTGAAGATGTTAGAGTCCCGGCGACTAATATAGTGGGCGATGAAAATCGTGGATGGTATGTAGCCGTAACTCTATTGGATTTTGAGAGGTCTGGAATAGATTACTCTGCGAGAGCCAGGCGATTGCTTGATGACACCCGTGCCTATGCGTCGGAAACAATGATAAACAACTCGCGTTTGATTGATATACCGTGGGTGCAAAATGATCTAACAGATAGGTATGTGGAATGTGAAACCGCTAGATTGATTGCATACAATGTTGCTTACATGCAAAGTTCGGGATTAATTCCAAATAGGGAAGCTTCAATCAGTAAAGTTTTCGGTAGCGAGACAGTGCACAAGGCTACTGAAACATGTATGAATATATTGGGTGCATACGGAATTATTTCATCGTCTGATGGTAGATCGGTTATGGAGGGACGTGTACAGGAATGTTGGTTCGCTAGTTTTTCAGATACTATCGCAGCAGGAACCTCGGAGATACAAAGGAATATTATTTCCAGTAGAGGCTTAGGCCTACCGAGAGGTTAGGATTTATACGAAGGAGTGGATCTATGGCAAACCATTCACAATTGCAGTATCACTATAAGAATATTGGTCAGGATATTATTTGTGGTGCCGAGACAATTTCCGATATAAATGAAACATTAGACGAAATGCATGTGAATAGGGCATTGATAGTGTGCGGCCCAACAATATTGTCAAAGTCTAATGTTGTTCAACGAGTACAGGACTCCTTAGGAGAAAAATACGTGGGTATTTTTTCAGGTGTTACTCCTCATTCGCCTATAAATACTGTCGAGGACGGGGTGCGCGTTTGTAAAGAACTCAACCCTGATGTCATTATCGCGGTTGGGGGAGGTAGTACTAGTGATACCGCTAAAGGTATATCAATGGTGTGGTCTGGAGGGGGCGATATTCATGACTATGCTATTAAATTTGAGCCTCCAAATAGCATAATACATCCAGAAACGCCTGATAAAACGGTGCCGATAATCGCTGTTCCTACCACACTAGGTGGAGCTGAACTCAGTGCGGGAGGCGGTGGCTTTACAGATAAGGAGCTCGGAAGAAAAATTTCACTATCGGGGAGAGGGACTCGTCCGAAGGTGGTAATAGTTGATGGCGAAGCACTAACTACTACTCCTATGCGTATAATGTTGGGCACGGCTATCGGGCAGCTTCGTATTGCTATAGAAAGTGTTTATTCTACGAGTCATAATCCAATCGGAGATGCACTGGCATTACATTCAATTAGGATGATAATGGAATATCTCCCGGCGTGCATTGATCGGGATGTAAATGTACTTTTACATACTAAAACTGCTGCGTGTTTGCCTATGTTGGCGATGTCGGCGGTAGGTGGTGGGCTCGGTATTAATACTGCTATAGCTCATCATGTAGGCGGGTTGTACGACGTAAATCATGGAGAGGCAAATGCAATTTTACTGCCACATACTATGAGATTTAATCTTGATGCTAGCGCAGACAGACAAGTTCTAATAGCTGAAGCTATGGGGATAGATGTTAACAATATGGACGAAGACTCTGCGGGGTTAGCTGCGGCTGATAAGGTCTGGCAGTTGTGTAGAGATCTGGAACTGCCAGAAACATTGAGGGAAGTCGACGTCCCAAAAGATGGACTAGAATATATTGCTGCTGCGACTTTGCATGATAGGGCTTTGGCAACCAATCCAAAGCCAATATCAGACGCTACGCCTATCATGGATGTTCTTGGTAAAGCATGGTAAACGTTGGTAAATATTTGGCATTGTGATATCGATTGAAGAATAGTGTTTGTACGTACTGAACTTACTACTGATAATGCTAAGGATTTTCTGGAGCGGCTAGGTATATGTGCTTCGGAAGACGTTTTATCGGTCGAGATGTTGGGATGGGGCGTATCGAATACATTGGTGAAAGCTGTTAGTGAGACCAGTGCTTTTGTTATAAAACAATCTCTCCCACGATTAAATGTCGGCGAAGAATGGTTAGCTGACATAGACCGCATTCACAATGAGAAAATGTGTATAGACCTTTTGTTACCGGTAATAAAGTCCGGCAGTATACCGTTAGTGATAGGGTACGATCCAGATAATTATTTATTTGTAATGAGTTGCGCGCCAGAGTCGGGGATTAATTGGAAAGAAAGTCTTCTTAGTGGCGATGTGTCACCTGTATTGGCAGGTAAAGCAGGTCGGATACTGGGAGAGATGCATCTGTTCAGTTTTAGCAATGATAAAGTAAGGGTGAATTTTTCGGATGATAAGGTTTTTGTACAGTTGAGATTGGATCCTTATTATTATTTTACTGCGTCCAAACATGAAGATGTAGCTGATATTATCTCTGATCACGCCCGAGAACTACTTTCAAATAAATCAGTGTTAGTGCACGGAGATTATAGTCCTAAGAATTTTATTGTCCATCAAGGGAATTTGATTCTATTAGACTTTGAGGTAGCTCATTATGGTCATCCCGTATTTGATTTAGCGTTTATGCTAAATCATTTGTTCTTAAAAAGCATACATGATTCGTTAAGTCGGGATGTATACTTTCAGGCTGTGTCAGAATATCTGCACGAATATGGTCAATTCGTACAAGGTAACCCTTTACTCAGTAAGTATTCCAATGAGGATTGTAAAGAGCTACTAATTCATCTGGGTTGCTTGATGCTAGCCAGAATCGACGGAAAGTCGCCAGTGGAATACATAGTGGACCCGAATGTACAAGGTAGGGTTAGGTTTATCGCAAAAGAAATTATATCTGGAAAATGTTCCGATATACTCAGCGTTATGAATTTGATTTCTCAATAAGTATGTATTGGAGTTTGCAAATTGAAAACTAATACTAAGATATCTTCCATTCATGCTAGAGAGGTTTTGGATTCACGAGGAAATCCAACTGTAGAGGTGGAGGTTACACTGGAAGGGGGAGGGTTTGGTCGTTCTATAGTTGCTTCGGGCGCTTCAACAGGTACTCACGAGGCCTTAGAACTCCGAGACAATGATAATAGTCGTTATGGGGGAAAGGGAGTTTTGAGGGCTGTAGCAAATGTTAATGAAGTTATTGCACCTCAATTAGTTACGGGTGGGCTAGATGCGGCAGACCAGAATGCTGTGGACCAGTTTCTGATCAATATTGACGGGACTAGAGATAAGTCTGGACTGGGAGCAAATTCTCTGTTAGGAATCTCTATGGCTTCAGCTCACGCATTGGCAAATGCTGTGGGACTCCCATTGTATCGTTGCTTGGGCGGTATGTCAGGCAACGAACTGCCAGTGCCGATGGTTAATATCATTAGCGGCGGTCAACATGGAAACTGGAGTGTTGATCTACAAGACTTTTTGGTAATTCCGATTGGTGCCTGTTCCTACAAAGAAGCTTTGATTTGGTGTTCTGACGTCAGAAGAGCAATGTGGGCACTGTTAGTGCAACGTGGAAAAGCTCCTAATGGAGTAGCGGATGAAGGGGGGCTGGGGCCAACTCTGAGCTCTAATGAGGAAGCGTTGGAACTAATGGTAGATGCTTTCACATTGTCTGGTCATGAAAGTGGCCTAGACAAAGATGTCGCTATCGGATTAGATGTCGCTGCTAATGAATTCTACGACGATATGTCATACGTGTTGCACTGTGAAAACAGGCGAGTGACGGCGCAACAAATGATAGATATGCAAGTTCAATGGACCAGTTCATATCCGATATTGTCCATTGAAGATCCTTTGTATGAAGACGACTGGGAAGGTTGGAGAAAAATTACAGAGAAGATTGGTAAAGGTATTCAGATTATAGGAGATGATCTCTTTACTACCAACGTTAATCGTATAAATAAAGGAGTTGAAGAATCCACTGCTAATGCAGTGTTAGTTAAGTTGAATCAAATTGGGACTGTCTCTGAAACCTTAGAGGTTATAGCCCTTGCTAAGAGAGAAGGACTAGCTACTGTGATATCTGCCAGGTCAGGTGAAACTGAAGACACTACTATTGCAGATCTCGCGGTAGCTACGGGAGCCGGGCAAATTAAAATAGGCTCCTTGACGAGATCAGAACGACTAGCAAAATATAATCAGTTGTTGAGAATTGAGGATCAATTGGGGTCGGAAGCGAAATATAATGGTAGGAAAACATTTGGACAGTATTTGTCGTAAAAATAGATAACAGTGATGTGAGATGGATTATGGTGACTCGTAAGAATTACAAGGTTTTGGTTACTGACTATGTATGGCCCTCTACTGACCCGGAGAGAGAGGTCCTTTCAAGCATTGGTGCCACTATTATAGAGGCACCAGACCCGGACGAATCCACATTGATAGAATTGGCTGCTGACGTTGATGCGATTATGACTTGTTTTGCCCAAGTGACTGCTAATGTAGTGAAGGCAGCTAAGAACTGTATGGTTATTAGTAGATATGGGGTGGGTGTAGATAACATAGCGGTTTCTACAGCGACTGAACAAGGTATACCCGTAACCTATGTCCCTGATTACTGCGTCGATGAAGTTTCTGACCATGTAATGGCTTTGTTACTTACCTGGAATCGTCAAATTGTTTTCTACGATAAGGTTGCAAAAATGGGAGATTGGGGCGGTTCTGTCTCCCCTGTTCCATTGAGACGATTAAGGGGAAAGAACCTTGGTGTGATTGGTCTAGGTAGGATTGGCCTGGCAGTAGCCGGCAAAGCACAAGCCTTAGGTATAAATGTACTTGGTTATGATCCTTACATATCAGGGAACACCGCCGCCATGGAGAACATCTCGATTACTAGCTTAGAGGATTTGTTGGAGCAGGGTGACTATATAAGTGTTCACACTCCCTTAAACGATAATACCAGAGGATTAATCGGCAAAAATGAGTTGTCCAGAATGAAACCGACCTGTTATTTGGTAAATTGTGCTAGAGGCCCGATAGTTGATGAAATGGCACTTTATCAGGCTTTGTTGTCGGGATCCATCGCCGGTGCAGGTCTAGATGTTATGGAAGATACAGAACCTAGGGCCGATAATCCGTTGTTTGAACTAGCTAACGTGATAGTTACGCCCCATGTAGCCTTCTTATCTAACGAGTCAGTGAATGAACTGGAAGTGCGAACAGCCCAGGCGACGAAGAATGTCCTTCTGGGACAGATGCCAGAATTCCTAGTTAATCCTGAAGTTCTGGCTACCTCTAGGGTTAATCTGCGTTAATATCAACGTTAAATAAAGTATTTTTCCACTCAGTTTTTTATTGCGCGGTACTCCCGCCATCTATTACTAATTCCGAGCCAGTAACAAATGATGATTCATCTGAGGCAAGATATAAAACTCCGTTGGCGACTTCCTCAGGCTTTCCTAACCTTCCCATAGGCAGTTTTTCCATTCTTAACGCCATTGCGTCGGGGTCAGTTATGGATTGATGTATCATATCGGTTTCTATAGGTCCGGGGTGTACTGAGTTGCACCTGATGCCATCTTTAGCATATTGTATCGCCGTAGATTTAGTGAACAGTCTGACCGCGCCTTTGGTCGCTGTATAGCTGGCAGAACCACTTGAACTACTCACCAATCCCGCGGTTGATGAAATATTTATTATAGATCCACCTCCGGCTTCCCTTAGAGCTGGGATAGCCGCTTTTGTACCCAGGAAGACACCTTTTGCATTAATGGACATTATCCTATCCCAATCTTCGACTGTGGTGTCTTCAATGCTTTTTCTTATTAATATACCTGCATTATTGACTAGTACATTTAGCCCTCCGTATGAGCTAATCGCAGTCTTAACAGCATTATCCCAGTCGGACTCCTGTGTGACGTCCAGATGCACAAAAGTTGCGTCTCCTCCCAGTTCTCTTATCTGTGATTCTATTTTTAGGCCTTCGTCATCTAGAATGTCGCCAATAATTATTTTGGCTCCTTCGCCAGCGAACATGATTGATTCTGTGGCTCCTTGTCCCTTTGCCCCGCCGCTGATTAATATTACTTTGCCTTCTAATCTACCCATATTAGTATGCTCCTTCAATCTGCATGGATTGCTTATTTAATACCCAGTCTGTTATTTCTTTAACTGCATGGGAGACTTCTTGTTGAGTGGTGTACCTACCGACTGATAATCGTATTGTGCCAGCTGCATATTCAAGGGGTACTTTCATGGCTTCCAGTACTTGAGATATTTCAACATTATCGGTATGGCAGGCCGCTCCAGCGGACGATGCTACAGAATCGAGATCTAGTAATAGTTGGTCTGCTGCGACGCCCTTAAATCCGATACTAAGGGTGTTCGGGAGCCGTAGGATAGGATGGCCATTTATACGGCTGTCGATATTATCTCCGGTTAAGCCAACTTCTAATAGGTCTCGCATAGTTTGCATATTATCAATATATTCAGACAAATGGTCCCTTATAAGTCTGCAAGCCTCTCCGAGTCCGACGATCAATATTACATTTTCAGTGCCGGCGCGTAAGCCGCTCTCATGGTTTGCACCATGCATAATTTTCTCAAGCTGAACTCCGCTTCTGACGTACAAAGCTCCTACGCCTTTAGGGGCGTATAGCTTGTGTCCAGCAATACTGAGTAGATCTACTCCCAACTCGTCAACCTCAACAGGAATTTTCCCTATAGATTGCGCGCAATCAGAATGGAGAAATATTCCATGCCTACGGGATATCTTTGATATTTCCTGGATTGGTTGGATGGTTCCGACTTCGTTGTTTGCATGCATTATGGTGATAAGAACAGTATCGTCAGTGATGGCTTCTTCAACTTTATTTGGGTCAACTCGGCCGTACTGGTCAACTGGGACGTATGTGGCGGTACATCCTTTGGTCTGCATGTATTTGCAAACTTCGGTTATTGCCGGGTGTTCAATACCTGATGTGATGATATGAGAACCCTTAGATTTATATGCTCCGGTTATTCCCTTGATAGCGTAATTATTGGCTTCAGTTCCTCCGCTGGTAAATACTATTTCTGAACTATTGCAACCAATCAGGTCGGCGACTTGGGATCGGGCGTTTTCGACTGCTAGATTAGTTGTAACTCCATATGTATGACCGCTTGATGGGTTTCCGAAGTGTTGGGTGATGAATGGCAACATTGCTTCAGAGACCACTGGGTCGATTGGTGTAGTTGCGTTGTAATCTAGATAAACGGGATTCATTTTGTTACTACCTTACCCTAAATCGGTACTGTAATATAATAAGCCATTGTACCAGTGTTTTAATGGTTGAAATTGTGACAAGGAGTTGTGTATGTCATCAGAGAACATAGTGGACAGATCTCTAACAGTTGAGCAGATCGCAGAATTCAAGAATGTATTCGACACTAGTGAGACCAGTTCGCTCATGCAGAATGTTGTGACACAGAGAGATGTTAACGAAGTTGCATTGAATAGGGGGATCGTAACTGAATCGGTCCACAGCTTTTCCAACCTTCTTGATGATTGGTCCGTAACTAATCAAGCTCGATCTGGACGGTGTTGGATGTTCGCCGGTCTGAACATGTTTAGGGTCGAAAGTAAAGATGTATTGAATGTAAAAGAATTTGAATTTAGTCAGAATTACCTGATGTTTTGGGACAAAATAGAAAGGGCTAATTTTCTTTTAGAGGCCATTATTGATACAGCAGATAAACCTATCGATGATCGGACGGTATCATGGCTGTTGCAAAGAGGAGTCGAAGACGGTGGGCAGTGGGATATGTTTGTAAGTTTGGTGAAAAAACACGGTGTTGTCCCTAAAACTGTTATGCCGGAAACTGAGAGCTCTAGCAATTCAATGCGTATGAACTCTATGTTGAACTATCAGTATCGTCAGGGCGCTAAGAAGATCCGGGATTTGTATGCGCAAGAGTCAGGTTTAGAAGAGATGAGGACTTCTAAAAAAGATACTTTGAGTGCAATGTATCAGATCTTGGCTATTCATTTGGGTAGTCCTCCTGACCAGTTCTTTTGGCAATGGCGTGATAAAGATGGGGGATTCCAAAGAGATGGGGATATGACCCCTATTGATTTTGCCCAAAAATATATTGTGACTCCAATGGACGATTATGTTTGTCTAGTTCATGATCCGAGAACATCTAGCCCGACCGGAAAAACTTTCACGATACAATATCTTGGTAATGTAGTTGATGGACCTCAAATTAAATACATCAATATCAGCATAGATGTTATGAAAGATATTGCTATCAGAATGATTCAGGATGGAAAACCCGTATGGATGGGATGTGATACTGGAAAGCAAATGCACCGCGATCTTGGGATATGGGACGCCGAATTGTTTGATTATCCCGGCGTATATGAGACTGAATTTTCTATGGATAAGGCAGAACGGCTAGAATATCATCAAACGCGTATGACACATGCCATGTTGTTTACTGGAGTTGATCTAGTTGATGGTAAACCACGTAGATGGAGAGTTGAAAACAGTTGGAATGATAAGGTTGGCGACAAAGGTTTTTGCCTAATGAATGATTCATGGTTCGCTGAGTATATGTTTGAGATATCTGCGCCTAAAAGCTATTTGCCTCAAGACATATTGGATGCCTGGGATGACGATCCAATTACTTTGCCTCCATGGGATCCGATGGGATCACTGGCAGGTTAATCGGTGAGTTAGAGTGTCAATCTCTTCCTGGTAAAAGAAAGGGAACGGGTTTTCTCAAGATTTGTTCCCTTTCTTCGTTGAGACCTGTTAAGCAGTCAATTCAAGGATGTACAAACCACCCTTAACTCTGTCTACTGCATACATGATTCCATTTTCATCTACGTATACGTCATTTATTCCTACAGATCCTGCGTTGTCTAACTTCTCTGGTACAAAATATGCTATCTCTTCTGGCTGGAAAGGATTGCTAGTGTCAAACACTCTGACCCCTGCATTGAAAAAAGTCCCGTATATCAATGTTTCGTCTTGCATGCTGGTTGCGGCAGGTTGATTCTCGTGTACATTGTGAGCTCCAAATCTCCCTGGTCTTGAGGTAAATAGACCGGGCTCTGGCATGGGGAATGTGCTAATAATCACAGGATTAGCCTCATCCCGCATATCAACCATCCAAATCAGCTTTGGATAGTCTTCTCCATTGTTACGTACGGATTCTTGAGTTACTACCATTAATTCGCGGGAAAATAATGGTAGAACGGTATGTGTAAATCCTGGAAATGGAGGAGCGAAATTGAATTGGCTAATCATGCTAGGTTTAGATACATCTGACACATCTACAATTATTGTTCCGGAGTCCATATACGCGCAATATGCCCTGTCTGGCCTTGTCGGGTATACGTTTGCGTTGTGCAATCGGTGCCCAGAGTCGAAATCAGGATGACGGTCTACGGGATTATGCCCGTCACCTTCCATGGTACCTGGCATCCACCATCTCCCTGCTTCAACGGGATTCTCAGGATTGCTCACATCTACGATCATATAGAATTGATCATCTTTTTGATCGTTTGGTTTAAAATCTTTTGCGCCGGTAGATAGATGCGCATAGTTACCATCTACCCACCAGAGACAATGACAACCTCTCGAATAAGGCCCAGATGTGTCAAGAAAACCTATCTGACGGGGTTCTTCAGAATTGCCTATGTCGTATACGCCCATGCCTGTCCCAGGCTGTCCAGGCTCCAGGCTTTGGTAAGCCACTAGCATGGTATCCCCCACAATTGATAAAGAATTCGAGCGCAAATGAGCATATGGTAGGTCAGTTTGAGATATTATTTTAGGATTTGAAATGTCAGTTACATCAACGCTGGTTATGTCTTTGGGGGAACTTTCGTGCGCTAGATATAAAATTCTTCTTCCGTCTCGAGTGGTGTGTATATGCATCCCTTCGCCGATGTTTCCGAATCCATTCAGATCATGGTGTGATATTAGCCGCATGTTTTTTATTTCCGGTGATTGAGTTACCATTTTCTACTCCTCGTACAACATACTTTGTCGCTAGTTATCTGGATCAGATGCCTTTTGAGAGTCTAAGAATTATCGATGATTGTGCCACTAAATATTATTACTAGCAATCGCACCCGAAAAATTATGATAGACTCCAGTTAATTTCTGTATGGGAGTACTTATATGTCAATAGAACCAGCTTCGCGTATAACTAGAGTCCAGCCTCCTGCCACTTTGGCAGCAGGAGAAAAAGCTCGTCAACAGGCTAGACTAGGGAAAGATATTATTGACTTGAGTCAATCTAGTCCTCATCACGTCACTCCTGATCATATAATTAAGGCTGGTGTAGCGGCTTTGGAATCAGGCCTTACCAATATCAGTTCTTCGAGTGGCATTCCCGAATTCAAAAAAGCTATGGCAGATAAACTTCATGCTTATAATAATCTCAATATTGATTCCGATACAGAAGTGATAGTTACTCCAGGCAGTAAAATGGGTCTCTATGAATCGATAAATGCATTCGTAGGTCGAGGAGACGATGTGCTAATCATAGAACCGACTTGGGTTAGTTTCAGGCAGCAAGTGGAATTGTCAGAGGGGAATGCGATTACCGTTGCGCTTAGTGAAGAAGAAGAATATATGATCACTTACGATCAGTTGAAGAGCAGTGTTACTGATAAGTCTAAAATGATTGTAATAAACAATCCCAATAATCCGACAGGTAGGGTTTACACCAAACAGGAATTAGAAGATGTTGCCAGGGTGTGCCAAGAGGATGATCTGTTGGCGTTATGCGATGAGACATACGAATATTTTATTTACGATAATAATGCACATATAACGTTGGCATCATTGCCTGGTATGTGGAATAGAACTCTTACCAGTTATACCTTTACCAAGGCATATGCTATGGCTGGTTGGAGACTGGGCTGTATAGTAGGGCCCAGTGAATTAATAAAGCCTCTTATAAGCATGCACGAACATACTGCAAGTTTCGTATCTCCGTTTATACAGGTTGCCGGAACTCAAGCATTACAAGGACCTCAAGATCATATACCTATGTGGAGAGACGAGTGTGACATGCTACGTACCGAAGTAGCTAGATTGCTAAATTCTGTTTCCGGAGTAACCTGCCCACTTCCTCAGGGAGCGACATTTATGTTCCCTAGGTATGACTCACCTATGTCGTCAACCGCATTATCTGAATTGTTTGTGGACGAGGAAGGAGTAGTTGTAACTCCAGGGGTTGGATTTGGATTGTCGGGCGAGAACCATTTTAGGATTGCACTGATGAGGTCGCCTGCTGAGAGAGTTCTAGAAGGAGCACAGCGTATTGTCCGTGTTTTGGAAGGGCTTTAGTCTATATGAAAGTCCATTTGGTCGATGGTACTTACGAGTTATTTCGTGCTTACTATGGAGTTCCCGGTTCGTTATCTCCAGACGGAGTAGAAGTTGGAGCTGTTAGAGGATTAGTCCAAACCCTATTGAGCCTTCTAAGGCAGGAGGACGTCACCCACATTGGATGTGCTTTTGATAGTGTTGTCGAGTCATTCCGTAATGAGATGTTTTCCGGGTATAAAACCTCTGATGGGATGCCGGAGGATATTAAGAATCAATTCCCGTTAGCAGAGCGGGCTGCTAAAGCTTTGGGTGTAGTGGTGTGGCCAATGACGGAGTTTGAGGCAGATGACGCTCTAGCGAGTGCTGTTCAGAGGTGGAGAGACGAATCGGATGTAGATCAAATAATAATATGTTCTCCTGATAAAGATTTGGCGCAGATGGTGGTAGGAACTAGGGTTATTCTTCTTGATAGGCGACGTCGTACTACGATAGATGAACAAGGTGTGAAGACAAAATTTGGGGTGTTACCAAGTAGCATCCCTGATTACCTTGCTTTAGTGGGAGACGCTGCTGACGGGATACCTGGAATACCTAAGTGGGGTTCTAAAACGGCCTCAACTGTCCTAAGTAGATATGAACATATAGAGGAAATACCAGAGTCCCACTTACTTTGGGATGTAGAAGTAAGGGGTGCAAAAACTGTTGCAGAAAATTTGGTAGCCCATAAAACCGATGCATTCTTGTATCGCGACCTTGCTACGCTTCGAGTAGACGTCCCAATAGTAGAGTCTATAGACGATATTAAGTGGATAGGTGCTAATAGATCAGAATATGTTGAGATCTGTAATGAACTAGGGTTCGATGGGTTAGCATCGTCCCCTAGTTCATGGAAGTAATTGAACGATACAGAATGGAGTTGATACTACACGGCTCCTTCACTTTCCAGAAAATCTAATTCGGAAGTCGTCAGACCTCCTAGGCTAGTTAAGATCTCTCGGTTGTTTTGGCCTAATATCGGAGGAGTACGGTTGTCTATGTCCTCGCATTCAGTCAGCCAAATTGGTGTTCTGAGAGAGGTGAACTTGCCGCCGATACTGTCGTCCGTTTCTACAAACATATGTCGTGCCCTCAGGTGTTCGCAATCTGCTAGATCTGAAACAGTCTGGGCCACTCCCATTGAGAATCCAATCTCAGTGAGTTTGGCGGCTACTTCCCATTTTGGTAGCTTTTGAGACCATTCTTCAATCGCGGGTATAACATTGTGAAAATAGAAATCTCCATCAGGATTGTGACCTGTATATTCAGGGTTGGTTGCTAGGTCATCTCTTCCTATCATCTCCCACATTGCACGTAATCTCTCTTCAGACCGTGCCCCAGCCATTACAACATAGCCATCTTTGGCTTTGAATGGCATTCCAGCAGACACAAGGCGGGCGCGAGACCTTCCAGGATTGGTTTTTGTGGCTTGATAAGAATTCATGTTGCTAACTATGTGAGACACCATGCAATCGTACATGGACATGTCGACGAGCTGACCCAGTCCAGTTTTATTTCTAGACTCTAGTGCCATCATTATTCCTAGTGCTGTCCATACTCCAGGTACTGAATCTCCCACATTATCTCCTACACTTTGTGGTGCTCCGTCTGGATCTCCGGTCATTTCCATCCATCCAGACATTCCTTGTATGCTTAAATTGTTTGCAGGCCATGAAGAATACGGGCCACGTCTAGTCTCTTCATCTCCGTATCCGGTTATACTCGCGTAGATCAGCCTAGGATTTATTTGGTTAAGGTGTTTATATCCTAAGCCAAGCCGTTCGAAGGCCCCTGGACCCCAATTGTCTATCAATATATCTGAGGTTTTTATTAAATTTTCAAATGCTTCTTTACATTTTGGATTCCGTAGATCTAAGGTCACGCTTTTTTTGTTGCGATTTATTCCAAGATATCTGGAGCTTACCTGGTCGCCGTGGTCATTCTTTATAAATGGTCCACGACCTCGCACTAAATCTCCCGATAAAGGGCGTTCTATCTTTATTACCTCGGCTCCCATGTCAGCTAGTATTAGGGAGCAAAATGGACCCGCTACTATATGAGTAGCATCAAGAACTCTTAGTCCTTGAAGCGGCAATTGTCTTTGCATATTATTATCTGCCATGGGTTCACCTCAGCTTGTCAAATTATTCGCGCAGTGTAATTCCGGTCCGTATGCACGTCAACGATTACTCGCATGTGGATGGGGTATGTTTACTATAGCGTTCTAGTGCTAATACATTGAGGTCTGTCTGCAGTTCGCATCAACATGGCAAATCCGATAATTAATGGAACAATCAGAATAGCGGTAGCTATTCGAAAACGCATTTCCCCCAGATCTATGAACGCATCGGTTGTTATCCCCCATAAAATAGGACCAATGACGGATGAGAATCGGCCAACCAATTGGTAGAATCCAAAATATGTTCCAATTTGATCAACTGGAGATATCCGCAGTAATAACGCTCTGTCAGAAGCCCACAATGCTCCGAGAGAGATGCCAGCTAAAGATCCTATAACCCAGAAGTGTAATGGATTGGTCGTCACTGCAGCTGCAGAAAATACGATGAACCATTGCGACAAAATTATTAATAAAGTCTTCTTCGGCCCGATTTTATCCGAAATCCTTCCGTATATCAGTGCACCGAATATGGCGCATGTCGTTGAAACAATCAGTAACATTTCTATTTGTTGGTTAGAGTATTTGAGTACTTGGCTGACAAATACAGCCATAAAAACTATTAAAGTATTAATAGCATCAAGATAAAAAAACCTGGCGATAATGAATTGGACAGTTGCTTTATTTACTTTTTTCTGACTGACAAGATGATATAGCTCCATATAAGCTCTACGACAAATATCTATATTGATGGAACTCGAAAGCTTTTCATCTTTTACAAACAAAAGGCATGGTAAAGAGAATAGTAGAAAAAGAAATGCTGTTGGTATGAAAGCTGCTTGTCTGCCCCACTCTTCTACAAAGGGAGATACCATCAAAATTCCCGTTATCGTACCGATGTAACCAAGTGAGACGCCAAAACCAGATATTCTTCCTCTGTTGCGAGGGTTGCTTACGGTGCGCAGAAGCGCGTCATAAAATATATTAGATGATTGATAAGAGTAATTTGCTATAGCAAAGAAGATTAGCCCTGCCGTAACTCCTCCCAGTGTGCCAATCAATGAAGTGGATATAACGCACAATATGACTCCTGTACCCAATAGAAACACACGTTTGCCAACCATATCTGTTATAGCCCCATAGAACGGTGCCGTAATCGCGGCAGCTAACATTGAACCAGAGAGAAATAAGCTGAAAGTAAGTTGAGTGCCAGACTTATCCTCAGTAACCCATAGGACAAAATATAGGCTTAATATATTCATTGCGAATATCGTGTTTGCGAAATCGTAGAAAGCCCATGAAATTACTGGTAAATAAGCTACTTGGTTACGGATGTTTAGAAAGTTAAAACGTAACAAAAAACTCCTTTTAAGATGCTTTAATTCACTCTCATTATCTATTATTTAGATGATAATGAGAGATCAATATTTCTGTAGGCACGGCTTGTCGAATCAATGCAGGATTGTATGTTGACATGAAGGTATGTTCATGCTACATTTCCGGAATTCCGCTTGTGGGCGGAATGTATGTTTTCGTAATTGGTATTCCGGTATTGTAAGACATATAATTTAAGTAATTAAGTATATCCGCCGCTTAGCATAATTGTGATTCTAAGTAGCAGATATGAAATGTGAATCTAGTATAGTATTGTTCAGCGTTTAGGGGGATATAAATGCAGCGGTTTTTATTCATTAGGATAGTACAATCATTCTTCACTTTGTTAGTGCTAAGCGTAGTTGTATTTTTCGGGGCTGAACAGACTGGCGATCTAGCATTGGTGCTCTCAACGGCTGACACTACTCAGGAAGAGTTAGAAGAGCTTAGAGAAAAACTGGGACTGAATAAGCCTGCATATCAGAGATATTTAGCATGGGCAGGGAAAGCTGTTAGAGGAGATCTTGGGGATTCTGGAACAAAACGGCGTCCAGTATGGGATATGTTGCTAGAGCGAGTCCCCGCAACCCTTCAGCTAGCCGGAGCTGGTTTGCTGGTAGCCATGGCCATGGGCATACCTCTGGGTATAATTGCAGCGCTGTATCGCAACTCCTATATAGATCGCCTTTGTAAGATGTTTGCGATTGTAGGTATGTCTGCACCGCAATTCTGGGTAGCTATTATGCTAATCATGCTATTTGCGGCCCAGTGGCAGCTGTTACCAGCATTTGGGAAAGGTGGACTAGACCATTATATCCTGCCGGCTTTCTCAATATCCTTGTTTATAATGGCTGGATTCATGCGCCTAACCAGGTCCAGTATGTTAGAGGTTCTGGATAGTGAATTCGTCAAATTTGCAAGAATTAAAGGTTTGAACGAAAGAGTCGTTATATACAAGCACGCTCTTAAGAATGCAATTATACCGGTGTTAACATTTGGTGGTGTCAGCTTCGCGGGTCTCTTAAATGGATCAATAGTAGTCGAAGTTGTTTTCGCCTGGCCTGGGATTGGATTGCTCATGCTCGGTGGTATCAGAGAAAGAGATGTAAATGTCATCTTAGCTACTGTACTAACGTCCGGGCTTCTATATATAGTTCTATCAACAATCGTTGATTTGCTGTATGCGTATGTCGATCCGAGAATTCGATACGGCTAACTAAAACACGTAAAAACATTTGAGTAACAAAAGGGAAAAAGATTCGGAGGATAGCCAATGGCCACGGTCGACGCAGAAGCGGTATTAAACGAGAAAAAGTCATTTGGGGCTAAGGTCTCAGATATGCGAAAGAAATCCAAGGAACTAAAAATGCCTTGGTTCCCGATCGCTGTGCTTGTTATCCTGGTCATATGTGCACTCTTTGCTCCCTTTGTAGCTCCGCATGACCCGAAAGATTTGGATGTACTCAAAGGGGTCGCGAAGCTAGGGCCTTTTGAATCAGCAGAAAATATATTGGGTGTAGATCGGTTAGGTCGCGATATGCTGAGTAGGCTTGTATACGGGGCACGTATATCGGCTTTTATTAGCTTGGTATCATTAGCATTTGGCGCGATCGTAGGAACAGCCATAGGAATCGCATCTGGATATTTCGGTGGTAAGACAGATGCATTCATAATGAGATGTTGCGATGCTGTCATGGGATTCCCAACTATATTGTTGGCGTTGATCATCGTGGCTATTCAAGGGGGCGCTGGTATACAAAACGTTATCATTGCAATCATGGCGACTGTCTGGGCCAGATTCGCCCGGCAGATTCGAGGAGAGGTTTTAACTCTGAAAGAACGTGATTTTGTAGTGATGGCTGTTGTGGCGGGCGTACGCCCACACGTAATCATGTACAGGCATATATTCCCTAACGTTGTAAACACGGTTCTAATCATAGTTAGTTTGCTAGTAGGCCAGACTATCTTGCTTGAAGCATCATTGAGCTTCTTGGGCGTTGGTGTTCCTCCAGGGACTTCCGCGTGGGGCATAATGGTATCCGAAGGCAGGGATAATTTGGTCGACCTATGGTGGTTGTCCCTCTTACCAGGTCTGTGTATTACCATCGTAGTTATTTGTATGAACCTGTTCGGCGACTGGCTGAGGGATACACTGGATCCGAAGCTACGCAGAACTTAGGGTATTAGTAAACTCGGAATTTAGATTACGGAGGGCCGATATAGTGGCACAAGCTCCAGTTTTGCAAGTAAATAATCTCAAGACTCATTTTTTTACTAGGTCTGGTATTGTGAAGGCTGTAGATGGTGTCAACTTCACCTTAAATGCAGGGGAGACTCTGGGAATAGTTGGAGAGTCTGGCTCGGGTAAGAGTATGACTGCCTTATCGATTATGGGGCTAGTACCTCAACCAGCTGGGAAAATAGTAGAAGGTGAAATATTATTCAACGGCGATGATCTAGTCAAAAAGTCTCAATCAGAATTGCAGCAGATTAGGGGTCGCGATATATGCATGATCCTGCAGGATCCGATGACGTCGTTAAACCCAGTCTTTAGTGTCGGTAACCAAGTCATAGAAACCGTGAAGCAGAGCCTGTCACAGACGGGCGAGACCTTAAAAGAGCGAGCTATTGAATTGCTGCATAAAGTTAAGATAGCTGCTCCAGAGAGTCGTATAGATAACTATCCTCACCAGATGAGCGGAGGTATGAGGCAGCGTGTTGTGGGCGCTATAGCCATAGCAGGAACCCCCCAGGTTCTAATAGCAGATGAGGCTACAACTTCACTAGACGCGACCATCCAATACCAATATCTGGCATTATTGAAAGAATTACAGCGTGATACTGGCATGGCTATTATATTTATCACTCACGATATGGGTGTGGTTGCAAAAATGTGCGATCAAGTGGCTGTCATGTATGCTGGCAAGGTGGCCGAGATAGCCGATGTGAGAGACCTGTTTAATAACCCTGCGCATCCATACACAGAAGCGCTGATGAAATCAGTGCCGAATGTTGAAGAAGATGTGGACATGCTTTATGCAATTGAGGGTCAGCCCCCCGCATTAGACAATCTTCCAGCGGGGTGTACTTTTGCGCCACGCTGTCCATATGCATTTGAAAAATGCTTGTCAGAGTTTCCTGACATAATTCAGGTTGGAGACTCTTCTGCGAGACACACTGCCACATGCTGGAAATTAGCGGAGAATTAGTATGGCTACTGCAAACACAATAATAGAACTTCAAGAGACCCAGAAATATTTCCCTGTAACATCTGGAGCGATCCTAAAAAAAGTGGTAGGGCAAGTTAAAGCCGTCGATGGAGTTTCGTTTAAGATAAACGAGGGTGAGACGTATAGTCTAGTCGGTGAATCTGGTTGTGGTAAAACTACTACCGCGAAAATGGTGCTACAGGTCGAAAAACCGACAGGTGGTATGATTAGGTTTAATGGTAATGATATGGATACTTTTACCAGAGAACAACGTAAAGAGTATCGTGCTTCTATCCAGGCAGTATTCCAAGATCCTTGGAGCTCGTTAAATCCACGAATGAAAGTAGGATCTATAATCATGGAACCTCTTCTGGCTAATAAGGAGGTTCCAAAAGGCGAAATTAGAGAGCGCACAGAGCAGTTATTGAATGATGTTGGCCTGCATAGTTTTCAGGCGGATTATTACCCTCACGAATTTAGTGGTGGGCAAAGACAAAGAATAGCTATAGCGAGAGCTCTATCGCTGCAACCAAAAGTGATAGTACTTGATGAGCCTGTTTCTGCTCTAGATGTATCTATCAGAGCCCAAATAATGAATCTTCTGAAGCAGTTGCAAGATCAATACGGTGTTAGTTATCTGCTTATTGCGCATCAGTTGGCCACGGTGCGGTATATGAGTCATCATGTTGGCGTAATGTATCTTGGAAAGATGGTTGAAGAAGGACGTACTAAAGATGTCTTCACTAACCCACTCCATCCATATACTAAAGCTTTAATATCTGCTTCTTTACCAGCGCATCCAGATTCCCAAAGAGAAGATTTCGTGCTAGAAGGCGAGGTGCCGTCACCATTGAACCCGCCTGAAGGCTGTAGCTTCCATCCGAGATGTCCGTTTGTAATGGATAAGTGTTCAGTAGATGATCCTGAACTAGTGGATCAAGGTGAAGGACACGTAACCGCATGCCACTTATACTGATATAGGTGGTTATAATCAGCTAAGTAAAAAGAAAAGACCTCTCTATGAGAGGTCTTTTCTTTTTACTTAGCCAGTTTTGGTCACAGTGCTTTTGCAATGATTAAATTGCCGCCGAAGCCGCCTTCGTAACTGGGAAAATTATGTATCTCGGGGCTAAATCCAATACGCTTCAATAAGGTTAGCCATGTTTGCTGAGGGAATACACCGGTAATATGGTTGTCCTGATGCATTTGGATATCTCCAGATTTGTTGATGATGTAGAGGAAGAGAGATTCTATGGTTGTATCGGTCTTATCTGAATCGTCAAGATATTCTATAAAAGTGATGTGACCGTCGTCAGTAGTCTTTGTCCAGTGCATTGTGACGGGAGGGTTAAAGGTATCTGAGAACCAGTCGGGAGCTAATATCAGAACACCTGAGGGGTTTAAATGTTTTTTCGCTGTCGTAAAGGCTAATGTTAAATCCGATTCAGATAGCATGTAGTTTATAGCGTCGTGGATCAATATCGCATCGAAACTCTGGTTTAATACTACCGACCGCATGTCTCCGATGTGATGTGGAACGCTGGGGTTTAACTCTTGAGAGAGCTTTATCATGGACTCAGATATATCAACGGCTGTACAGGTGAAGTTGTTTGTAAGATGGGAGAGTATATGGCCTCCTCCACATCCCAGTTCTAAAAGTGAATTACCTGTGTGACCGATGTTCTGGCGGATAATTTCTGTGATGTGCCAGGCTTCAACTGAATATTCGTGCGGAGGACTAATTATAGGCCATATATAGCTTAGGTCATTGTATAACCGGTTATAGCTGGGGTTCATATCCAAGTCAGTACCTTTTGTGTTTATAGATATACATTAGGATTTATATATGGATAGGTACTCAGAAGCAACTGATGACCATGAGAAATTAGATCTGGAGTAGTTGTATGCTTGTTGCCCAAGTGCAACTCTGTAGTTCTTATCATTAACTAAATTTATTAACGATGTTACAGCCGACGTCTCATCGTAAGCAGGTGCGATAATTGCCCCCGATTTTAAGATATCCCTAATGCTTCCAACATCGTGTGTTAACACGGGTAGTTTGTTGAGCATCGCTTCTAAGAAGACCAGTCCAAAAGCCTCATACTGAGAAAATAAGGCAAATATGTCGCTAGAAGAATATACTTCGGATAATTCAGCGTCTTCTAATTCTCCTGTAAATGTTACCTGGTCAATAATATTATTCTGAACAACAATTTTCTCCAGTATATGCCTCTGTCCTTCGTCCCCTCCTACTAGTATCAAATTTGTCGGTTGGTTGAAGGAAGGAATAGCCTTACGGTAGACGTCCAATAACCATTTCTGTCCCTTGTGTTTTCCTAAGCGACCTACTGAAACTATTTTGAGTAATCTATCATCCGGTTGGTTAGTGGAACGAGAGAGAGAGCTTGCTCCCCAACCAATGACTTGTTGTTTGCTAAGAGGCACATGATAATCTTTTTGTAAGTGTGCTCTCTCTGTGTTAGTCAAAGGAACGACTTTGTCTACTAATCTGCTGAGGATAGAATTGATGACTTTAAGCCATGATTTGCGTAGTGGTAGCGGATGGTAGGAAGGTGTGAATATAAATCTGGATCTCTTTCTAAAGTAAAACCAGGTCCAGAAGTGTCCCCAGAACCATCCATCACCAACAAAATGTATTACGTCAGGTTCAAACGTATCAAGATATTGTTTTATCTTAAACGGTGAAAACCACACCAATGGGCATGAATATATTGGTAATGCGCGTTTGGGATAACCTTTAAGCCGAAATATTGAGATATTACGAGACGTTATTTCCTGATCAGGCCATTCAGGATGTGGAATCCTGGGAAAAGAGTATTTAGTAGTTATCACACCTATTTTCGCGACAGTTCCAGTTTTAAAGAGCGCATGTGAGAGCTCTTCTATGGCGCGCTCGATCCCACCTATATATGGTCGGAAGTATGGCGTTATAAATAAAATTTTTAACTTGTCCGTACCCATAAAATGAAGTTCCTATCCTATGGTCAGTAGGTGTTTCTGTCGGATTCTAATGTGAAAGATATGCGTAGTCAAAGCGCATTGCAATTATAAGTCCTAATATGGTCCAGTGTTACAATATTGCCAGAGTAACAGGAGTTTGATATGTATGAACATAAACCTAGATTAGAAGGCAAAGTTGCTATTATCACTGGAGCAGGGTCAAGTGGGCCAGGCGTAGGTAATGGTAAGGCTGCTGCTTTGTTATTTGCCAGAGAGGGTGCAAAGGTATTGCTTGTAGATTCAGTCGTAGATAGGGCGGAAGAAACGCTGGAAATTATAAAGGGAGAGGGAGGGGAAGCTTCAGTATTCGAAGCTAATGTCATAAATGATACAGATTGTCAGATGATGGTTGAGGCCGCTATCGATAGGTATGGACGCTTGGATATACTGGATAATAATGTGGGTATATCCAGGAGAGGTACAGTCCTAGATATAAGCGAAGCTGATTGGGATTATGTTATGGCCGTAAACGTCAAAAGTATCGTTCTGTGTAGTAAATATGCGATACCTCGTATGGTTGAAACTGGTGGGGGAGCGATTATTAATATATCTTCTATAGCAGGATTGCGGGCGCATAGTAGCACTCCTTACACCACTTCAAAAGCAGCTGTGATTGGGTTAACGATGACAATGGCTGCAGATCATGGTCCTGATGGGGTCAGAGTCAACTGTATAGCACCTGGCTTGGTATATTCTCCGATGGTTGCCCCGCGTATGGATGATGATTTACGGCAAGTACGTAAAAATGCAGCTCCGTTACGTACCGAAGGTGATTCGTGGGATATTGGATATGCTGCGCTATATCTCGCGAGTGATGAAGCACGATGGGTTAATGGGATAACTATACCAGTGGATGCTGGCCTTACAGCTTTGTCTCCAGTGACTTACCAAACACTATCCCAGCAACAGTATTAGTTCTATTCCAAGATTGCTTGGTAATAAAAACGGCCTCCCAATTTGGGAGGCCGTTTTTATTACCATATGTTTCGGTTTTACCGGGCTGCTTTCAAGTTGTTCCAGTGGCTTGTTTTGGATGAAGCAGTCCCTGGGAATGTCCAGGATTCAATTACCTCAGGATTTGCGGTAACTTGTAGTGCGAACCAGAAGAATGGTATATCGGCAAAGTTGTCGAATCGGTCGTCTCCAACCTGTTGGACTAGTCTGTCGATCTCATCAGGATCGGTGGTTTCGGCTATTCCTGCCCATGCTTCGTTTATAGCGTCGGATTCGTAGTTACGTCCCGTGCCATTTGGGTAAGCCCATGCCCGCACTCTATCGACGACTGACCTCATGGTAATTACGTTACCCCAGCCGCCCTCTTTGATCATATCGTTCTTTTCACGGTATGCGGACCGAACGGTTCCCCATTCACTATCTACTATTTTGAGGTCGATACCGATAGGTTGCCAGTAGTTTATCAGAGCTTCTACCATTACAGCGGTTTCTGGCTCGTCAGAGGAGACATAGTTCCAAATGGTGAATTCCATAGGATTGTCTGGACTATATCCGGCTTCCGCCATGAGAGCTTTTGCTGCGTCCGGATCGAACCCATACATGTCATCCCATTTTTCTTCCCATTCCGGATTGTAGCCTTCGAGAGTTGGATGGAAAGCGGTATTGTACATTGTCATACCGGCGCCCTTGAGGATGAAATCTATTAACTCGTCCCTATCTATGGCTTTGTTCATAGCCTGGCGTATTAATAATCCCTTGTCAGGAGAAACCCACGGCACCGTCGGATCGTAATCTGGGTCGCCGTCAGAGAAATACATACCACCGAGGAATAACGTTAGATAGTTGGTAGGCACCTGGGCCTCTAAAGTTATCATTCCCCGCTTCATTGCTTCGAATTGTAGTTCGCGTGAGAGGGAAGATATATGGGACTCCCCGACTAGCAGCATTGCTAACCTGGTTGCATCTTCTCTTACCCACTTTATTTCGATTTCTTTGAAATCAGGTCTTTCGCCTCTCCAGTGGTCACCTTCGTCAGATAGTTCAAACCAGATTCCTTCACCGGTATCTCTGCCACCGTATTCGTAAGGGCCAGTTCCTAAAGGCTTTTCATCAAAGCTTTCGACACCTTCATCGATTTGCTTCTTGCTCAGTATTAGGAATTCACCGCCACCAAAGCCACGGGAGGCCATAGCAGGCCACAGTGTTGTAGATCCTTCCATATTGAAGGTGATTGTGTGGTCATCTATAACGGTCACCCCGTCGTCCCCTGCCTTCAATTCTTTGAGGAACTGTTTAAAGCTTGATGTAGCCTCGTCAGTCTGGTGCAATTCTAGGGACGCTTTGACGTCTGCTGAAGTAAGCTCACCATATCCGTCATGGAACGGGATTCCTTCCTGAAGATGGAATGTCCAGGAACTGGCATCTTCATTGGATTCCCATGAGGTGGCTATTCTGGGGATACGGGCGTTGGTTGTAGCTTCAAGGTCTAGTAAAGTCTCCGCCCATGGATCAAACTGGTAATAAGATGGTCTACCTACAGTCCAGTTTCTATTGGTTTCAATTACTTCACCGAAGGCGTATATAACTCGATCCACCTTGGCGGTAACTTGTTCAGCCGGGTCTACTGGAATTGGGGTTGCGGTTACGACTACTTCTTGGAAAACTGTCTTCTCTACCTCTTTAAGGACTTCTTTTTCGACTTCAACTATCTTCTCTTCAACAACAACCTTCTCTTCAACAATAACTTCCGGTGCAGCGGCTCCGCATGCAACTGCAATGAGAGAGAGGATAGCTAGTGCTCCTATGACCCATGATATCGACAGATAAGATCTCATAATAGTAAAACTCCCTTTATAGATTGGATGTCGGTAATATTACGTCTTAAGTTATCGGGATCTCAGCCTACAGTAGGCTATTTGGAATAGGATGGTTTAAATATTTAGATTTTTAGTATAGTATGGCTAATTACGTGCCATTATACTACGAAATGCTATTTATTAATGCAATAGTACAAATATTTAGCATTATTATGGGCGAAGAATAAGAGAGTAATTACGATTTAAGTCGCCCAGTAATACGGATTACGTAAAAATACTAGTCTAATTGAATTAATAAAACCATTACGTACGACTGATACCGTAAACCCCGATAACCGGATTGTTAGGATGTAAATATGCAACGGTTCATAATAATTCGAATTTTTCATTCAATATTAGCTTTGTTAGCTATCAGCATGATTATTTTCTTTCTTGCGAGAATCTCTGGCGATCCTATAGAAATGTTACTTCCTATCGAAGCCACTGATGAGGAATTCGAACAAGTGCGGGCTGCATGGGGGTTAGATAAACCCTTGCCGGTTCAATATATAACGTATTTGGGCAATGTATTAAGGGGTAATTTTGGACAATCAATAAAATGGCAAGGAGAGGACGCGTTATCACTAGTGTTGGAGAGGTTCCCAGCCACTCTTGAGTTAGCGTTCTTGTCATTGGGAGTGAGTGCTGCGATTGCTCTCCCTATTGGGGTGATCGTTGCAGTGAAAAAGGATACAGGGATTGATTTTGCTGGAAAGATTATTGCTCTTATGGGGCAATCCCTGCCTTCATTTTGGCTGGGCCTAATGCTGATGTGGATTTTCTCAGTGCAACTTGGGTTGCTGCCTACTTCGGGCCACGGGACGTTAAGGCATTTGATATTACCCTCCATAGCTCTTGGGTATTTCCAGGTAGCGGCTGTGATGCGATTGACTAGGTCTTCAATGTTAGAGGTTCTAGATACTGAATTTGTAAAATTAGCCCGTATAAAAGGATTATCAGAGACGAAAGTAATCTGGAAGCACTGTCTTAGAAATGCATTAATTGCACCATTGACTTATTTTGGTCTGATACTGGGAGGATTCCTTACCGGTTCAGTAGTGACTGAGACAGTCTTTACCTGGCCAGGTGTCGGGTTGCTGGCTGTGGATGCGGTGAGAGCTCGTGATTTCCAGGTAGTGCAATCGGTAGTGGTCTTTTTCGCATTTATATTTATCGTTTGTAATTTGGTTGTGGATATATTATATGCGTACTTGGATCCGCGAATACGTTATACACATTAGGATAATAATTATCAATTAATAGAGGTTGAGCAAGAATGAGCGCTCTTACGGGAAACAGGGTAACTATCCCTGAGATCAAACAAGTTAATAGAATTTCCGCTGCATTGCGGAGATATCCTTTGATTCCTATAACTATTTTATTGATTGTGTTAGTTATACCTGCAATATTTGCTAATGTAGTAGCACCTCATCATCCTACCGTAGGGAAACTTAGTGAAAGACTTCAACCACCCGTTGGGATCAGCGGGGAGACTGTGAATGGAGTGGTACTTTCAAAAGCGGGGACGTGGTCTCACATCCTTGGAACTGATAAGCAAGGTAGGGATATCCTCAGTAGAATAATATACGGCGCGAGAGTGTCCTTAACAGTCGCTGCTGTATCAATAACAATAGCAGGTGTTATTGGGACGAGTTTAGGTCTTATCGCCGGATATTTCGGCGGAAATATAGATCATTTGATAATGAGACTGGTGGATATAGCCTTAGCTATTCCAGGTATATTATTAGCACTGGTTCTCGCGGTGGCTTTGGGACCTAGTTTCAGGACTGTAATAATTGTTGTAGTACTTGTCTTCTGGTCACGTTATGCCCGGTTGGTTAGGGGGGAAACACTCAGTATAAAATCTCAGGATTTTATTAACCGTGCCCGAGTAGCTGGAGCATCTAATTTAAGGATAATAACTCGACACGTATTCCCAAATGTGGTTAATACTGTCATCGTTCTAGCAACACTCGAGGTAGGTCAGGTGATTTTGTTGGAAGCAAGTCTAAGCTTTTTGGGAGCTGGATTGCCGAGACCTACGCCGGCTTGGGGGTTAATGGTTGCTGATGGCAGGGAGCTAATCGTATCGAGTTGGTGGGTGGCCTTCTTCCCTGGATTAGCTATATTGTTAGCGGTGATGTCGATGAATTTAATGGGTGATTGGTTGCGGGATAAATTGGATCCAAAACTTAGGAATTTGTAGATATGAACTTGTCAGACAACAGCACGGTCCTTGAAGTAGAAGATCTTAGAACTTATATCTATACCCGTACGTCGATTGTAAAAGCTGTGGATGGTATAAGTTTTAACTTGAAGAAAGGTGAAACGTTAGGGATAGTTGGGGAATCGGGATGCGGTAAAACTATGACAGCCTTGTCGTTGTTGAGGTTGGTTCCCAGGCCTGCTGGAAAGATAGTTACCGGTGAAATAAGGCTAAACGGTTCGGATTTAGTTCAGAAAACTGAAGAAGAAATGAGGGCAGTGCGTGGTCGGCAAATATCGATGATACTTCAGGATCCCCAAACTTCTTTGAATCCAGTGTTTAATATTGGAAACCAATTAGGAGAATCACTTTCTATCGCTCGGAAAGATGATCGCAAAGGCCTAGCGTCGCGTGCTGTCGATGCATTACGAAAGGTTAATGTTGCGGCCCCAGACAGGAGACTTGAGGATTTTCCACATCAGATGAGTGGCGGAATGAAACAACGTGTCGTTGGGGCCATAGCTATGTCATGCGAACCTTCTGTAATTATCGCCGACGAGCCGACAACAGCTCTCGATGTAACTATACAATTGCAATATTTAAGATTGTTGAAAGATATCCAGGCTGAGACTGGCCTTTCAATAATCTTTATTACTCATGATTTTGGTGTTGTAGCTAGGATGTGTGACCGGGTTGCTGTGATGTATGCTGGGCGTATAGTTGAAGAGGGTTCAGTACGTGATATATTTAATAATCCATCGCATCCATATACTGAAGCTTTGATACAATCTGTTCCTAAATTGGAAGAAAAAGTAGAGAGACTATATTCCATCGAGGGTCAGCCGCCGCTGCTGTCTAATTTACCTAATGGATGCAGGTTTGCAGATAGATGCCCGCATGCTAAGGAAATATGTACTGCTGATTACCCTGATTCTTTCAACATATCAGAGGGTCATACGGCGGATTGTTGGAGGTTAGATTCTTCATGGTAGACAATGCACCACTACTAGAAGTAAAAGGTTTAAAAAAGCATTTTCCGGTGAATGAAGGTTTAATCTTGATGAAGACAGTAGGATATGTGCAAGCTGTCGATGGTATAAGCTTTACTATTAAACAGGGAGAGACTCTTGGTTTAGTGGGTGAGTCTGGTTGTGGAAAAACTACTACTAGCAAACTGATACTAAGATTAGAGCAACCTACTGAGGGGCAGGTCTTGCTAAACGGGCAAGATATATATGAGCTAAAAGGCCAAGATCTTAAGAATTATAGAACCGAAGTGCAGGCGGTATTTCAAGATCCATGGTCCTCATTAAGTCCAAGAATGAGGGTTAAAGATATAGTCTCAGAGCCTCTTGTAGTAAATAGAAAGGTGTCTGCTGCAGAGAAACAAGAGCGTATAGCTGAGGTAATGGCTCAGGTAGGGCTACATCCCGAACAGGCGGACAATTATCCCCATGAGTTTAGTGGTGGTCAAAGGCAACGTATAGCGGTAGCTAGTGCCCTTTCATCATATCCTAAGTTGATAGTTTTGGATGAACCTGTTTCTGCTCTAGATGTTTCTATAAGAGCGCAGGTCATGAATCTGATCAAGGACCTGCAGGAAGAATATAACGTCAGTTATCTTTTGATTGCGCATAATCTAGCCACAGTTCGGTACATGGCACATCAAACAGCCGTCATGTATCTAGGCCAAATAGTAGAATATTCTGATACAGAAGAGTTGTACCAGAACCCACTACATCCTTATACCAAAGCGTTGTTCTCAGCAGCTCTCCCGTCTCATCCTGACTTGATACAAGAAGAAATCGTATTGACGGGAGAAGTGCCTTCCCCAATTAATCCGCCGAAAGGATGTAGATTTCATCCTAGATGCCCATTCGCAATGGATCGATGTTCGGAAGAGATTCCGATACCGCAACAAGTTAGCCCAGGTCATCAGGTGGCTTGTCACTTGTATTAGTTGTCGAAGATGGTACAGTCCCTCTGGCTTATGCCTGTATTAATCTGTAGTTGGTGTATTTTATTAAATCCTTTCTTATAACTAGGGCCCGGTTTTATTATGGCTGGGTGATAGTGGCTGCGTCTGGCTGCGCCATGTTTTCTCGAAACGCCGCCGGAAGTCTTACGTTATCAGTATTTCTTTATCCGATGGCTAGGGAATTAGGTTGGAGCAGAACTCTCATTGCCGGAGGATCTAGCATTGGTGGTTTGATATCTATTTTCGGTTCCCCTATATCGGGTTGGGCGGTTGATCGTATTGGGTCTAAATGGGTGCTGGTGATAGGTATATTGATTCTAGGCGCTAGTACTTTTTGCCTGGGAATTGTTACTAATATACAGTCCTTTTATTTATTTTATGGTATTGCCAGATTTTTATTTATTGGCCCTATCCCTATCGCGGCATCAGTTGTGGTCTCTAGGTGGTTCATAAGAGTTCGAGGGAGAGCCATGGGAGTTCTATTCTTATGTCAATCTTCTGGAATGGCTTTGATACCATACCTATCAGCTTTATCTATACAAGGAGTTGGTTGGAGAGAAACGTGGATGTTTGTTGGAATTGGGGTATGGCTAATAGCCTTATTGCCGGTTTTATTATTCATCGTACAGACGCCTGAGAATATTGGATTGCACCCAGATGCCCGTGAAGATGTCGGTGAGGATTCCAGTCCCGACGAAATGTCGCGAAGTGTGTATACAGGTGAAGTTGACTGGTCTTTAAGAGACGCCATTAGGACTATGCCACTTTGGATATTTGCCATAACTACTGGTGTTATGTTTTTAATTCAATCCGGTACTAATGTTCATCAAGTCGCCTATTTTATAGACAAGGATATATCAGCCTCATGGGCAGCCTTGGCGGTTAGTCTGAGTGGAGTAACTGCCGGTCTCAGTAGTGTATTGTGGGGCTGGCTAATAGATCGATTTCCTAGCCGTTGGGTTTTTTGTTCGGTTGCATTGGTAATGGCAGGATCTATAGGGGTTTTTCCTTTTATAGCAGGATCGCTAGGAGCTTTGAGCTTTTCAGCCCTGTTCGGTATCTCTGTAGGGGGAATACTTGTAGTTCCACCAGTACTATATGCACAACATTATGGAAGACGTTCACTTGGTGTTATTAGAGGAGTGACTGAGCCTTGTGTTGCTATAGGCCAAGCTGCAGGCCCAGTCTTATCTGGAGGAGTTTACGATTTAACTGGTAGTTATGTTTGGGCTTTCCAAAGTTTCGCGCTGTTAGCGTTTATCTCAGCAATTCTTATTCTATGTGCGGGGAATCGTAGAGTGCGGATATGAATATGTTTGTAAGGAAAGTGTGCAAACGCTAATCCTTGGTGGACTTATCGTCTACAAATGGTGATATCCAAGACTGGCTTTTGCGCTTATGGGTAGTACGGCCTGAAAACATCTGGAATCTTAATGTCTCCCATAAACGGTAGGCGATTGAGTATAGAGCCATTCCTAACCCGAATCCTACAGGAATAGCGATTAATCCTGCGCATATGGTGAGGCCGATAAGAAAATTTCCTTGTATATCCTCTGTGTCGTTTAGGACGGCTATTCTATGATATCGGGCCCAGATTGCGTACATAATGTACGATGCTGTAATTATGGAAGAGGCGCATCCGACAATGATATAAGGTATTCGCATTCAATAATCCAATCTCTACTAAGGTATTACTCATTATATTCTAAATACCTAGATTTTTTAATAACATTTTGCTGTGCAAATTTCTGTATTCGGATAGTAAATATTCTGTATGATCATATCCGTAACTCAGTCTACTTAGCAATGTTAATTATTTAAGAGCGATTGTATTGCAAAGTTTGATGGTAATTTCGTTGACAATTGATACATTTATTTGTATAGTCGCGAGAATTTACAAGCATTCGTCTATGTAATAATTAGTATTTAAGTTTGTGTGTTATCTGGATGCCTGGGTGATAACGAGAAGGAACGTCTCAGGGTCTAGGGTCGATCAGATGATGCTAGAGCAGATTAGACCGCTTGTAGTTAGTAGGGAGGTAAAACAAATGAAACTTTTTACCACAACGTCAATGAGATTGCTCTTGTCCATAGCAGTTATCAGTTTATTGGTAGTTGCTGTGGCATGTGGGTCTTCGGCACAGCCGAAAGACTCATCCGGATCAGCATCGCCCAAGGCAGCTGAATCTGGTGACGCCGTAGGTGCCGGCGAGAAAGTTACTGTTTTGGTAACTGACGTGCAGGATAAAAACTGGTTCACACTGTCAAATGGTGGGCCTGACTTGAAATATAGTCGCTTGGTTCATGAAGATATGTTTGCTACAAAGGGCAGAGGCGATCTGATACCTGGTGTAGCTAAAACGTGGAAGATGTCAGAAGATGCTACCGCATGGACTGTTACTATCCAGGATGGAATTAAGTTCCACGATGGTAGTGACCTTACGGTAGATGACGTAATATGGACATTGAGCTTAGAGAGAGATGGCGGAGAGAATGTAAATTCTGACGCTATCGGAAATAATCAATGTGCTGATCCAAAGGAAGCAGCGTACGTTAAGTACACTGCTAGCCTGGAGAAGACAGGAGATAATGAATTCACGTATACCCAGAATCGACCATCTCCCAACTTCCCATTTAACTTTTCTCAGAGTAACCAGGACACCAAGGCTTTGGTAATGTCCAAGGATTATATGGCGCCTCAGATGAGTACCTGTTTCGCTGAGTACGAAAAGAATCCTATTGGCGCTGGTCCTTTCAAATATGTTAACCATCAGGCTGGCGTAGAGTATCAAGTTGAACGATACGATGACTATTATCATCATCCTGGAAACGGATTTGACGAAGATCGTCGAGCCAAGTTCGAGTCACTGGACCTTCGTATAGTGCTTGAAGCGGCTACTCGTGTCGCAGCTCTACAATCTGGTGAGGCTGACGTAGTAGAAGGTAATATCCAGATAGTTGATCAGCTAGAGAAGATCGATGGGGCTAATGTAGTCTGGCAAGATGAGTCAGCTCATAGCTGGTTTGTTATGGTTGACTGCTGGGAAACGGACATGTGGTGCTATGACAAGAAAGCCCGTCACGCTGTACAGTATGCTGCGGACTTTAAAACAATTGGGGAAGAACTATACGGCAGAGGCGCAAGCCTGAAAGGTTGGGCTTGGGCTACCGAGAATGCTCTTGGATACACACCTGAGTTAGATTACTATCCGTATGACCCCGCCAAAGCTCAGGAACTATGGAAAGACGCTGGACTGGGAGCCGATAACCCTGTATCTATCAAGATTCATACATGGGAAGCGGGTTCGTTCCCGATGCTTCCACAGGTTGCTGAACTGGTAGCTAAAGACTGGGAAGCTAACCTTCCTGGCATGACTGTCGAAGTTAATATCGGTGATCAGGGAGCCATTAAAGACGTTTGGAACAACCGTGAGATTCCTGGTGACGTCCTAATTAGGGATAACGAGGCTCGTTACGATGGTACAAGCATAACCCGTGGTGGTTTCTGTAACGTTGGAACCGCATGGCGTGCTGTCAAGGATCCAGCATTTGAACCTTGGAAGACCATTTGTGGTGAAGCTAGCAAGGCCCTAGATGATGCCTCCAGTACCAGGGAAGCGAGTTTCCAAACCGCTTACAAGTATTTGAGAGACGAATCTCTAATGTGGGGCCCGTTCTTCTCAAACGTCCCGTGGGGGACAGGATCTCGTGTAGCTAGCTATGAACCATGGACGCTGGTGCCATATTTCACAGCCCCATGGACTATCGAACTGAAGTAAATTCAGAGATAACCTGAAAGGTCGTAGCTTTAAATAGGGGGAAGATGCCTAGCATCTTCCCTCTCGGCTAATTCGTATAATAGTTAGGAAAGACTATGTCGTTATACATACTTAGACGGTTAGGTGAGGGACTAGTTACGCTGATCGCGTTAAGTTTTGTAGTGTTCGGTAGTATCCATCTTACCGGAGATCCTGCAAGGTTTCTTATACCTGTCACTGAAGCCCATGATGAAGAAGTTTATCAGGCCCAGCGTGAGGCAATGGGGTTAGACAGGCCATTTATAATTCAATATCTCGATTTTCTACAGGGAGCTCTTCGAGCTGAATTTGGTAAGTCATTTATCTACAGTGTGCCTGTGAAGGATCTCATTCTAGATAGGCTTCCGGCTACGGTTCATCTGGCCTTAACTGGAATGATAATGGCCTTCGCTCTGGGAATACCGTTAGGTATTCTGGCTGCCGTAAAACGAGATTCCATATTTGATAAAATTGGCCAAGCATTTGCTGTGTTTGGATTAGCGGCGCCTCAGTTCTGGGTGGCGATTATGCTAATTATGATTATGGGGGCACAGTTGACTTGGCTGCCTACGCATGGGCGAGGTGATATCGAGGGCTGGTGGCCTGAATGGCATCAGGTACCGGATATGATTCATCATTTGATGCTCCCTGCCTTCGTATTAGCTATTACTGTTATAGCAGCAGTAATGAGACTTACTAGGTCTGCTATGTTGGAAATATTGGATAGTGACTTTGTTAAATTTGCCCAAGTAAAGGGACTATCCCACAGGTCTGTAATTTGGAAACATGCTGCTCGTAATGCTCTCATACCAGTACTTACCTTCGGTGGGATTACTCTTGCGGGACTGCTTAACGGTTCAGTTGTGGTAGAAGTGGTATTTGCTTGGCCAGGAGTAGGATTACTCTTACTTGAAGGTGTGAGGAATAGAGATTTTCCTATGACTGAAGGTGCTATTTTATTGTCTGGATTTTTCTACATAATAACTTCAGTAATTATAGACATACTCTACGGGTACGTTGACCCACGGGTACGTATCAGATAAGAGGGGTATAACGTGGCTGTTACAGATACAAATGTATTACAAATGACAAGTACCGCTAGTTGGCGGCAGCGTATTAAGGAAGCACGCCTACCGTGGGTGCCCCTGGCTATAATAATATTGGTTCTAATCCTAGGTATATTTTCCGAATTGATAGCTCCTTTTGACCCTGAAGCCAGCAATCTTAAAGCAAGAGTCATTCCTCCGTTTACCAATGGAGAACATATTCTGGGTACCGATATACTGGGGAAGGATATATTCAGTCGATTGGTCTTTGGGGCAAGAACTCTTCTTCAAGTGACAGTTCCTGCCATGGCAATAGCCGTTTTAGTTGGAACGGCGATTGGCCTGGTTGCGGGCTATTCGGGTAGATGGTTGGACGCGATTTTGATGAGGATAACTGATGCCACGCTGGGTTTTCCATCGATACTCGTGGCTATGCTAATAGTAACGTTGATTGGTACTGGTGTCTGGGGTGTCGTTTTTGCCGTAACGGCAACTACATGGGCACGGTTTGCTCGAATGATTAGGGGAGAAGTTCTGGGGACTAAAGAACGTGATTTTGTGTTGCTGGCAAAAATATTAGGTGTGTCCCCTACCACGATCATGCTACGCCACTTGTTCCCCAATGTGATTAATACGCTCATGGTTATGATTAGTCTTACAATTGGGCAAGTTATTTTGCTGGAGGCATCGCTTAGTTTCTTAGGGTTAGGTATGAAACCAGGCGAGCCTGCGTGGGGTATTATGGTCGCTGAAGGCAGGGCACAACTACTGACTGTGTGGTGGTTAGCGTTATTGCCAGGAATAATGATCACCATAGTAGTGATGGCTTGTAATTTCTTTGGGGACTGGCTGCGTGATTATCTAGATCCTAAATTGCGCCGGTCTCGCTAGATAGGTATATTCCGAAGGACAATGAGATGGAAAATGAAGTTATATTAAGCGTCAATGATTTGAGGACACATTTCTTTACTAGAAGCGGTGTTGTAAAGGCTGTTGATGGCATTAGCTTTGATCTCCGAAAAGGGGAAACACTGGGGATTGTGGGAGAATCAGGTTCTGGTAAGAGTATGACGGCTTGGTCCATATTAGGTATGGTTCCGAAACCATCAGGCCAAATCGTAAGCGGATCCATAGTGTATCAAGGTGAAGATCTAATACAGAAATCCGAACAAGATATGAGGGACATTAGGGGGAGTGGCATATGTATGGTAATGCAGGATCCGCTGACATCTCTCAACCCAGTCTTCAGCGTTGGCAACCAAGTCTTGGAATCTCTACGGTTAGAATACACTGAATCCAAGCAAACTTTACGGGATAGAGCTGTGGACCTTCTTAGTAAAGTTCGTATACCTGCACCTGAAACAAGACTAGACGCGTTTCCCCACCAAATGAGTGGTGGAATGAGGCAGCGTGTTGTAGGGGCTATATCTATAGCAAGATCTCCAAATATTCTGATTGCGGACGAACCTACCACTTCGCTTGACGCAACTATTCAACTTCAATATCTTCGGTTGCTTAAGGATATTCAGGAACAAACTGGCGCTGCGATCATTTTCATTACCCATGATTTTGGAATAGTGGCCAGGATGTGTGACCGAGTTGCTGTAATGTATGCCGGTAAAATTGTTGAATATGCAGAAGTGGAACAATTATTTGATAACCCTTCGCACCCTTATACGGAAGCTCTTTTGGAATCTGTTCCAGATCTTGATGTAGACGTTGATACTCTGCCCTCCATTGAAGGGCAGCCGCCGTCGTTGGATGATTTGCCCGACGGATGTGCGTTCGCTCCTAGATGTCCTGTAGCATTTGAAAAATGTTCCGTATACCCGGGTCAGTACGACATTGAGCAGGGCCATACAGCGCGTTGTTGGAGGCATGATGGCAGTTAATACACCTTCTGAACTAGTTAGATTGGATAGTATTAAGAAACACTATCCTGTCACGTCTGGGGGTATCCTTCGGAGAATGCACGGTATGGTGAAGGCGGTCGATGGGATAAGTTTTTCAATGAACGAAGGGGAGACTTACAGTTTAGTGGGAGAGTCCGGGTGTGGGAAAACTACTACTTCTCGGATGGTATTGATGGCAGAACCTCCTACCGATGGGAGTATTTCATATCAGGGAAATCCGATGAGATCTTTTAGTAGTTCTGACAAACAGGACTTTAGATCTTCGGTTCAGGCAGTATTCCAGGATCCCTGGAGTTCCCTCAATCCTAGGATGAGAGTAGATTCTATAATCGCCGAGCCGATTATCACACATCAGAAACAATCTACTAAGAATGAAGTTAAGGATCGAGTAGACGAACTCTTGCAGGTTGTAGGTCTGCATCCATTTCATGCTTTTAGGTACCCCCATGAGTTTAGTGGAGGCCAGCGACAACGAATAGCGATTGCTCGTGCTTTATCAACACAGCCAAAGCTTATAGTATTGGACGAGCCGGTCTCAGCGTTGGATGTTTCTATAAGAGCACAAATATTAAATCTACTGAAAGAATTACAAGAAACGTATCAGTTAAGTTATTTATTAATAGCCCATAACTTGGCTACTGTTCGTTATATGAGTCATCGTGTTGGGGTTATGTATTTAGGAAAGATAGTAGAAGAAGCAGATCCTGTTGAATTATTTACTAATCCTCTCCATCCATATACCAAGGCACTTATATCTGCATCATTGCCTTCCCATCCTAGACAACAGAGAGAAGAGATTGTATTAACAGGGGAAGTTCCTTCTCCGATTGATCCGCCTAGTGGGTGCACCTTTCATCCTAGGTGCCCGTTTGTGCTAGACCACTGTTCTACGGATGTCCCAGTGTACGATACGCCAACGGAAAATCATTTGGTATCATGCCACTTGTATCACCAGAGCTAGATAGCATAGATTGAGTTAACTGAATGGTCGTAGGAGTGTTATGGTTTCCATACGATCAGATTGTAGCCTGCTGTCAAATCTCTCCCCATAAATGACGTGTCCGTGCTTATCTTTACGTATGCAGGTTGATTCGCATCAATGGTTGTAATAGGACTGACAGAATCTGGCATTGCTCCCATTAGGATGGGTGTAAGATCTTCTAGAGTAAATGTTCCTGCATTATCGTACACTGACCACGATTTTGTTCGGCTATCAAAATATATAAGATATATTAGGTTATCTTGAAGAGGTGCCAGAGCTTCGCCTGTAACTCCTGCTAAAGGAGAAGCTATGGATGGTTCTTCTGGTGAATCATCGAGGGGAGTAGATTCTGGTATGACTGTTGTAGCAGTCGGCTGTACGACTTCTGGTTCTGCTTCGATTGGAGCTGTTTCAACAGTTACTACGATTGGAGTCGGAGTAGGAATAGGAATATCTGTAGGCTCCGGTGTGGGAGTAGCAGGTATAGATGTAGGAGTGGCAGGCACAGATGTGGGAGTGGATATTACAGCACTAGCTGTAGTTTCTATGGGATTACTTGAGGTTGGTTCTTCTATTGCTGGGGATCCGCATGCGATCGTCCCCGCAATTAAGGATAGGATCGCTGCTGATATCAATAGACGCTTTCCAGTGTATGCCATTATCTGTACTCTCCAATCCATATACTTATCCATTCATTTTACCCTAAAACTCAAAAAGAAAAACATCACCTGGTTAACCAGGTGATGTTTTTCTTTTTGAGTTACTTTAAAGTTGTTAGAACTATTTCTTGGCTACTTGGACTATGAAATCTGGTTCGTAGAACTCGTATTCAGATTCGAAATCTCCATACCGATTCACTGAAGTAAATCCGGTGTCTTCTAGTAGCCCTGTCAGATAATCCTGCCTGATAGGGCATAAAGTAAGGTGATGTACTGAACCGTCTTCGTATTTATATAAGAACTTGATTCCTTCATCAGTGACGTATTCAGGGGTAACCTCAACGTTTTCACCTGTGTAATAGTATCTATGTTTACTACTAAAGCCTTTATCCAATATAGAGTCGTAGTTCCTTTGATCTATTATAGCTACGCCGCCGTCGTTTAATACCGAATAGATTTCTTTGAGGGCTGTAATTCTATCTGGTTCGTCAAATAAGTGAGTGAATGCATTGCCTAAGCAAACTATGGCATCAAATTTCTCGCTAGGAAAAGCTTTGGTAAGATTGGTCCATTCAGCTTCAACAAATCTCACATTATCTAAGCCAATGCGTTCCGCATTCTGTTTGGATTTTGATACCATGTTGGCAGACCCGTCTGCTCCGGTGACATCAAATCCTGCCATGCTCAAGGTGACCGTGTGGAACCCCGTACCGCATGCAATGTCCAGAACGGTCTTTGCCCCAGCCTCTGTTAGAATTCTTTCAAAGAAACCGCCTTCGTTGGCGTGTCTTCTCTCCCAGTTTATCAACTCGTCCCATCTATCGACAAAAGTGGTTGAGTATTCCTGTTTAAATCGATTGGAAAGTTCATTTAACTGTCGGGTATTCATATGTTTCTCCTAGATTCTCTCAACTTATTATTTGGGTGTGCTATCTGTTGCATATAAATATGATAATTGCTTATCAAAGTTATGCATTCACAGGTCCAGGTTTCTTAGCTATTATGAAGGCCCACCCTATTTTGCCAGCATTTGCTGATTCTACCCAGAATGAAAGTGCGCTAATGGTGTTATCTATGGTTTCTTCTTCAACTCTAGACAACAACTCTGATCGATTCTCCTGAAGGCGGTCTCTTACCCACCCATACGAGCCGGCCACATACGTGGACCAATCCTTGGTTTCTTCAATCGAAAAGTTAAGTTTTGATAGGGATGTTTGGTAATCTTCAACGTCCCACATGTCTGGCGATTTGACTCGATCATATATCTTGATGCGATCAGATTCGGGAGTAGACTTTCGTACAAGTATGTCAGTGAAGGCTAATGTGCCACCTGGAGAAAGGATTCGGTAACATTCCGCTAATATCTTGTTTTTGTCTATTCCATGGAGGAAGGCCTCTTGGCTCCAGACAACATCAAATGAGCTGTCTGGATACTCTAGCTCATGGAAGTCACCATATTCGAACGATAACAATGGGGTCAAATTGGCTTCGGCAGCACGGTCAGTAGCTAGTTGTAATTCTTTTTCGCTTATATTTGTGCCTGTCACATGACAACCGTGGTTAGCTGCTAGGTATCTTGCGCTGGAACCATAACCGCAGCCTAAATCTATGACTTTGGTAGTACTGCTCAGATTGATTGACTGTGCCATGATCTCATTCGTGTGTTCCATGGCGTCTATGTGGTCGTAGGAGTGCCCGTCTGATCTTGGTATACCAAGATGTATGTTATCACCCCAAATAGTCCTATAGATCTGATCTGCGGGACCATCGTAATAATCTTTAGTCGACGTGACTAATGATTGTATATTTTCTTGATTCATTTTGGATCATCTCCTTAGAGAGGACCCGCCAAAGTTCTAATTTTCGACACTTATACCCTAATAACTCTTGGTCAGCGCGGATCGAATTCAATAATGATTTTGTCTTATGCCCCACTTGACCTATATCGGCGGGCGAGCTTTTAAACGCGAGATAGCTCTTGAGTTAGTTTGGAGGATCGGGAATGGTCGACTATGCACCTATGGTGCACTATCAACATCCCTTAAGTGTGTTTAAATGGCACTCAATGCCCTGGATATGATGTTTTGTCTGTCATGCTTTTCATATCAACTTTTCCAGCCTAACATACCCTATTTCGAATAAGTGGTCAAATCTTCAAAATCGAGTTATGGAGTCATATATTGCCAGATATGTTTCGATTTCGTAGCTTTGTAATGTACATGAGCTAAATAACGTAATTAGTTTGTCGTTCTTTTGAATAATTCCAGTTTATGCATGTTACGTATATGAATATTAGCGCTTGATATGGTCTAAGCTCTGCGTAACTTGGGGTCTAGAGTGTCCCTTAACCAATCCCCAAAAAAGTTGAATGCTAATACTACAATTGTTATAGCTAAGCCTGGAAACAAGGCAAGCCACCATACTTCGAGTATCACGGTGCGTCCCTCGGAAACCATTATTCCCCAAGCAGGTGCGCCTGGGGGAAGCCCTAGGCCTAAGAAACTCAATGAAGCTTCCAGAAGTATGACTTGGCCTACTTGTAGACTGGTAATCACCATGAGGGTATTAACAGTGTTGGGGAATATGTGACGGGCTATTATGACAGGAGTTGATACTCCTGCGATTTTAGCCGATGTTACGAAATCATACTCTTTTATGGCTAGCACATCGCCACGGATCATCCGAGCAAACCGTGCCCATACTGTTATGACCACAGCCAGTACTATGTTCTCCATGCCGGCACCTAGCAACGTAACTATTATCATAGCGACTAGTACTGTGGGAAATCCAAGAGCTGCATCAGACACCCGCATGATTAATATGTCGCTCCACCCGCCTTTGTAGCCAGCTATCATTCCTAGAATGCTACCTACGAAGGCACCAGTAGCTAACGCCACTAAACTTATGAATACCGTGGTACGAGCTCCGTAGATCATTCTGCTCGCCATATCGCGACCCATTACATCTGTTCCTAAGGGATGGTCGGTTGTTTCGAATGGAGCAATTCTGCGGTCTAC
This sequence comes from uncultured Dehalococcoidia bacterium, assembly GCA_964629875.1. Lineage (GTDB taxonomy): Bacteria > Chloroflexota > Dehalococcoidia > Lucifugimonadales > UBA3495 > UBA3495. The sequence continues at coordinate 15,052 of CAZVRK010000006.1, read as the reverse complement.
CATGTTTATACGTTCAGGATCGTGTGGAGACATTATTGGTGCCAAACAAGCGCATAATAATATCAACACTACTATTGTGAGAGATATCCATGGCAACTTGAGGTTAACTGCCTTTGATATAGCCGATTTAAGAGTTAATTGTTTATGAATTTTTAGAGCAGTTTCAGAAGCCAAGGTAGCACCTTTCTATTCGTACCGTATTCTTGGGTTAACGTAAGCGTATAGGATGTCTACAATTAAGGCAGTTGCAATGTAAAAAAATCCAGCCGCTAAAACAGTAGCTTGCACTATGGGAAAATCTCGAGTTTGAATGCCGGTGAGCATAAGCCTACCGATTCCTGGCCAAGCAAATACGACTTCGATAGCTACAGAACCGTTAAGTAACCCTGCTAAAGTTAAGCCACTAAATGTTAGCACTGGTATCACGGCGTTTTTCAATGCATGTTTCCATATAACTAACGATTCTTTGAGACCTTTGATGCGGGCAAACTTTACGTATTCGCTATCAAGGACTTCCAGCATGCTTGATCGAGACAGTCTGACCATTCCAGCCATACTGGCCCATCCGAGAACGCAGGCCGGTAATATTAGATGATCCAAGCCACCCCTGCCGAAGGTGGGTAGCCACCCGAGTATGGCACCGAATAAGAGTATTCCCATTATTGCTACCCAGAAACTAGGTGCGGCAATTCCAATAACGGCAAATAATTTTCCGAAATGGTCAAATATAGTGTCCCTCTTGACTGCGGATAGTATCCCTATGGGTACTCCTACTATTATTGAGAGAACAAAAGCTGATAGGGCGAGTTCTAACGTGGCGGGTAGTCGCTGAAGCAAGAGGTCTCTAGCTGGTATGCCTTTAACGGCTGATCGACCGAAGTCTAGATGAGTCAGACCCAGCATGAAATCGCCATATTGAACTATCAGTGGTCGATCTAGCCCAAGATTTTTCTTCAGTTGCTCGTATTCCTGACTTCCCAGTTCTGGTCCTAGGAGATAAGCGGCTGGGTCTCCTGTCAGATGTACGCTAAGGAATACTGCTAGGCTTAATAACCACAGCGTTAACGCGGCTTGGGCAAGTCTTACTACGATGAATCTTTTCATTTATATATCAACTAACCTGCGTGAGAGGTACGAACCATTACCTCTCACGCAGTGGGCAAGTAGGGAGTTGACTACTTGAGTTTAATCGTGTGTAAAGCTGAAGGATAAAATGCCATTGGTTGTGGTTTCCAGTCAGCAATTCTAGAACTGACTCCCCATGGGATATTCACATATCCGATTGAGAATCTATACCCTTCGTCACGCAGTGTCTGATATAGACCTCTTAAAGCTTGATCTTTCTCTACTGGAGGGATAACAGACAATGCCTTTACTGTAGCGTCGAATATGGCCTGATCTTCATGTGCTCTGCCCTTATTCGAAGGGTCTCCAAACCCTGATCTTGTTATACTTACACCGTCTACTCTAGCCTCGTTGTCACGCCAAATAAGTTGTCCGTAGATAGTGTCACTGCTGTTAGCAGCTTTCTTTATGGCTACTTCGTCACCCACTCTCACTTCTGCTTGTATGCCGAGTACTTCTCTCCACATATTTGCAGCCAGCTCTGCTGATTCTGGTAAGAATGGTACTCCCTGGGAGTGCCATGTGTTTATGATCAGTGGCCCAAAGCCTTCCCCGTTCGGGAACCCTGCTTGAGCCAACAACTCTTTGGCCTTTTCGGGATTGTGTTCATAGGCATCAAGTTCTTTGCTGTATCCAATTGATGCTGGAGTAACATAAGCCCAGCCTTTTGGAACGAACACTTCTTCGCCGTACAAAGCTTTAAATTGGTCCATGTCCAGAGCGTATTGCATAGCTTGGCGGACTTCTTTTTTGCTAAATGGTATATCGGGTATCCACGCGCCCAGTAGTTGGATTCGGAAGTAAGATGCTTCTGGTCCCCAGACCAATTTGCCTCCGGACTTCTGAATTCGCTTCTGTTCGTCTAGGCTGACCGGAGCAATGTCGGCATCTCCTGCCTCCAGTGCTGCCGCTCGAGTAGCTAGATCTGGTACTTTGAACAGATCTACGTACTTAATTGGTATTTGGCGGTCTTTATCGTAGTAACCGTCAAAGCTTTCAAAAGCCATTTTTTCGTCAGGAATGATATCGAGCATTTTCAATGGGCCAGCTGCAATAGGATTCTGATCGTATTCAACGGCTCTATCCTGATCGTGTATGTCAGCCCCATCCCAGAATTTCTTAGGTAGGACCAGACCGTGACAGGATCCTGTGAAATCTGACATCAATGAAGGGAAACCAGATGCAACATCTTTGTGGGTGACACTGACCTGATTGCTTGCTGTTTTTTCAACCTTGACTGTGTTCTTGGCATTATTAATAGCAGTCGCCGACGTTGCTACTTCTACAGCACCGGGACCCCAGGTCTGTAGCCAGGTGAATTCAACGTCATCTGCAGTAACAGGCTGTCCGTCATGGAACAGAGCATTATCCCTAATAGTGAATGTCCAGGTGAGGCCGTCATCAGACACTTGCCAATCAGTTGCAATGCCTGGTATAGCTTGTCGGTTTTCATCACTCCGTACTAAGAACCCTCCGTGATTAATCCCGAAAGCATGGCAGCCACTGTTATATAGAGGTGCGAATCTGCCACCCCATCCTCCTACTAATATGGTGACTTTGTCCTCTCCTGAAGAGGTCGACTTTGGCGCAGGTGCTGAAGTCGGCTTAGCTGTAGCGCCGGAAGATGTGGAAGCCGTATCCGATGAACTGGTGCTGGTTGTTTCTGTAGCCGTACCACATGCTATCGTCATTAATAGTGCTGAAGCAATCCCTAGTACTATTAATTTGGATACGATATGAGACGTTAACTTTAACCTGTCCATAACCTTTCTCCTAATACTAGATTCAAATATGTCCTGATATTCTATTTTTGACGTCCAATGTTTGATATGTTCGTACTTAGTGCGTGATGTGAACGCTAGAATAGTCGCTCAGAGAGTTGAGAACTATCTAATGCACTGTTCTTGAATTCGGAAAACGTCATAAAAATACCATTTGATAATTTTTATGTCAACATAAATCACAATATATGTTAGTTATATAGCTAGTAATTTATTGATAGATAATATCGAAACGTATTTCACGTTAAATATGTGGTTTTAATAAAATACCTAATTTTGGGCAGCGATATGAGTCTGAAAGGTAGAGGCAACGATAAAGTTTAAGAGCTCAGAAGTTGTGTTTTAGTGATTCGGTTAGATGGATTAAGATCGCAACTGAGGTCCCTGTTATTGCGGCGCTAATATGCAAGATTGAGCTAGTAGCGTACTTGCTCCACCAATATGTGTCGTCTACTCCTGAATCTAAAGACTTTGCTATATATAGAGCGATTGCAGCTGCCAATATAGTGATTATGAATTTAGTGAGGCTATAAGTAATGGACCGGCGACTATTTATCCATGGTAATGCCGCTCCGAGGCCAGCGAAAGTTGATATGAACAGATAATGAATATTTATGTGTACAGTTTGCGGCCAAGGATATCCAACGAACAAGTTGAAAGTGCGTCCAAGTATGTCTCCGAAGAATGACAGAAGTATCGAAGCTACTATTGCGCCAAAGACTTTCAAGGCAAATGTTGCGCTAATTATATGTGTGGTTTTAAACATATCTGTACTGGAAGCTATCCTGGATAGATCTAATGTGGCCTACTAACCGGTCGTCATAATTACAATAGGATTGTGTTTGTAGCTATATTACTACAATACGATACCTGTATAGGGAAAAGCCGTTCTCAATTCGTCTAAATACGTCTTAAATCTTATTGTAAATCGACTTGACAAAGGAATAGTCTATACCGACGACCGATACTTATGTATGGGTAAAAGGAGGAAAGACATGGGAAATATGTCTGTAAATAAGTTGGGGGGGATGTGTTTGATAATCGGGCCTATAATGGCGCTGATTTTTTACATGCTGCAGCCGGGCAATATGATCATAGGGTTCGCTGATACAGCGGACGCCTCAGCCTCTCTGGCCTCTATCCAGAGTAATGCCATGATTGCGAGCCTCTGTGCACTGATCATACCGCTAGGTTTAATAATGTGGCTTAATGGTATCAGGACTTTAAGTGACAATGGCGATACAAGTGCGTGGGGACGGTTCGGAGTACAGTTCATTTTCATCTCTGTAATCGCATGGGTAGTCAGCATAGCACTTTGGCATGGAATAGCGGCAGCTCCTGCTGGTTCTGATCCTATGGCAGCCTACACTGTTTCAGCAGGGATAAACAACATGGCCAACGTACTAGCGGCCGTTGGTGTTCTGTTATTCAGTTTGTCGATTTCTTCACGTGAAGGTATCAACAAGATTCTTTCATATATCGTTGCAATCACCGCTTTGGTATCAGTTGTGGTAGCAATTATGACGCTATTAGATCCGTCAATGTCGGAAATGTCCGCCAATATTGGTGGAGTATCCTACATTATTTGGACGATCTGGTTCATTCTAGGTGGACTTACCCTAATTAAGCAGGGATAAGGTAAACATACGGTAGAAACTAGAAAGAGGAGGCTGAATAAAGCCTCCTCTTTCTAGTTTTAGGCCTGATTAAGTCTACGTTTTTCGCGGTTATTTATTAAATTGATTGCTTCTTCAACCCTCATACGGCCTACTGGCCCCGACGCGTACATAGAACCTAATACTACTCCGCCTCTACCCAATAGAAATTCCGCCGGTTGAATATATTCACCATGGTGATCAGATGCACTCCAGGCGCCTATCGCAGAACGATGTTCTTCCGTCGCTCCGTAGGCCACTGTATATGTTAGGTTGTTGGAATTCACAACCTTTTTTGCGTCCTCGAGGTCATCTACGCTTATAGCGTAGATTTCGACATCAAGTTCAGACAAACTCTGTTTGGCAGATTCCCATTCGGCTAACTGCCGATTGCATGGCGGTCACCAATGACCCCGGTAGAATAGAACCGCTGCATAACGACTAGTAATGTCATCGGGTATTGTAATGGATCCGTTTGATACGGTTTTAAATGTTAAGGATGGTAGTTTGGATCCTTGTTGAAGCATATTTATATCAGTCTCCTTTCCACTCGATGTGATACAGAAGCGGGTTATTGCCCTGCAGTACGGCCTCTAACGTTAGATAGGAAATGAGAGTCCGCCTTCTTTAATTCTTCATATTCTCTCATTATACCTAGTAAAGGTGGCGTGTCAGGAAATTCTATATCATTAATAGAGATTTCTAGAGTCTCACAAATTCGTTGTAGATGTCTCAATCTTGGTTCAAATATACCGCGTTCCCAAGATGCTATTACCGGTAAGGGAACATCAATGTGTTCGGAGAGTTGCTTTTGCGTCAAAAACTTGCGTTTCCTGAGCTGGGATAAGGTGGGCATGTTACCTCCACTGCTCATTTATAATTCATAGTATAAAAAATAACTAATGTGGTTTCTAGTTTTATACTTTGCATAACGGTCTTTGGGTTTTAAAATCATATATTTTTACAATTTAACCAGAGGTAACAGTATTCATTAACATAACTATACTGGAGAGTTTGTCAGGTTGTGTATCCGTTCTTAAGTATTAGGACAATCTAGCTAGAGGCTTATAGTATCATTGCAGATTATCCAGATAAGTTTTAGGATTGGGCTGTCGAGCTCTTCGTCAGGTTGCAAATAAAAATAATCATGATTTTGATTAGTGGACGATGTGCAGTGCTTGATGCAAACAAGATTCGGATAAGGAGATGATCGTATGCCGTCTTATACTAAAGGTGATGTAACAATTCAATATGAAGAAGTAGGCTCTGGATTCCCTCTTCTAGTAACTCCTGGAGGTGGGCTTAACTCGTTGATAAGCAATTGGCCTGGTCAGGTATTTAATGCTATGGAAGAATTTAAGAACGATTTCCGATGCATTACTATGGACCAGCGCAATGCTAATGGAGGCCAGTCTACAGGACCGATAGCAGTTGATGACCCGTGGGGAGCTTTTGCAGATGACCAACTAGGTTTGATGGATCATCTGGGAATCAAGGAATTTTTCTTTATGGGATATTGTATTGGAGGTCCTTTTGCACTCAAATTAATTGAACGAGCGCCTGAGAGAGTATTGGCCGCAGTACTATGTCAACCGGTTGGTCATAACACTAAAGAACCAGACTCCATGTACAATTCTGGTCATGATCTATGGGCTCCGGAATTACTTTCTAATAGAAGTGATGTGACCATGGAACAATGCGAAGCTTATTTACATAACTTGTATCGGATTCAACCTGACTTTGCGTATTGTGTATCTCGTGATTTTGCTAGCTCATGTCAGACACCAATGCTAGTTATGCCTGATGATACACCGTCCCATTCTTTAGAGGCTGCGATGGACTTAGCGGACTTGGCTCCCAAAGCTGAAAAGACGGCCTACCCCTGGAAGGAGGATCCAGATATTAAATCAAGGACTATCGGCCAGGCTAGGGAGTTTCTGCTTCGCCATGTACCAAGCGGCGGATAAGAACCATTGTTTAGACATTTGGAATGGTACATCTCATTTATGTAGTTTGGTGAGAATACCATTGTGATTTCACAATACACTCTACTCTTGGTTAATATGCTAATTAGACGGAATAGTTTAGGAGGAATACGAGATGCCGTTCTATGAAAATGGTGATGTTCGAATTCATTACGAAGAAGCAGGAGAAGGATTCCCGTTACTAATAATCCCAGGTGGAGGGCTTAATTCGACTATGGCAGCACTGAGGGAACCCTTCAATCCTATGGAGAGGTATAAAGGTGATTTTAGGTGCATAACATCTGATCTCAGGAACGCGAGCGAAGGCCAATCGAGTGGCCCGTTGGAAATCGACCGGCCATGGGATGCCTATTCAGAAGATCAACTTGGATTGATGGATTATCTCGGGGTTAAAAGTTTTTTGCTCATGGGGTTTTGTATCGGAGGTCCTATGATCCATAATCTCCTCAGGCTTGCTCCGGATCGAGTAGTGGCTGCTGCTATGATGCAGCCAAGTGGATTCCGAGCAGAAATGCCGGACCTTTTCTATCAGAATAATATCAAGGCTTGGGGACCTCCGCTGTGCGAGAAGCGTTCAGAAGTGACTATGGATATGGTTCACGAATTCTTGACTAATATGTACACTAATCGAGCAGATTTTGTGTTCACAGTATCCAGGGAATTTGTCAGTGCCTTAAAAACTCCATTGTTGATAGCGCCAGACAATGTTCCTGCACATCCGTACGAAACTGCTATGGAAGTAGCAAGTCTAGCGCCTAATTCTGAATTAACTAGATTTCCGTGGAAAGATTCAGCGGAGCATATTGAGGAAGCTGTTGAACAAGCCCGTGATTTCTTGAAACGACATGATCCTACATCCGCGTAGAGAGTATTTTTAAATACTTCCTAATTAATGATAGATAATATGGATCGTTTAACCCAGTTAAACGATCCATATTATCTATATGCTTTGTTCCTTTCCTGTAGTAGAGGCTAGGGTCAGTTTGTCTAGGAATTTATGCAGATCTACTGCCGTGTCAAATGTAGGTAAAGCATTATCCCCTGTCTGGATTGCTTTGGAAAATAAAGCATACATCTGACCCACATTGAAAGGATCTCCGTCAGGAAAATCTTCTGGGACATATATAAATCGCTGAGGTATCTCTAGGTCTTCCAATTCCTGTTTTTTTTGTGCTCCTTGTATGCGTAACATCTCGCCACGTTGTGAGGATACACTTCCGGTTACTACTAGGGTTCCCTCTCTGCCATATATTTCCATTCGAAACCCACTTCCTGCCCAAGGCACTGCGCCTACGTGGACTGAAGCTGCTGCCCCACGCGATAAGGTTCCAGAGACCCTGATATTATCAGGTGAGGTCACTTCCACAAATTGTTGTGTGTCAGTTTCATACAATTGTGGTACCTGTGTCGTAATCATACAGGCAGCTTTTTCGAAGTTTCCCAGTACGAAACGTAGGGCGTCTATTACATGGCCTGTGGCAATAGTAAGGGTATTTGCTCCCATATTTGCGTCTCTTTGCCATGTCCTGCTTGATGGCCGTTCTAGCGCACCGTCACGCATGGTAGTCACGTGGCATGATAGGACTTCTCCTAAATAGTTCTCACTTATAAGTTCTTTGACATAAAGTAACGCAGGGCTAACACGTGATTGCAGTCCGACAACAGTATGTACGCCTTTGGAATTGGCGAGATTAGCGAGCTCTGCAGCTTCGGATGTAGTCCTACCAAGTGGCCATTCTGTATACACGTGTTTTCCTGCGTTGATGGCAGCTTTGGTGGGTTCGTAATGCGATGGTACACGTACTACGACAGCAACGGCGTCGATTTCGGAACATGAGACCATTTCGTTAAAATCATGGAAGGCGAATTTAGCACCGAAAGTTTGACGGGCTTCTTCAGCGCTTTCAGCTCTCGATGTGCAAACTGCAGTCATTTCAACATCAGGACTTGCCATGATAGCAGGAAAATGGGATTGGGATGCCCATGTTGAGTTAATATTAGCACCTACAAAACCCAATCTAATTTTCTTCGCCATAGTGTTTTCTCCTGTTACCTGTATAAGATCAAAATTTAGAGTTAACGATGTTTCTAGTCTATTATGGTAGACAATTATTAACGCTGATTTACGGTAAATGTGCAGTCCGACTGGCATTTATTGGGCCCTGGTCTAGTATGCTCTGATGTGGTGGTGTTTTGGAGAGTCATCAGTGAAATAAAGCGATGTTGTCCTGTTTGAGTGCAGTCGGATGTGATGGTATCTACTTCGGATATAAGCCTGGAATAATCAGGATTTCAGTATCCCAGTTTAATCCAGGCTTTCACAAATATATATTATTCTTCGTCCGCAAACATGGACTGAATGACGTCTCCGCTCATTATCATTTGAGATTGAAACTCTCCTGTAAGTGCTAGAAAGGCTTCAAAGGATTCCCATGAAGGAGCGGCTTCCATGTGCGCGTCGGTGCCCTCAGGTCTAGTGTAAACCTCGTTCAAGGAGTAAAGAATGTTTCCAGTGGTTCCTGCTTCGGGATCCAATGGGTTATTCAGTTCAGGTGACTTTGCCCAATAGTAGTCTACTAGAGTTCCCAAGAAACCGTAGTTAGGGTCTGCACGAGTGTAAATAGAATGTGTTTGGCGCATCCATTCCCCGTGGCTTGCAACTGCCTTTTCCATATCATCCGTCTTGTTTTCCGGGACGATGAAAGAGAAGTTGAATGTCTTATACCCGTTTGTTGATGGCATGATTTAAAAACTCCTTTAGTCTTAATCTACATTGGCGCATATTACAGGTTATTCACGATTAAGGAAAGTATATATGTTATGAACAGACCTATATATGGCGCATATTGTGTAGCCGCTTGGATAGGATTATAAGCCTCAATAAATTTATTTGTCTTATCGTGTGAATCTGACCATAGAATTGATCTCAAATAGGGTCCTAGTAGGATTAGTTCTTTCTATTTTTTTGCTCTAGTTGTATCATGTCGGAACTATAGCTACAAAGGAGAAATTGTTATGTCAGAGCGAAATCCATACATACCTTCCTATGCTCCTGAAAGCAGTATTAGGGTGAGTTGTATCCAGCACGCTAATATATCAGTTAGTGATGTTGAAAAAAGTCAGGCTTGGTACAAGAAGGTATTTGGAGCGGAATGGACTGAAGATAAGCCTCGATATTTGAAGTTGGGTTCTTCAGAAGTTCATATAGCGGTCAGAGGCGAGCCAGATCCACACCCTAGAAATCATTTTGCGGTAGAAGTAGAAAATTGGGATGCATGGAAGGCAAATTTTGAAAGTACTGGGGAATCATTTGTCGGGGAACCGACTACGAATGGTCCCAAGCAACGGGTTTTTGTTAATGATCCCGACGGTAATAGAATTGAAGTAATGTGGCATGCTGATTGGCATAAGATATACTGATCGCAATTGTTAGATTGGTTTTGACAAAAATACCCCACGCCATATCGGCTGGGGTATTTTTGTACTGCTTTTTGGGACCGTAGTTGTTATATATGGGCGGAGGATGATGTACCCAAATTTAAGTTTTACACATTTAGCTATTCAAGAGTCAGCATATGCCGAAGCGACTTTCAAACAAATATGTATAGCTTGTGCGAAATACAACCGTATTGAACTAGATCTACCGGAGGATCTGGGGTCTCAGCTTCCCATCGATAGGGTTGTGCAGCATCTTTTTGAAGGCCCATTAGACTTTGGGTCATTTACAATGCTTGGTATAACGTTGTCCGTGAGAGAGAAAATTTACGATGAGTTAGTCGCCTGGGTGGGACGCGGATGCTTGGATAATTGGGATGGTCAGAAAATTCTGGATTAAATAACTGCATTAAGTGGCGTTATTACTAGTGATGGATGCTGATTGTCGACACGATGTCCTAGGATTTCGCGCTAAATCACTCCAAAAAGATATGTTCTTTAGTCACCTTTTCGAGCGGATATTCTGTGCTATACTCTCGAAACTTCTAACAGTTGAGCAGGAGATAAATTATGGTCAGACTGAAACCTATTACGAATAGAGATCAGGTAAGCGGTGATGCCTTAGTGGCGTTTGATTCTATCATAGGATCTCGAAATCGTATCAATGGTCCTCATTCTATAATGATGTATGCGCCCGAAGTCGCTCGGAGTTCTACCGCCCTTAGCGATGCGTTGCGTTTTGGAGGTAATTTATCGGATCATGATACAGAGTTAGCTATCATTACTGCGGCTCGACATTGGGACTGTGATTATGTTTGGGCATCGCATTCGGCAGCTGCATTAAAAGCAGGAGCTCGGCCTGAAGCGGTTGAGATAATTGCAAATATGGGAAATTTAGATGATCTTACACCAGAAGAAGCAGTAATCGTCAGATATGGTCGGGAGTTGATGGGGGGACATCGGGTGTCTCAAGAATCTTTTGATGCCGCTCTAGCGCAGTTTGGAGAAGCGAATACTGTCGTTTTAGGGGCATTAATGGGGTATTATTCCTTTATAGCATGCACCCTACTATCTATTGATATGGCCCCTCCCGCTGGATCCCCTGTATTGCCTAAACGTCCGTAAACATTGTGGCGTTTATGTTATTAGGTTCTGTAAATATAACAATAAAAATTAGCCCGTTATTGGGTATTATCCGAAATATAAAGTTTGAGGAGTCAAGAATATGGCAGGAATATCAAAAACTGTGATTAGTTTGCAGCCTGGAAAAATGGAAGAGGTAACTAAGTTAATAGATTCTCGCGCCAACTTAGTTACTGAATTAGAAGGTATTATTGGATTTGCAGTTGCTGTTACTGGCGAGGATGAGATAACAGTGATAGGTGTTTATCAGAGCAGTCAAAATGCGCGTGATGCATCTGAGACAGTTCAGAATGTAATGGCTGAATTGGCAGCTTTTGCCACTGCTCCGCCAGATAGAGGAGTCTATTCAGGGGTATGGTTCTCCAGTTAACGAAGTCGAGAGATCATCGGAGGTACTGCGCGACTTATGATCGGTATTGGCGAATGCTTTAATCTATGAATGGGTCTTCTGTTAGCTGCTCAAGGGTTTTTCCTGATTTATCAGCATATTCTTGGATCATTTGAAGATAGTCATTCAGGTAAGATGTTCCGCAATCAGGGCATAGCCATCTGACTACGGATTGAGTAGACCGCTTGTCATCAATGAACCCAGATTCATCTAATGTACTATCCTCAATATGATGTACAGAAGGTGTCATGGGTTTTTTATGTTGAGGGCATTCTGGTGGTTTTGATAATGGCATCTATAAATCCATGTTGGTTAACACAATATAGTGGTTTTGTTACAGTAGTTGTTTAACGAAAACATAATCCATATATTATTGATTATAGCGAAACGTCGGATAAGTATGATATACCTGTCCTGTATTAGATTTAGGAGGTTCCACGAGATGCCCAGTATATTAAGCAACAATTTCGATTCACCAGACGAAACTATGTCCTTTGACAAAGCAGAGGCAAAGATAGCCAATTTGGCCGATGTCAGGGTAACTAAAGTAGTTCTCCAACCTGGTTGGTCTTGGTCAACCTGTATTAAACCGGTGGTTGGAACCGAGAGCTGTCAAGCGAGGCATGTAGGGATACTCGTCAGTGGCTCTGTGAGTGCTAAACATGACGACGGAACACAGCTGGATTTTCATGCTGGAGATGCGTATGTGATAGAACCAGGTCATGATGGTTGGGTAGAGGGCAATGAATCAGCACTACTTTATGAATTTTCTGAGAATCCAATATGGAATGTTTCGAATAATGGTTAGCCAATAAGTTTCATTTATTCACAGAAGCATTTCCTATAGAGACAGAACGTTGGGAAGTCGTTCAGGTAACCCCTGATCTGTTGTAGAGATTAATCCCGAATGGCTTGCTAGTTCTAAACAGCAAGCCATTCGGGATTAATGCATTCGGGCAATTCCAACGCATCGTAACATCTCCCAAGGTAATCGTATGTCTGCGATAATGTTAGTTCTCTTCGATAATGGGATATAAGTTTTCCTGTAAGATAATGATCCATAGAGTTCTCTCTTTTATATAATTACTAGATATACCAAATATTCCCTTGATCAGAGCACTCAGAAGTTAATCATTTTCACCTTTCAAGTAGATTTTGAGAATACCGATGTATTCCAGTACTATTAAAAAGGCCAAGGTTATATGTTTCATCTATTCGTTCCCATCCTCAGAATGATGACCTATTTCATTTAATGTATTTGGGTCTAAATCTATTGCTGCATTTTCTGAATCACTTTCCCTCACTGTTGATATGTAGGTCATAATCTCAGGTCTCAGATAAGCGATTATCCACGGGGTAGGTTCATATTCTGTAGCTACGTCCATTAAGACGTTATTAGTAATTTGGACTCTAGATCCCTCTGTCCTATGAGTGTTTTGGTGCTCACGTACCTTTCTTCGAGCAAGAACTGAGCATAGATGAAGAATTGGGTCTTGGATCCCAGAAACACCATTTACTGCACTTGGATCTTGGTGCTGCCCTAGTCGTTCTTGCCGAGCGTGTCTCCAATCTCCCCAGCCTTCAGTTTGTGCCCATCGTCTCAGTGTTTTATCACCGAGGGTGCAGGAGTAATAGTCTCTAATGGTTGATATAACCTCTTCTGGCCTGAACCCTTCTTCCCACAGTTTTCGGGAATGTTCCTTGATGCGTGTTTCGTATGCCATTGCGTCTCTTAAAAATAACTGTATAATGTCCGAAAAAATAAATAGATATGCATAGAATGACAAAAGTTTATAATAATTATTTCAATAGTGCAAATATGTGATATCGCTGATGTCATGCTTGTGGGGTAGGGGATATAAGCTTGGGAATAGTTAGACGGTTATATAGAGATAAGGATTGTTCTAAATGAGAATAGTGGGAGAGCAATCATTATTGGGGTTAAGAGGAACATCAGAACCAAGAGTAAGTATGGATGTAAAACTGTCCATCTATCGCCGAGTTCTCAGGAATATGAAGAGGGGAATAAACACTAATACCGAGAAGAAAAATATTATTAGTAACATGGTTTACTTTTTAGAGCCCTCAAAAATCATTAACTCTCCTTGTAGGCTTTGTTATGAGGTCGACTAGTCGATTATACAGGATCATTAAGAATCAAAGAGATGTGCGGAATGTTATGGGAATGTTCCCTTGGTAATTCTAAGGTAATACTAATTGGTTATAGTTATTATTAAGGCACCCCCCACTGATAGATATAGTATCGGTCGTAGGTATTGTATCGGTGAAGAACTCCAAGATTTCCCCTTGGGGTTCTTTTTGTTTATGAAGACGGCGCACATGAGATCGGTTATTTAAGGGAAAAGAAAAACCCATAACCCGAAAGTGACCAGGCCGCACAAAGAAAAAAAACTTATCCAGAATGTCTTATGACTTCGTTCAGGCAAGCGTCTTATTTTCTTGTCTATTATCGTTATCCCCATTGCCGGAACAGCGGATACCACGATTATGAAAGTGATTGTTATAGCAACCAGGAATGCAATAAGCGCGATGCGCCCAACAAATATTGGCATGATTAATTCCTTAGATAAAATTACTCGAGTTGAGATAACATTATAATTGACGAAATTGTGAGGACTAATTCTACGATTTCTACTGAGTTATACGTATATAAAAACTTGTTGATCAGTGGCTCTGTTACAGCAATCAACTGAAGTGGTAAATGGGTTAGTTGCAACGAGTGTGTATATCCAAATTGACATTCTGGCCGCAACTTAGTTGCTCATCTACCATCTACCCTCTAAAGGGAGCACATTCAAATCGAATAACAGACCTATATGGCTACCGGTTGCAGTTGGGCATTCTCTAGTCTATGGTAACTAGTGTTACACGAGGATAATTAATCGCCTAAAAATTGGAAGAGTATATAAAGATAGTAGTGATTAACCTCCATTCTTAAGAAAGGTCTTGTAGGTCATTCATGGATCAAGAGGAAAATGCAAAACCTAAAAGAAATTATGGGTGGGTAATTCTAGGCCTGTCCTTCGGAAACTTGATCGTAGAAGGTGGCGTTACAAGAAGTCAACCCGTATTCCTCCCAGCTTTGAGGCAAGGGTTTGGTGGTAGCGCTGCCATGACAGCCGCTATATTCTCTGCTTCAGGGTTTTTCGGTGGATTGGCAGCTCCTATACTGGGTAAAATCCTGGATAGAATCGGACCCAAATATATGTTCCCTCTGGCAGGCATAGTAATTCTTGTCGGATGGTGGGCCTGTAGCATGGTCAGCCATATGTGGCAGTTGTTTATATTTTATAGTCTAATATCCGCATTGGGACACATCTCTATTGGTTCGTTCACCACTACCGCCGTACTAGCTCCTTGGTTCCCGAGATCGAAAGGGGTCATGCTTGGAATCGCTGATTCAGGGAATGCTACTGGCCAGGCTATAACTCCCCCCTTACTTCAACTTGCCATAACAAACTATGGATGGAGAGCAGGATTTCGGATCTTTGGAATATTATTTTTCCTTATAGCTGCTCC
>CAZVRK010000005.1:22529-103010 GCA_964629875.1 uncultured Dehalococcoidia bacterium | reverse complement strand
CATCATTTCTAGATGAATTTGAAGAGCATTTTCACATATATGTCCCTTCACATCCTGGTATATCCAACTCGACAGGACTCGACAAATTAGACGACCTATGGGACCTAGTCCTGTTTTACGAGGAATTAATTAACGAATTAAATATCGATAAAACAGTAGTGATTGGACACTCATATGGAGGAATGGTAGCGGCAGAATTAGCAGCCCAGCTACGTGACCGAATCAGTAAATTAGTCCTAGTAGATTCCCTGGGTTTATGGCTAGACAAAGACCCAATTCCAGACATCTTCATGTTGACACCTTCGGAGCTCCACAAAATGTCGTGGCTCAATCCGAATTCTAATATTGCCCAAGATTACCAAAACTCATTCTACAATGACCTTAATAAGGATGAGACCAATTTGGAACGAACAAAAACCTTGATGGCTATTGGTAAATTCTGCTGGCCAATACCTGATAAAGGATTAGAAAAAAGAATACACCGAATAAATGCGCCGACACTACTAGTTTGGGGTGAAAACGACCAAATAGTGCCACCAGAATATGGACATGCATTTCAACAACAAATCAACGGATCCACACTATCTATCATTAAAGAGAGTGGCCATATCCCACATGAAGAATGCAAGCCCATTTTTATTGAAACAATCCAAAACTTCCTTATTGGCGAGTAAAATAGGTTAAAGCACCCATATAATAACTAATCTCTAATCCTACACGCCGATCATTCTCTGGAGAATTAGATGCGTACAAAAGAATTCTTGAAAGAGTTATTCTCAAAAGAAGACAACCTGCTTTCAGAAATAATCAGCAACCTTTCAGAAGATGATTTGTATTGGCAGCCAGGTTCAGAGTCAAACTCTATCGGGTGGACGATCTGGCATATCGCTCGAGTAGAAGATATGTGGATACAGTTTTTTAGCAAGCGGGAAATTGAAAAATGGGAAAGTGAAGGCTGGCACACGATATTCAACTTGCCGACCCGGCAAACTGGCTTCAGGCATACCCCTGAACAGATATCCTCGTTCCCTCACATAGATATTAATACCTTAATGGAATACCGAAAATCAGTACGTTCGTCCACAACAGAATTCATTGGCCGCTTGGAAGAACAAGACTATGAAAGCACTCCATGGTCAGATAAACCTGATATGTGGTGGCACAACTTCTCAATAATCAATATGTTACAGCAATTATTATCAGAACTTTACCAGCACGTAGGGCAGCTAGCATACATAAAGGGATTGAGAAAGGGATTTACTTCAATACCAGAAGATTATGCGACTCCACAGATGAAATATAAACAATGATTTCATAAGTGGACCATCATATACACCTCTATAAGTATCTATTTCTGCAGATCTTGACTGAATAACCTCTAGAACTAAATCCAATTAATAAATTACACTACACTAAGGTCTCTGATATAAACGAGGAGACAATCACAAAGCGACTAAGGATGTGTTTGGAGATGGGTGGAAGAAAGCCGAGTGTGTCATTATGTATCTATGCGATAACGATAATGTCGCTAGTAATTGTTTCATGTAGTAGCGGAGAAATAAATACTGAATCTAGCAGAGGATTAACAACTCCCAACAATACGCCAACCATCTCAGTTCCAACTATTTCGGCATCCCCAATGACACACGCTACCGAACTCCCTATAGCCAAACCTACCTCTACACCGCCCCCTACACCTACGCAACATACAGATCTCAATCCAATGTTGGGAGGGGTGTTGACCATAGCTTCAGTGGCTGAGATACCTCATAGGGACATCCATCAAGCAAGCCAATATGCCCTGACTGCTTTAGGCCCTGGTATATCTTACAGTCGCCTTTTAAAAATCGAAACTGGCCCAGATATTGAGAAACATTCTTTAAAGCTAATATGTGACTTATGTAAAACATGGACTATGAAGGATGACTTTTCATACGAATTTCGTATTAGAGACGATGTGTATTGGCATTCTAATCGCGATATGCGAAAACGCAGACTATCTCCTGCCGATCTAATATACAGCTACAACAGAATCATGACAGAGGGATGGGGTAAAGCAAGCTTGTATCAGGATAAAGGTATCGATAAGTTCACTTCCTCATCTGAATATCTTCTCAATGTGCACACTAGGTTTCACGATAACGATGCGTTGTTATCATTAGCCGATGCAAGCAGTAAAATAGTAGCGCATGAAATCGTTGATAAGTACGGGGACTTGAAAAACAGTCCTGTAGTCGGCACTGGTCCATGGCTATGGGAAAACACACTCCGTGGCATTGGATCAGAATTTACAGCAAATCCTGATTATTTCGATCCTGATATACCTTACCTAGATGAACTGGTTATCAAAAGCCTGCCTCCCCTTGATTCCGGCGAAGAGAACTGGCAAAAACATGCCGCAGCTTTAGAATCAGGGTTAGTAGACATGATAATCATGAACTCCCTAGAGATGAAGGAATGGGATCCTAATCTACGACCATACAAGGTATATCAATCCAATATCCCAGCAAAAAGAATCGCTTTAGGAATCAACGTGCAAGAAGAACCTCTAAATAACCTCACTGTCCGTACTGCGATCTTAAACGCTCTCGACCCCTGGGACTATATGAATATTATATGGAACGGCACAGGATCATCTGACCTAGGGATCCCAATATACGGTCCGAATTATAAACTAAACGAAAATAGCATCAGAGCAAAGTATTTCGCAAATCCTGGCCAAGCTCGTGATCTAGTTAAAACTCTCCCCGATGATATTCAGCTAGACATATCATTAACAGTAGCTGAATTTGATGACGAACACCTAAAATTAGCACTTCGCATTGCAGACGATCTTACATCAGTAGGATTTGACATAGAAACAAGGGCAATACATCCATCCCAGTATTGGGAACAACTCGTAAACCCATTGAAACCCTATCAACTGATATTAGGATCATTACCACCTATCCAAACCACAAACAGTTTTTTAACTGGAGTACTACACAGTAGAGGTATGATTAACTTTGCTGATCACAGAGACGGGACGTTGGATTTGATGATAGAAGAGCAAATATCTGAAGTAAACGAAGAAGCACGTATTCAAAGATTAGTGGATATCCAGGAACACATTTTAAAGAACCGATATATGTTCACAGTTATTAACGCTCCGTCATACTGGATATATTCCGATACAGTAGAAAACTTCTATCCGACTAATGTTCTCGATGAATACAACCATTGGTCGCATGTCTGGATCGACAACTAATGTAAATATTTTACTATCTCAGTAGAATTAATCTCCAATACGCGTCGCTAAGAGAGATATGATTTTATAGCATCACGCATGGCAACCCATGGCAACATTACGCACTTAACACGTACAGGATGTTTTCTAATCGTGCGCAAGGCAGCTATTTCGGGTGAAATGTCATGGGCCGAATTCGAACAAGCAGTATCCATCAAATATTTGAAGTTTTCGAAAACCGACAACACATCAGTCAATTTCTTATCTGACACAAGAACACTCATGATTGACGCAGATGCCTGCAATATAGAACAACCTTCAGCAGTTACGCAAATACCAGAAATCTGATCGTATTGATCAATAGCCATTTCTATGTTGACTTCATCTCCGCAAAATGGATTCCAGTCGTGATGTTTGATATCTGGTTTGCTTATTAGCTTTCTATTACGCGGATTTCGATAATGATCCATAATAAGATCATCATAGATACCATTAAATTGCAGTTCAGAGTTTTTCGACATTATCAGGCTTTACTAAGATATGGGAGCAGGACATAATCGGTTCATATCGATACAAACATCATTTACTCAGTGCTTACTGACCCTGATTCCCCTTCAATCGCCTCTTTTAGGGCATGCCAAGCCAAAATTGCACATTTGATTCTGGTAGGATATGCAGACACCCCTGAGAGCAATTCCAAGTCTTCCAGCAAATTACCATCAATAGCTTTGCCCGGTTCAGTGATCATAGTATGAAATGCATCATATACCGAAAATGCTTCTGATGTCGTTCTGCCCTTGACACGCTCAGTTAGCATCGACGTAGAAGCCTTAGAAATAGCACATCCTGACCCTTCAAATCCGATATCAACAATAATGTCATCTTCTAATTTAAGATGCAATGTATATTTATCGCCACATAGAGGATTATAACCCTCTATACTTACCGTAGCATCCGCCAGAGTACGATAATTCCTAGGCTTACTGTTATGCTCTAATAGTATTTCTTGATACAAATAGCTTAAATCGGACATAATAAATCCAATGGAGCCTGTGCGTTTACCTGAGATGCTCCTGAAAGTATCCTTTCGATAAAGTTTTGAACATTTAACTAAATACTTCGAGTACTTTATCTATGCCAGTTACAAGAACATCGATTTCTTCTTTAGTATTATAAAATGACATAGAAGCCCTTGCAGTAGCCGGTATGCCGTAACGTTCCATGACCGGCTGGGCACAATGATGACCAGTCCTTATAGCTATACCCTCAGAATCTAAGATGGTACCGATATCATGGGGATGTATGTCACCCAAAGTAAAAGATAGGATAGCCCCCTTGCGTGAGGAAGTCCCAATGATGCGCAAACCAGCTATTTGTTCTAACCGAGCTGTACCATAATCTAGAAGTTCAGACTCATAGGAATTGATCACATCAAGTCCAATATCATTCAAATAATCAATCGCCGCGCCAAGTCCAATAGCTCCAGCGATGTCAGGAGTCCCTGCCTCAAATTTGTGCGGAAGCACGTTAAAAATAGTCTTGTCAAAAGTCACTGACTTTATCATTTCTCCACCGGACTGATAAGGAATCATATTATCGAGAATCTCAGTCCTTCCGTACAACACTCCAATGCCGGTGGGGCCATACAGTTTATGCCCAGAGAAAGCAAAAAAGTCACACCCTATATCTTGTACATCAACCGTCATATGTGGTGCAGATTGCGCCCCATCAACTAGGACCACAGCACCGAAGGCATGTGCCATCTCGGTTATTTCTTTTACAGAGTTAATCGTGCCCAAAGCATTAGACTGATGTACTATCGCTACCAGTTTTGTCTTATCTGAAAGCATAGCTTCGTATTCGTTGATATCTAATTCACCTGAGTCGGTGATTGGTATTATTTTTAACACAGCTCCCTTTTGCTCACATAACAACTGCCAAGGAACTATATTTGAATGGTGCTCCATACCACTTATTATTATCTCATCGCCAGATACCACATTTTGCGAACCAAAAGAATAAGCAACTAAGTTAATAGACTCTGTAGTGCCACGGGTATATACAATCTCGTGATCGCTTTCAGCATTAATGAAGCTCCTGATTTTACTCCTAGCAGCCTCATAATCATCGGTGGCTAACTGACTCAGCGTATGAACTCCTCTATGAACATTAGAGTTCACGGTTTGATAGTAATTCGACAGGGAATCAATAACGCATTGTGGTTTTTGGCTGGTTGCCGCATTATCAAGATACACTAACGGCTTGCCATTAACAGTCTGGCCGAGAATTGGAAAATCTTTCCTTATAGCATCCACTTTGAATCCACCAGTCATATTACTGCACCGATCCAAATGATAACGTTGCAGAGGGGATACATTCATCATAAATATTATTCAAGAACTCCCCTAATGGTAATAGTTCCACTTGATCTAGAATTTCCGCGGCAAAGGCGTGAATCAAGATACGACTAGCAGTTTCCATGTCTAAACCTCTACTCCGCATATAGAACATAGTATCCTCATCTATATGTCCGGCAGTAGCACCGTGCCCACAAACCACGTCATCTGCATATATCAGCAAGCTTGGTTTGCTATCTATCTCAGCAGTGTCAGATAACAACAGATTTTTATCTGTCTGCAAAGCATCAGTCTTTTGAGCATCTTTCCTCACCGTGACATTACCACCGAAAACCGCCTTTGATGAGCCATCTAGAATTCCTTTGTAAAACAGTCTGCTGGTACCGTTTGGTTTAGCATGATCTATGCTAATAAAATTATCCTGATGTTGATCACCTAGCGTCAAGTACAATCCAGCCAAATTACAGGTCGCACCCTCTCCGTCCAATATGACTTGAAAATCGTTCCTGCCAATAGCCGCACCTAATGCGAATGAGGCTGAGGTGAATGTACTAGCCGTTTCCTGACACACACGACTTACACCTATATGAAAGCCTTGTTCCCGTTCCAAACACAGACGATAATGTTTTAGTGTGGCATTTTCCTCCACATATATTTCTGTTACCGAATTTGTAAGTGAACTTGAATCACACAAGCTAACATAGTTTTCTAATACGCTTAAATTGCTTCCCGGTTGGGCTATTACCAGTACTCGAGGATAAGTAACACAATTACTAACTTTACCGGACGTGAGAAATACGATATTAACCACCGAATTGCTTTCTGATGACGCCTTACCCAATACAAACGCTCCATCTTCTATAAACGCTGTATTAAGTGCTGTGAATCCATCGTCTGAATAAACAGCCTCCCGACCTAAATATTTCTTTACAAGTTCTTCATGATTCTCAAATGCTTCAGATAAAGTAGAAACTTCTACAGAGTCCAAGTATTTCTCACTTGCATCAGACTGGTAAACACCATCAATGAATACAAGATTTATCCAACCATCGGAATTAGGGATAATATTATCCAGGGAGTTTAATTCAAGACTCTTGTCAGCTGACGATGTGGGGCCATAGATAAATGTCTGATTCGCTATAGGCCTAATATCAGTGTATTTCCACTTCTCATTTCCTCGTCTAGCTGTAGGAAACCCTATATTATTGAAAACAGACCAAGCTGGTTGTCTTATTTCCTCCAACCAGGAGGCTTTTCCCTTGTTCGAACAAACCAAATCATAATCATGTGTATATTGTGGATATTTAGATGATACGTCAGACATGTCTATATACTTACCCTATTTAACCTAATGAAAATATACTTACAGAACATCCGATATTTTGGCGAGAAAGGATTGGCCTTAACCGAGCGCACTCTACGTACTCCGAATTAAGAGACAGTTTCCCTTATCCAATCATAACCCTTTTCTTCTAGTTCATGAGCAAGATCTGCACCACCTGAGCGCACTATTCTGCCATCTACCAGGACATGTACAAAATCTGGGGTGATGTAATTCAGTATTCTTTGATAGTGAGTCACAAGTACTACAGCATTTGAGGGGTTTCTCAATTTGTTAACCCCGTCAGATACTATTCTCAACGCGTCAATATCCAATCCTGAATCTGTTTCATCTAGCAGAGCCAAAGCGGGTTCTAGCATAGCCATTTGCAATATCTCGTTCCGCTTTTTCTCCCCACCAGAGAAACCTTCGTTAACGTTCCTTCTGCTCAATTCGGGGTCAATATCTACCTGCGAGACTTTCTCTTTTAAATACTGATCAAAGTCCCGAGCACTCATCTCCTCATCACCATTGTGTTGTCTCTTGGCATCCACAGCAGCTTTTAGAAACTGCCAAGCCCTAACCCCAGGAAGCTCCATAGGATATTGAAACGCCAAGAACAATCCTCGTCTCGCTCTATCTTCTGGTTCCAAACTAAGCAAATCCTCGCCTTGATACAGAACTTGCCCCGACACGACATTATATTCAGGACGACCTGCTAAAGAGTTAGCCAGAGTGCTTTTACCCGATCCGTTAGGACCCATTATGGCATGCACTTCACCAGCATTAACCGTTAAATTAACACCTTTCAATATTTCTTGATCTCCGACCGAGACTCGAAGATCTGTGACCTGTAACATTGGCAATGCAGCTTGATTTGCCATTATCTATTAACCAACCGTCCCTTCTAAGCTAACTTTTAATAATTGAGAAGCCTCCATCGCAAATTCAAATGGTAGCTCCTGGAATATTCCTCT
Organism: uncultured Dehalococcoidia bacterium; assembly: GCA_964629875.1. Classification (GTDB taxonomy): domain Bacteria; phylum Chloroflexota; class Dehalococcoidia; order Lucifugimonadales; family UBA3495; genus UBA3495. Next base: position 95,129 of record CAZVRK010000005.1, on the reverse strand, counting down.
ACAAAAACCATTAATAATCATATAATGAGCATCTTCCACTCCTATCCCACGTTGTTGACAATAGAAGAGTTGATCATCACTCACCTTAGATGTGGTCGCTTCATGCTCCATTTGCGCGGTCGGATTCTTAACCTCAATGTACGGTACCGTATGTGCTCCGCACTGATCTCCTACAAGAAGCGAATCACATTGCGTAAAGTTCTTTGCTCCACTAGCAGAAGCATTAATTTTGACAAGCCCACGATAAGTATTTTCTGCCTTACCTGCTGAAATTCCTTTAGCGACAATAGTACTCTTAGTGTTTTTCCCAATATGAATCATCTTGGTACCAGTATCAGCCTGCTGATAATTGTTGACCAATGCAACAGAATAAAATTCTCCTACTGAGTTATCCCCTTGCAAAACCACGCTCGGGTATTTCCAAGTTATCGCTGACCCCGTTTCTACTTGTGTCCATGATATTTTAGAATTTCTTCCCGCAGCTTTACCTCGCTTAGTGACAAAATTGTATACGCCACCGTTACCTTCTTTATCGCCAGGGAACCAATTTTGCAAAGTAGAATACTTAATCTCAGCATCATCCAAAGCAACCAACTCTACGACAGCAGCGTGTAATTGAGTGGACTTACGCATCGGAGCAGTACAACCTTCCAAATAACTAACATAACTAGCTTCTTCTGCAACAATGAGCGTCCTCTCGAATTGGCCAGACTCCTCTGCATTAATTCTGAAGTAAGTCATTAATTCAATAGGGCACCTAACTCCCTTGGGAATATATGCAAAAGATCCATCGCTGAATACAGCGGAGTTTAGAGTGGCATAAAAATTGTCCGTATAAGGTACAACTGAGCCTAAGTACTTCCTGACAAGTTCGGGATGGTTTTTTACTGCTTCACTCATAGAGCAGAATATAATCCCCGATTTCTCAAGCATGTCCTGATATGTCGTAGCTACGGATACGCTATCTAATACCGCGTCTACTGCGACGCCAGTCATCTTTTTTTGTTCATCCAGCGGTATGCCTAATTTATTGAAAGCTTCTATTAATTCTGGATCAACCTCATCCAAGCTTTTAGGACCGTCTTCCTTTACTTTAGGGGCCGCGTAGTAATGTATGTTCTGAAAATCAATGGTGGGATGATGAAGATGAGCCCAAGACGGCTCTTCAAAATTTTGGCGCATCCAATGCCTAAAAGCCTTGAGGCGCCATTCCAAAAGCCATTCAGGCTCTTCTTTCTTGGATGATATTAAGCGAACAATATCTTCATTCAGCCCTTTAGGAGCTGATTCTTCCTCTATGTCGATCGTAAATCCCCATTTATAGTCCGATACCAATTCTTCTGATGAGGTATTACGAGATATGATTCTTTGTGTTGACATGTAAATCCCTCCGCCCGTGAGTAGGGGGTTTATAAACTCCTATCCACAATGAACTCCACAATTGTTGACCAATATAGTCAAGAATTAGCCTAACATGGGCACAATACAGTGTCAATTGAACACAACTCTTATTAATCTAAATAATGATCAACTACGCCATAAGAAATCTGATTTCAACCCAGACATCTTTTGTTTATAATACCTGTTAGATAATCGGAAAAATCTTGTGATTAGGTTCCTAGGATATCTCTAAATGAATGACAGTAAAGACATCCCATTAACGTTATCCGATTGCCACACACATTTTGACCAATATGATGCATCTGAGATTCCGCAAATACTCGATAGAGCGGTCCAATCAGGGGTAAACATAATAATAGCGGCGGGAACTACTATTGAATCCACAAAAGCCTGTATAGGGTTGGCGGGTACGTATCCTACGATTTTTGCAGGAGTAGGAATACATCCCATGGAGTCACACCAGTTATTAGATAACGACGCGTGTGACGAGTTGCACAACCTGGCTAAGTTACGTCCAGAGGTAGTCTGCATAAGTGAAGTAGGGCTCGATTTTCTGCCAAGCTCACCTGACCATGCTATTCAGGAACAAGTCTTCCGCGAGCATATTCGGATAGCGATAGACCTAGATCTCCCAATAATATTTCACTCACGTGAATCACACGATGAAGTTCTAAGAATATTAAACGAAGAAGGCGCCTATCGAGTAGGCGGTGCGATGCATTATTTTCAGGGAGATCTGAAAACTGCTAATCGAGCGATAGACTCTGGATTTAAAATCTCGCTAGCAAGACCTTTGACTAGACTTCCTGAACTTCAAGAAGTAGCAAAACATATTTCAATTGACGATATAGTATTAGAGACAGACTGTTTTCCACAGCCATTCAAGAAATATCGTCATAACTGGACAGAGCCGAGACATCTCGTAGATATAGCCCAAACACTATCCGAATTGAAAGGAATTGATTTGTCTGACACTGCCCGTATAACTACAAATAACCTAATGTCCATTTTAAAACTTACTGATAACACTGCGAATAGATATGCCAACTAATAAGCGAGACACTAGAGACATCACTCTGCTTAATGTATCGCACGAAAGCATAAATCTTCACCACTTATTTATTTTTTACGCGGTTGCACATACAGGGAGTTTTTCTAACGCAGCATCAATGCTTAATATCACCCAACCCGCTGTATCAATACAGATAGGTGAATTAGAGAACTCTCTTGGAACCATACTACTTCATCGTAAGCAAAGGAAATTGCAAATCACTGATACAGGAGCAGTTGTATTAAAATATGCTCAGCAAATTTTCACTCTGTCCGACGAGCTAATTTCAACTCTAGCCGAAATAAACGGTCTAAAATCTGGGAATTTGATCTTAGGCGCAAGTACTACCCCTGGAGAATATGTCCTGCCCATACTGGTAGGGGAATTTCGGAATATGCACCCCGGTATAACAGTAGAAATAAGCGTCAGTAACACCGAAGATATAATCCAGCAAATGTCCGAATATAAAATAGACCTAGCTATGGTCGGTGATTGGACAAACGATTCCACCGATGACTTAGAATTCGTCAAATACACCACTGACGAAATCATTTTAATTACATCCCCTGAAAAAGCCTCAAGCCTTGGCCCCCAAATAACCCTTACTGATGTCAATACAGAAGGGCTAATAATACGAGAGCAGGGTTCAGCAACTAGATCTATAGCTGAAGAATGTTTTTTACGATTAGGGATAGAACCCAGAATCAACATGACCGTAGGAAGTAACCAGGCCGTGAAACAGGCCACAGCCTCAGGAGGCGGAATAGGGGTAATATCAAAACTAGGAGTTGCCGCTGAAGTAAAGGCGGGATTATTAACTATTTTAGATATTAGTGAATGGTCATGCCAACGGCCTCTATTCCTAGTTAGTCACAAAAATCGTCCGCTGTCTCCGTCGCAAAAATCTTTTGTAGATTTTTTACAAACTCATAATCATATGTAATTGATCCATGTTAGCCGTCAGGGGATTGAGACAAACCGCCTTGAATGCTAACATGGAATTTAACTGTAACTAGTAGACACAAGAGAGGATCAACATGACCCAGGTACGACCGCGCATTGCTCTGAAAGAGTGGGCAATCACAGTAGAAGCTCTGGCCTCTGGCACACAGATCATGCTGATGCGAAAAGGCGGGATACATGAAGAAAATAAAGATTTCCGCATAATACATGATGAATTTCTTTTATATCCAACATACGAGCACCAGAAGCCTGAATTGCTGAAACAACCATATCGGGAGAATTTGCAGGAGCTTTTAAGTGCAAATCGCGACGAAAATAGTATCGAGTTTAGCAAATGGGCAAAAGTCCATGAGGTAATCGAAATATCTAACCAAGATAAAATCGAATCTTTATATGACTTCCACATATGGACCGACGAGTACGCACAAGGCAGACTTAATTGGAAACCAATGGTTCCCTTATCAATAATATTGGTCAGGGTTTATGACTTAGCATCAAAAACATCCGTTCCATTCATACCAGAATATCAGGGTTGCACTTCATGGGTTGATATCATTCCTGCGATAGATATGGAAAATAAAACACCAGTCCTATCTGATGAAGCATTCGAAGTGAAGGCAAACGAAATAAAAAAGGCTCTAAGTTAATAGACAGTTTTGCTTGCATTTTAGATATTAGAAGCATTAATACGTCAGGATTGAAAGTTAGCTATTTGCTCACTATGAGGAGATGAACAACCATGAAATACCGAACATTACCTAGAACAGATATATCTGTGTCAGAAATCGGATTTGGCGTGTGGACCGTAGCAACCAATTGGTGGGGGAAAATTGAAGAATCCGATAAATTTGCCCTATTGGACAACGCCTTCGATCTTGGAGTGAATTTCTATGATACCGCGGACACATATGGCGAAGGTTATGGAGAAGAAATACTAGCAAAAGGTTTAGGTCAGCACAGACACGACATAATTATAGCGACCAAATTTGGATACGATTTTTACGATAAATTAACCCCTCGCGAGGGTCATAAAGAACGACCTCAGAAATTTGAACCTGACTTTATCAAATTCGCATGTGAGCAAAGTTTAAAAAGACTCCAAACAGATTACATCGACATATACCAACTTCATAACCCTCGAATCGATACCTTGGAAAAAGACGAAGTGTTTGAAACCTTAGAACAGCTAAAATCAGAAGGTAAGATACGACATTACGGCTGTGCCCTAGGGCCAGATATAGGTTGGTTCGAAGAAGGGGAAGCATCTATGAAGGAGCGCCATGTAGATAGCCTTCAAATAATATATAGTATTTTAGAACAAGATCCAGCTAAAGATTTCTTCAAAATAGCCGAACAAAATGAAGTCAGTCTATTTTCACGGGTTCCCCACGCCTCAGAAGCCTTAACCGGAAAATATACAGAGGCTCCTACATTCGATGAAAGCGATCATAGATCACATCGAAGAATCCAATGGCTCCAAGAAGCGCTGGCTAAAGTTGAACAGATACAATTTCTATCGGGTGAGGATACAGGCCGGAACATAGCTCAATCTGCAATACAGTTTTGTTTGTATCAGCCTAGTATAGTATCTGTGTTACCTAATTTCACAAATCTATCTGAATTAGCAGATTACACATCCGCCGTAGACAGTCCATCTCTAACGGAAGGGGATCAAGCCATCTTAGATGATCTATGGGCTAATGATTTCTATTATCAGTCTGTTCCAATCTAATAGATTATTCAGGAGATCAGGGCAATAAACCTTTAATATCTAAAAAATCTGCAAACATATGGAAAAATTTATCCGCATCGACAATATCTACTAGATTTGTAGATCCCTGAGTATAAAAAGCCACAGTTTCTCCGTATCGAGGTGTAACATTTGTATGCACTGTGATATCGGTCGCATCATAAGTTGCCAAGCTCGGATCAATAGAAATAGCTAACGCCAACGGATCATAGAATTCAAATACCGATCTAGTTTCATCTAGCCCAAACCAATTGACTATCAATTCTATAGCTAACTGACCGGTTCTAGTTACAGATGATATTGAATGAGCAACTTTTCTACTCATACCAACTTGCCTACAGGCTTTCAAATCCACGAGCGTAACAGGCACCCCGGTACTCAAAACATAATCAGCTGCTATCGGATCACAGTAGAAGTTAAACTCGGCATGTTCCGTAACATTACCCTTACTATTGACCGCTCCGCCCATCAATACTAGTGAACCTATCTTACTCATACTGTCTGGGTATTTCACAAATAGTCGATAAAGATTAGTCAAAGGACCGAGACATATTAAAGTAATATCGTTGGGACTACGACATAGAGAATCATTTATAAAGTCAACGGCATTAACACTAGAAACATTAGAAACAGGGTCTGGTAAATCCTTAGATAGTCCTGATTCTCCATGAAAATTAGTTGCATAAGGGAAAGACCCCTTTATTGGAAATTCCGCACCACTATAAACATTGTTTGGGCAATGCAAATAATCGAATATCGAGAGAATATTCTTATTTGCAGTTTCTAAAGAGATATTACCGCCGGTAGTAGTGAATCCCAAAACGTCGATACTGGCACAATTTAGAGCCATTAAAATCGCTATCGCGTCATCTATTCCAGGATCAGTATCTACAATGCATTTAAGTCTAGTCATTAACAACTATTTCCAAAGAACAGAATTTGAAAAACTAGTAAATGTTTCCAATGAACTATAATTAGGCGTGTATCCAATCTTCTGCTTCAACAAACCAGTTCCCAAGACAATTGGATATTTCATCATGTTAAAAGCACTTCTGCTAGTTGCTGATCTAGTCGGAAACCCAACCATACTAAGCAGTACTATGGGAATAACAAAAACGTTCGGGACAGTTAGAGGTTTAAAAGGCAACAAATCCAATATTTCCCTCCAGAACACAACCCCGTCAGAAGCCAAATTGAAAACCCCATCTAATGAATTATGTAATACCAATTCTATAATCCTAGCCAAATCGTCTTCGTGTAGAAATTGGAATGGCGGATTATATCCAAAAACAGCTATAGGATTCGTACAATTGAATATAGACATTAGATTATCATTTGCAGTGGGTCCAAGGACGGGACTACATCTTAAAATTGTCACTAAACAAGCTGGATGTTTCTCTGCAAACTCTGACAATATATTCTCAATAACGACGTTACCATAACTATAGGAAAACTCCGTATTATCGGCTAATGGAAACATCTCAGTAATCGGTATTGGAAGATCTCTTCCAATACCGTAAACAGTATGTGAACTTATATAAATGAAATGAGTTACACCCGCTTCTACAGAAGAAGCTAGTACAGTCTTTAGATTCTTTATCCTTTGTTCTTGTGAATCGCTTTTATGACTGGTATTACCAAATGTATAATTGCTTTCAGCTAGATGGACTACTGTATTTACCATTGACCGTCTCAACTGAGAACTTATATCACAGTTAATATCTAATCGGTGAACTTCTATATCGTGAATTGGAACAACCGGAGGGTTAATGTCAAAAGCTACAAGACCATAAGATCCACACTCTTCCAAATATCGTATCAATCGGGATCCGATATAACCAGAGGAACCAGTAACAGCCACCACTTTCCTGTCATTTAACATTTATAAGCACCAGAGCCTAATATAGGCAACGAAAGTAATAGCCTGGGTGGGAGATATATAGTTCTAGGCACTATATACATCGTGAATATACCGAGCGGCATTGTATCCACTTCGAATAGCCCCTTCCATAGTAGATGGCCAGCCTGTGCGGGTCCAATCACCCGCTATGAACAAATTTTGGATTGACGTCATACAATCAGGTCTATGCCCAGTAGATCCCGGTTTACATCGAATCGTCGCTTCATGTTGTTTTACAATTTTCGCATGTACTGGTGTTACTAAGTCAGGATCATCAAATATACGAACCATCTCTTTCGTGCAAAACTCAACTACCTCATTATGGGTCCATTCCATATAATCGTGAGCATTCCCAATCGAAAGCACCGTACAGTAATATCTATCGTCATCTAACATCATTTCATCAGAGTTATGATCTGATGAAATGATAGCAGTCCTATTAAATATAGACTCTATCGGGCTATCTACTACCATACAAAATTTCTCCTCCATGACTGGCCGTTCGTACCATAAGTATACATTCATTATTCCAGCACTTTGGAGTTCTGATATATCTCCAGATATATTTTCCATATCAATCCCGCTATTATTCAAAACTCGAACCAGATTTGGATATGACAAAGCACTAACAACTATGTCACTGTTCAGAACATTCCCATTCCTGAGTCGGACCTCTGCAATTTGATTATCATCTATATGAATAGCATCTACAGAGCTTCCCATATGCAATTCACAACCTACGCCAGACAGATAATCTTCGGATGGCCCTCCTATGCAATCGGACAGCCCTACATTAGGATAGAATATATTAGCACTACCTCTTTTTCCCATTAAGCCTATTTTGATGAACATAAGACCCATAGCAGCACTGATATTATCTAAATGGTCATTAAAAACAGGCTTAACTATTACGCTCCAGAATCGCTTTATGACTCGGTCTGATTGGTGACTTTTCTTTAACCAATCATAAAATGATATGTTGTCAGCGGTCTGATTCTCGCGTTCCATTTTGGCCATAAGCATCGCGAAGATTATGCCAATGCGTTCCAAATAACTAATAAATGGAAAATGCACAACACTTGGGAGCAACTGAATAGGGAACAGCCATTTATATTCTCGCAACGCCCATTTATTCCCGCAATGGTCCCTCATAGATATATGCAGAGTATCCTCAGATTCCCAATAATGTGTGGCGCCGATTGTATTCAAAAACTCAAAAAAATACGTGCAGCAACCCAGAACTACATGTTGCCCGTTATCAATAGTCTCTGAGGGCCAATGATATTGAAACGAAAAAGAACGCCCACCGAGAAATTGCCGACTTTCAACAAGAGAAACTTGATACCCAAACTGATTGAGATAAACCGCACAAGCAATTCCAGACAGTCCTCCTCCTATTACAATAGCTGTCTTGTTTATCTCCATACCCTGCACTTAACTTTAAACCACGTTATGGCCAAACATAACAGCTTTTCCAAAATAGTGAGCCTGATACGGCTAGAAAGAACATCATAACCATTACCTTCGATTCTATCTAACAAAGCCAGATAAAGATTACCGAGTAAAGAAGTACAAACTTTAGCATCGCCTTCTAGATAATCTACAATGCGCATGCCATCTACAAAATATTCTCTTGCACGGACAACCTGATATTTCATCAACTCGGTGAATTCATCGGTGACCTGCAGCGACTCTAATAGTTTCTCCGAATAACCAAAGCGTAGCATTTCATCCGCCGGTAGATATATTCTTCCCAAATCTAAATCATCGCGCACGTCTCTACAAATATTCGTAAGTTGCATAGCCAAACCAAGGCTGATGGCACATTGTTGAGCTCGTGAGTCTTTAAATCCAAATACATGGATACACATCAGTCCCACAACCGAAGCAGCTCTATAACAGTATTCTTCCAACTCACTAAAATTGTTATATCTGGATTTGGACAAATCCATTTCCATACCAGATAACAAGCTATCAAAATATTCAACAGGTATATTGAACTGGTTTATTACGTCGCTCAAGGCAAGATAGACCGGTTCATGAAAGTTATCAAAGTCGACTCGTTCTAAATTCTTCCTGACACGGTTTATTTGTATCAGTTTCTCGTCGACGTCCGCATCACCATCAGCTATGTCATCACAAAACCTACAAAAGGCGTATATCACATAGATAGCTCTTCTTTTTATACGCGGCAATGTAAGGAAAGCATAGTAAAAATTCTTAGCCTCCTTCCGCGTGATAGTAGAACAAATGTTATATGCTTCGTTCAGATCCATTAGGGACTACACATTGCCTTTCAGATACCTGCTAGAATCCCGACGCAGTAAATATTTCAAAAAATTAACTAGGACTAGCCCCATACTGTCATATCTAGACAACTTTGTCCTACTCATTAATACCTTATATTCGCTTCGCTCGATAGATTTCAATACCGCAGAACCACCTCTGCTGAACAGAGCTACGTCTAACCTTATAGGACCATTCAGATAATCAATCAACTTATAACCTTGATTGAGATATTCGCGAGCTCTACTACTTTCAAATTTCATTAATCTCTGAAAATTCTGGTTTTCAATATTTTTACTAAGTTCATCCTCTGAATAACCAAAATAGGCCATGTCTTCTTGCGGAATATAAATACGTCCTCTGAGAAAGTCCGTCTTGATATCCTGCAAAAAGTTTACTAACTGTAGACCTGTACAAGTAAAGTCAGAATACGTTTGTCTCAACTCATCATCATAACCAAACAAATGCAAGAAAATTTGTCCTACTGGATTAGCTGAATACTCACAATAATTCAATAAATTCTCAAAAGTCTCGTATCGGTGTTGAGCCTGGTCTAATCTATTGGCTGATATAAGTTTAATAAACGGCGTGATTGGTATTTCAAATGAAAGAATAGTGTCCTGCAATGCATACATAACAGGGTTAGACGGGGTGCCTGTATAGCACAAAGTCAATTGTGATTCCCAGTATTCTAGTAAGTGTAATCGTCGCTCGGACTCAGACCATTCCTCCCAGTTGACTTCAACATTCAGGTCAGTCAGAAATGGGAAATCTGAAGAAGCTTCATCACCAATATCGTCGACTATCCTACAATAAGCATAGATCGCATATATATTGTCTCGTTTACTTTTAGGTATTAGGAGCGAGGCGACAGTGAAATTTTCATAATGAGAGGTAGCCAACTCTCTGCAAAACTTATATGACTTTTCCAATTTTTTATCTATGTACGCCATAATACACAATGAGTATCAAATTAGGTCAGCCTTTTTTTGTATCTCGCCAATGCTAGGAGAGGCCACACTATGCGGTATAAATCATATCTAATCATAAGACCTGAGGGTATTGACAGATCATACTCACGCCAATGTTCATCTTCAAGGTCATAGGGTAGACAGCCTATCCCATATCCCGGGAAACCCGTACCAGTAAAATATGGTTCATCCCATGTCCCGTCGTGCTGTTGAGTGTCCATCAAATATCGGATTCCTCTGTAAATAGAGTCATCAGCTTTATAATCGGATGCTATCAAACCGATGAGGGCCCAACTAGTTTGAGAAGCTGTACTCGGACCGACTCCTCTCAATGAAGGATCGGAATATGATCCACAAGTTTCGCCCCAGCCTCCGTCTTCATTTTGATGGTCAAGTAACCAATCTACAGCTCGTAAAATATACGGCTGGTCCATATCTTCACCAACAGAAGCTAGGCCAGGCAAAACACAGCCAATTCCGTAAATGTAATTGACCCCCCATCTACCAAACCAAGAACCATCCCGCTCCTGGTTATCTTGAACAAATTGGCAAGCTCTATTTACGTATACATCTTCCTTGCTACAACCCAGTTTTCCCAACATCTCAAGGACGTGTCCAGTCACATCAACGGTCGGAGGATCTATAACTTCACCAAAATCAGAGAATGTCAGATCTGATAGATATTTACTACAATTATCCTTGTCGAAAGCTGCCCAACCACCCGATTGGGATTGCAGTCCTAGCACCCAACCTAGTCCTCTACGTATCGAATCCTTGAGGCCAGAATGGGCTATCCCGTTGTTCTGAGCTTGTGCCAAACACATAATAACTAAGGCAGTGTCATCAATATCCGGATAATTATTATTGTGAAATTCAAAAGCCCACCCACCTGGAGAAACATGACCAGCATTGATAATCCAGTCACCTGTAGTGCTGATTTGATTAGATAATAGCCAAACTATCGATTTATAAATCTCCTTTGTCTCAACATCTACTCCTGATTCTAATAAGGACAGTAAACCTAGGGCTGTATCCCAACCCGGAGAAATGCAACCTTGTACAGCCATATCGCTGTCAGACTCCCAACATAACCTGTCGACACCCGATAAACCTTTCTGTATTACTGGATCTTCAACATCGAATCCCAGACAATTCAGAGCTAGGAGCGAATAAAATGTAGATGGCTGAATGCCAGCCCATAAACCATCCTTTTCCTGATGAGTCAGTATCCAATTTAATAGTCTCTTTTCTGCTAATTTTCTAAATGGATGAAACGGTTGTGCTTCATATATGCCCATTGATTTATTGACCAACTTAACAAACTTATTCTCACTTGATCGATAAAACTTGGAATTGCTCGAAGAATATCCACTCTGTATTTCATCCAGGTTTGCATAATCTGGAATTACAGCAACTGGTTTCCGCCCGAATACAACTAGCAATGGAACAATCGTAGGTCTCGCCCAACTGGAAAATTTGTATATATTAAATGGTAAGCGCTGTGATATGAATACCATTTCCGGTATCATCCGGGGTATGTCAGTCCAATTCCACTGATTAAGTAACGCTAGCCAAATTTTAGTAAACACCCGGGCATTAGGAATGCTGCCATTAGCCAAAATAAATTCTCTGGCTTTAGTTAGTTCAAAAGATTCCGGATTATAGCCTGAAAGTTTTAAGGCAAAATAGCACTCAATAGAAGTGCTTAGATCACCAGGTGACCCAAAATATTGCCCCCACGAACCATCTGCTAGCTGCTTAGATAGAATCCTCTGCGCCACTTTACGTAACTTGGTGGCATCAACTACTCCAAGAAAATAGACTAGGAAGATGTATTCCGCTTCCATAGTATTATTGCACTCGAGCTCACCCCACCAATAGCCTTCGGACTCTTGTGAATTCTTTAAAAAAGTTTGTGTACGGTTAATAGCATCATTAATTTGATCTACATGATTCCCATACAAATAGGCGTGGTTACTTTTACTTAATGTGGACACTAATCAACTATCCAACGAGCGACAAACTAGAAATAGGCGACTGAAAAATAAGGATAATCTTAATATTGTCTGTTAACCAAGAAATTAACAAGATCCCCTATTTCCTGATCGACCCAATCAGGAAGGTCTAAGCCTGAAATTGCCGATAAAGCTAGCTCAGCACTTTTCTCAGTAATTTCCGCAGAATATTGAGGGGCTCCTACATCCTCCAGTATAGCCATTACTTTCGCCACATCTTCTTCTTCGTTTATTTCTTCATTATAAATGGAAATTAATTCCTTCTTGGCTATTCCTGAAGCATGCTCGAACCCATAGACCACTGGGAAAGACTTTTTCCTACGTCTTATATCATTATCATTGGACTTTCCTGTCTCGGAAGCATCCCCCCAGATTCCCAGATAATCATCTCTTATCTGAAAAGCTCTACCTATATGATTTCCAAACTCAGAAAATGCCTGTGTAATATGTTCGTCATCCGTCGCGATCAGAGATCCTATGTGTACCGAACTCCTCAGTAGGGCTCCGGTTTTGCGGGCAACCATCCCCAAGTAATCCTCTGATGAAATATCCGTACGCGTTTCAAATCGTAAATCCAGGCATTGGCCTTCGATCATCTCGAGATAGCTCTCTGTAAGAATCTCAGAGACTTTCAGCACTACATTTACAGGAACTCCCTTCTCCATCGACATCAATGCTGTCAAGTCACCGACTACCTGCATAGCATCTCCTGCGACTAGCGCCTTGGGGATGCCCCATATGGACCAGACTGTTGACTGATGGCGACGTTCTATATCTTGATCCTGTATATCATCATGAATCAAAGAAAAATTATGTATTAGCTCGAGAGCAGCGGCTCCTAGTACTGCTTGAGTTATATCTCCGGCTAGAGCGTCACAAGCAAACATACATAGCGTTGGCCTAAGTGCTTTACCCTGAGAAAAAGCCGTTTGCGAGACGTTACCATCTCGATCAACCCATCCCAAATGGTATTTTAGAAGATCAGGAATCTCTTTTAGGTGCAAGTCCGATATAGATCTATGAAGAGTATTAGCTACATCGAATCTATAACGCTCAAACATTGGGGGCAATGATGGGCTGGGCTTGTTACTAGATTGCATGTATGACGTCTCGGACAAAATGACCTTTATTTAAGAGAAAACAATATGGGGCTCTATTCTTTGACAGAAACCGAATCGAATGCTAGCAAAGCAATCCTGATGATGTCAATTATCCATTAACATACTACAACTAGTCATTACCCCTAATTGACCAAACTGATTTTTTCTTCCTCTTGAGCAAACCGTACACTCTGGTACCATCCCAATTATCCAGCCTCTGTTCCCATTCAAGGTATTCTTCGTAAGCGGATTGCAATTTTTCACGAATTTGCACCTCTGTAACTTCCGCTTGTTCCAAGCTGTTTGTGCTAAAGCTGCCATTTCCACTGCTAAAGGCTCGAATAGTTACTTCAGAACTGGCATTCTCCTCTCGTAACTCTTCGGGCAAGAATTGCTCGAGAGAGACGGGGTATTCGACAGAGCAACTAAACTCCATTACGCCATCATTGTCACTGATTTCAGCATTGAACCTAATTTCGACTTCCTGCATATTTACACACCACCCCAACAACATCACGTATACACACGATTCCCAAATCATAAAGAAAATTTCTTAATTAGTTCGATTAGTAATAAGATCTTACTAAAAACAACTGCTATGCATCAGCAATTATCAGAGCGAGTTTTCGTAACAATTGATGCCGCAGAAAAATGAATGCGGTTCAGATATACGTGGCAATTGCACACTAGCAAGTATCGCTAGCGTAAGTCTGAGGTATCATCACTGTGAGATCCTCTCAGGACACAATGGCCACATTTGCGGCAAACAGGATGAAGATTGTTGTATTCCGGATGCCGTTGAGTACAGAAACCCGAGTCTGCATCTTTACACCGAGGGCAACCTTCGCAGTAGCGCCCACCAGCATTTGTGACTCTTTCAGCCTCTCGATCCGTTAAAGTTACCATAGCGGTTACTTAAATTCATCTTCCCTAACATTGTTCTAATGGTCGGGGCGGCCAGGATCGAACTGGCGACCTCCTGGTCCCAAACCAGGCGCCCTACCGCTGGGCCACGCCCCGATAATTGATTACCCCTACTATGGTACCCCCGGAGAGGGTCGAACTCTCGTCTCTGGCTCCGGAGGCCAGCACTCTATCCACTGAGCTACAGGGGCACTCCGAACAGCTAGCATAACACGTGACTACACGCACTCACAAGATTGATGAATCCTAGACAAACATCCTGACTCCTAATAGACTACAAACAATTGACTAGGAGGATCAAATATGCCTGTATTTAGCCCAGAATTTTTACATAAAGCAGCTGTGCACATCTACTGCGCCAAAGGGACACCGAAAGAAGAAGCTGAGATCGTTGCAGCACACCAAGTCAAAGCTAATCTTGTAGGACATGACTCTCACGGAATGATCCATGTGCCAGAATATTGCGAACGGATTGACAAAGGCCACATAGTACCTGGAGCGCCTTTTGTAGTAGAACAAGAGACCCCTACGACTGCGGTCATTAATGGTAACTGGGGATTTGGATTCGTCGTTACCGAAAAAGCTACTAAAATGGTAATTGAAAAAGCCAAAATTAGCGGCGTGGCAGCCATCACAATACATCTTCAGAGCCATATAGGCAGGCTCGGAGACTACACTACAATGATATCCCAAGAAGGTATGATTGGTATGATTACCGCCGACTCAGGGGCAGGTCCCAAGGCAGTCGCACCATTTGGCGGACGTGCTCGAAGATTAGGGACTAACCCAATATGCATGGCCATACCAAGCGATCTTGAAGGACAAGTATTGCTCGATATGGCAACCAGTGCAGTCGCGGCCGGTAAAATAAACCTAGCAAGAAATCGTCAGGAAAATGTTCCGCCCGGATGGATAATAGACAAAGAAGGTAATCCAACCACGGATCCTAATGACTATTCTAAAGGCGGGGCTATATTACCTGTAGGAGCAGATCAAGGACATAAAGGATATGGCTTATCGTTCATGGTTGAAATTTTCTCCGGTTTACTCACTGGGCTAGGATTTGGTATCGACCCTCAAGCAAGACACAACGACGGAGTATTTCTAGTTGCTTATGACGTAGAAAAATTCAGACCACTGGCAGACTTCAAAAAGGATGTCAAAGATTTTGCTGAGTTCGTCAAAACATCCCCTCCAGCTGCTGGTTTCAGCGAAGTACTATATCCAGGGGAAATAGAGTTTAAAACGGAGCAAAAAAGAAGAGCCGAGGGAATATTCATAGAAGACGAAACGTGGAAACAAATAACGGAATTAATGGCTGAACTGAATGTACAAAGTGAAGTAGGGGATCCATTTTAAAGCACCGGCAATACTAGTAAAAGCTCCCTGAACCCAGCATTAATGGGAGCTTTTACGATTGAATGATTCATACAGGGTTTTTAAGAGCGGTATTTCCTGTAGTTTAGACTCATCCAAGTCTTCCCAATAAATACCGGCCGGCCTGTCCTTAGATCTATCACAATATATGATTTCTTCCTCAGCAACAATATAATCTACGGCCACATCATGGCGCGACCATGGAAACGGTTCATCTAAGATTTGAATATGGTCCACTGTTGTCAGAACGGGTGTTTCATTTGTAACTGACCCACCTTCCACAGCCAATGCAAATTCTATATCAGCGAATCCACCACCTTTGCCAATTCTAATTCCTTCCCGATTTACTGCTACTGACCCCGATATTACAAGATCTATCGGAGCTAAATCACTCGGATAAACTGGCTTTCCGTACTTCAGAGCACCTTCCATTGTCGATAGGGTTTCGACTGATGCTTCCAAGGAACAGGTGATTTCTACAAAACATTTTGATTTCCTGAGCCTGGGAACTGCCATATAAACAGTTTTCCCAGATTTCAATGCCAATTCGCGTAGAGGCCTTTGTGCCTTATCTGGATTGCTCTTTATTACTGAAGCCTCTTTCCATACATCAAGATTTATCACATTACTAGCAGCAGCATTAGCACGCTTAAAGTCTGGAATCTTATCGTATAAGTTTCCTCCATTAGCTAATCCAGCTCGCTGCATAGCATCCCAAACGAATTTTCTAATCTGTTCTTTGCTGCGCACGGTTCTCCTAGAAGTTAAAACCTGCTCATATTAGGCAGGAACGCCGACCATAGCCTGTAGGATGACCATGGGAACTGCAACTACCAAGAACCCGACTACTACTACTCCAACTGCCCTCCAAATAGACCTATAATCCAATACGTGTTTAACCGCCATAGTCATGGCACACAACTGCCATATACTTACCATTACCACTAACATCTGCCCTATAACCGGTAAAGCAGAAAAAATAAACAGCACCCCTGGCGCCTGCGAGAAGGCAGTTCCTCTAGCCATTTGACTCCAATTAGCATGTGTGTCTTCAGTATTGAATAACTTAGTGCCGATGATATATGTTATGAATGCCCAAACAGCCCATTTGCCGAGGCCAAATATAATCCCTGCTGCAAGAGCTATTATAAAATTGCCTCCGAAAGTGAAATAACTTCCGAGAGCAGTACTAATCGAGACTATGATAACGACTAACGCTGCCTGAAGAGTAGCAGTATGATCATTCTCAACTTCCTCATAGATAGGCCCCTGTAATAATGCCGCCCCAATCATTCTTCGTATCATAAGTATCTCCCGACTGTTCCCAAGATAAACAGAGTTAATCATATACGAGATGAAATGATTAAGTACTAACTATTCCATGTACATTTAAGCCAATTTCATCATTAGTACAGCTATCATTCAAGCGTCTTAAGCTATAACTAACTAGTTTCCAAGTGATTCGTATGGCATACCTCTTTTCCATCAGACAATGCACAGTTACAATAGTGGCAGAAAAGTACACAGAAAGGCCAAACCATCTATACAAATGCCCGATAGAGAAGATGAGCTGACGCTCAGTAGAAAAGCAAAACTAAAGAGACTAGTTGACAATGGGATAGACCCATATCCTCCACGTTATAGTAGAACATCGGAAATATTAGACGCCATATCACACTTTGAGTCTCTGGAATCTGAGTCGCCAGATCAACAGAGTGTGTCGTTGGGAGGTCGGATTATGTCTATCCGATCCATGGGAAAAGCGTCTTTTTTAGATATAAGGGACTCTTCCGGTACAATCCAGACATTGATGAGACAAAACGTTCTTGAGCACTCCTATGAGACTTTGAAAGATATCGATATCGGGGACTTCATAGGCGTCACTGGAACAATTATGAGGACTCGTACAGGGCAAGTCACAGTAGATACCGCAGAATTTGTTGTACTCTCAAAAGGACTGAAGCCCCTACCTGAGAAATGGCACGGACTTCGAGATGTAGAAATAAGGTACAGACAGCGTTATCTTGACCTTATAGCTAATCCCCAGGTGAGAGATACATTCGTACAAAGGGGCAAAGTCATCAAAGGCATCCGTGACTTTTTGGATAATAGGGGTTTCTTAGAGGTAGATACACCGATCATGGTACCTGTCGCAGCTGGAGCACATGCTAGACCATTTATTACCCATCACAATGCCCTTGACCAACAGTTGTATTTAAGAATAGCCACTGAACTATATCTGAAGCGATTAATTGTTGGCGGGTTTGATAAAGTATACGAGCTAGGCCGTGTATTCCGGAACGAAGGTATAGACCAAGATCATAACCCCGAATTTACTCTCCTTGAAAGCTACGAGGCTTATGCCGATTACTTTAGTGTAATGATCATGGTAGAAGAAATGGTATCGAAACTAGCCACTGACGTGTGTGGAAGTACCAAAATCCCTTTTGGGGAGCATATAATTGATTTCGCACCCCCATGGGCTAAATTGAACCTCAAAGACGAATTACTATCTAGAAGTGGGATCAATATAGACGAATATCCGGACGACCAATCGCTGACACTAGCTGCCCGTGCAAAAGGTATCGATGTGGGACCTCTAGAAAGCAGAGGAAGACTCATAGACAAACTTTTATCTACGTACGTTGAACCTTACCTAATTCAGCCTACGTTCCTGTTAGATTATCCTGAAGATATGTCTCCGCTAGCAAAAGCAAAGAAGGACCAACCCGGATACGTAGAACGTTTTGAAGCGTTCGCAGCGGGTATGGAAATAGCAAACTCATATACTGAATTGAATGATCCAGTAGTTCAAAGAGAACGTTTTGAATCACAAGAGAAAATCAGGGATATCTACGAAGATGAAGAAGTGGACCGTAAAGATGAAGATTTCCTCACCTCGATAGAATATGGCATGCCCCCGACCGGTGGTTTAGGGATGGGAATCGATAGGCTCGTTATGTTATTGACTGGACAATCAAGTATTAGAGACATTTTATTGTTTCCGCAAATGCGATCCATCAATGAACATTCTGACTCAGAAGACCTCGAATAGACCAATGGGTTTAGGAAAAATATAGACATGCTATCTCTCGAATTAATTAGAAAAGATCCCGCCTTGGTTAAAACAGCTATGCTATCCAAAGGTGAAGATGACTGTATCGATACAATATTGGAATTGGACTCTCAGAGACGAGAAGCCGTTACGGAAGGCGATGAGCTACGGGCCAAAAGGAATGAAGTTAGTAGAGCTATAGGCCAGGCTCGATCTTCCGGAGAGTCTCCATCCGAAAAAATTGTAGAAGAGATGCGCCAAGTTGGCGATAAGATAAACCGTCTAGAAGAGACCGTGCGACAACTAGACACTCAAATTAATGAGTTTTTAATGGGATTACCCAACATCCCACGATCTTCAGCTCTACAAGGAGATGGCGAGGAAGATAATAGAGTAACACGTTCTTGGGGGGACCCCCGTGATTTTGAATTTACTCCTCTAGCTCATTGGGACATCGGGGAAAACCTCGGGATTATTGATTTTCAACGGGGAGCGAAATTATCTGGTAGCCGTTTTTACACCATGTCAGGATACGGTGCCAAATTGGAGAGAGCCATAATTTCTTGGATGCTTGAACTACATGGACAAGCTGGATACACCGAATTAATGCTACCAATCATAGTTCGCAGAGAAATCATGGAAGGATCCGGCAATCTCCCGAAATTCGCAGACAATCTCTATCATGACGATGAAGATGACTTATGGCTTGTTCCCACGGCGGAAGTTCCAATTACAAATCTACACCGAGATGAAATACTAGATTACAGTTCATTGCCGCTCTATTACGTGGCCCAGACTCCATGTTTTCGTAGAGAACAAGCTGCAGCAGGTCGTGATACCAGAGGTATCAAGAGAGTACATCAGTTCAATAAAGTAGAGATGTACAAGTTTGTCGCTCCTGAAGAATCTGATTCCGAACTAGAAACGTTATTGTCAGATGCTGAATCTGTTTGTAAAAACCTTGAACTTCCATACCGCATAATTGAAATATGCACCGGTGATATGTCATTCCCCTCTGCCAAATCGTATGATGTTGAAGTATGGGCGTCAGGATGTGAAGAGTGGCTAGAAGTCAGTTCATGCTCAAATTGTACGGACTTCCAAGCACGCCGAGCTAACGTAAGATATAGACCTGAAGAGAACACGCGACCGGATTTCGTTCATACTCTGAATGGCTCAGGTTTAGCTCTTCCACGGGTTATGATCGCTATCCTTGAAAACAATCAACAGGAGGACGGGTCAATAGCTATCCCAGAAGTCCTTAGGCCCTACACAGGCTTTGATACTATCCCTGCTCTCAGATAGCACTATAGCCGTTATTTCTGAATAGGCGCACCCACTATGCTGCCCCACTCAGTCCAGGACCCATCATAATTGCTGACATTTGAATACCCAAGCAACTGAGTAAGAACGAACCACGTGTGGGATGACCGTTCACCTATACGGCAATATGTAACTGTGTTTCCTTCACCGGTTATGCCATTATCTGTATATAATTGCAGTAATTCAGCATACGATTTAAACGTACCATCACTATCTGTCGCCTGTGCCCAAGGAACATTCTTTGCACCTGGAATATGTCCAGCTCTCTGTGATCCTTCCTGTGGTACATTCTCAGGAGCAAAGAGCAAACCGTTATATTCATCAGGAGACCTAACATCAACTAAAGACATTCCAGATGCAGATAAGTCCTTCAGAATTTGGTCTCGATACGCCCGCAAAGATTCATTAGAATCTTTCGCGACATATGACACGGAATCTACTTCGGTCTTAGTTTCTACAAGAGGTTTTTCTTCCAGCTCCCATTTTATCCGGCCACCATTCATTATCCTTACATCTTGATGACCATAATACTTTAACTGCCAAAACGCCCAGCAAGCAAACCAATTATTATTGTCGCCATATAAAACTACGGTTGTAGAATTACTAATGCCAGACTCTGATAATAATTTTTGCATCCCTTCTTTATCGATCAGATCCCTAACCGTACCTTGTTGTAATTGGCTCTGCCAATTCCAACCTATTGAACCCAATATATGTCCTTTGTCATAGGCATTTGTATCTACGTCTACTTCGACCAGTCTTACACTTGGATCAGCCAAATTTTCATATACCCATTCAGTTTCTACTATAGATTCAGGATGTGCATACGCGTCCATAATTAGTCTCCTGTTTGCAGTTTATTATTTTGATTATCCAATTCTGATTACTTATAACAATTATGTCTCCACAACAACCGTCTCTCGGGATCAGAATATTCCCCAGGGGGATTAGTACGTTCTTCAATAAAATAGATATGAAAAGTCATTAAGTCAAAGTCGGTTTCTAAAACTGGATCATTCCAATTTCTGCACAAGTATTTTCCATAATAAAGTCGTTCATCTTTAAACTTCGGTTTATATAAAGTCAGTAGATATTTTCTCCACCTATTGTTGACATACGTCTCGGATACATCGTCCGGTTTAGACCAATCTACTGGATTACGAGAATATATATCCACAGTACTACCATTCCTCAACGTACCCGGTATAACAAACCAGCCATCTCCCATCGCCGGGTATGGTGCGAACATATGCCATTCTTGATATATTCGAAACATCGGCCCAGGCCAATATAATAAAGATGGAACTTTCCAGTTAACTTGTTCTGTTACTGCGACATTCCACATTATTACGTACACAAGAATTACAGCCGTAGAGATCTGCGCCCATCTTGGCAATGTAGAATTGTTGTCTCGATATTTAAGCCTTACAGTTGCTTTAGAAAAAATACCCCGATTAGTAGCAACATATTGATATATGCGAGTACCAGCTCTGACTACTGGTGACACATTCAGTAGAATAGCTATATTTCCGATTATCGGAGCTTGTCTAAAAGCGTAGATAAAAGCTTCAAACCGAATCAACTTATTACCTGTAGAAGTAACAACTACCCAGCTATTATTCTCTCGAAATATTGGCTCTATATTGGGGTCATCCTGTGCCGGCTGTATAGTGGCATTTTTCCAGACCAGTAGAACTTTTAGGATATCTATAGTTTTCTTACAAAAATCACATTCATTATCATAATAAATACGGAAGTATGTTTCTGGCCTATCAAATAATGATGACCATAATTTATCCCAGAATACCGATGGAATGGCTATAGTCCAAACGATAATAGATACGGCTGGGAAGTATCCTATGTTCAGCGTAAGTGCTATACCAACATGAAGTGCCACAAATGCCAGAATCACTAATAATCGTGATATATCGTTTCTGATTGGTGAAAACAGTAATATAGGCCCAAGTAGTTCAAGCCATAAAGTAAGCCAAGTTCCAGCCTTCATTAAAAGTGGAAAGGATAATAGTGCGGTACCTAGTCTGGTAGCGTACATATCCAAACTCATCGCATAATAAACAGCAGTATAATCTTGCATCCATACGGGGTGTATTTTAGCTATCCAATTAAACAAGTACACCAAAGCTAGTTGAAGTAAAATCGCTAGACTAGCTACTGAAAAATATCGGTTTGAATCTTTAGGATCCCGCTGCCTACTGTCTAATGCATGATCTAATGAAAACCTAGCTCCTAAAGGCAGAAACATGCCCCAAAAAAGCATGATGCACAACAGAATATCTCCGCCTGAAAGAATAATGGGATTTCTTGAATGTAGTGAAACTATAAAGATCCAGCAAATTATCGTCATCCACCTGGTTTTAAACCCAATCAATAACAGTAAAGCTACGACTCCATGAAGCAGAAATATAACCGCCTCCACCTCGAGCATTCCGGTAATATTGTGAAATGAGAGGTGCCAACGATTCCCAACACCCTGAGTCAACGCCCATCGTGGCAAAACACCTAGATCTGTGTAATGTGCTTTCAGATCAAAAGATCTCTGTACCAAATCAATGATTATGAGTAATGAAAGACCAACTCTAAATAAAGCTAAAGACCGCAGGTCTACAGAACATACTTCTTTGAACAAACCAATCCAAGGATTAGCAGATGTGGGAATTTGAGGAGTGGACATAATTAAGCCCTATAAACAGTCAGCTGACAGTGGATCTGAAACTCCTATCATGCTATCTCTAGTTACTAATGCAGCTAGAGAGTCTTGATCGAATCCTTCTGTGCCTAACGGCCTTCTAGGAATCACCATGTATCGCATGTCTGCAGTACTATCTAGGACTCTCACTTCGACATCGTCAGACAGTCTCAGCCCAAATTCTTCCATAACTTCCCTCGGAGAGACTACCACTCTAGATCTGTATGCCAGACTTTTATACCAGTCAGGAGGTCTGCCAAGAAGCATTCTAGGATAACACGAGCACAAGGTACAGACGACGACGTAATGAATATCATCTGAATTCGCAACCACTTTTAAGTAAGGCGTTTTATCTGGCAGCTCGTATCCAATCTCCTTCAAAGCCTCAGATGCATTAGCCAGAAGTTTAGTCCGAAACAAATCGTCCGACCATGCTAGAGCCACTATCTTTGCTCCGTCAGCAGGTGACTTGCTATCCATAGCATTCACCTCACGATCGATTTCAGTAGTAGTCATAACGCCTTTTTCAACGAGTAGCGTTTCAATAGCTTTCGATCTTGACGCGTAATAGCTTGCCTGGACTTCCGTTTCCGTCTCATGATGACCATGATTTGGATGCTGATCATTCGACATTAAATCAACCTTCGTTAATAGGATTTAGCCAATGCTCATATATATCAATCAACAGCTTATCAGCAATGTTGCCTGTATAATCAGGCCATAAATCTCTCTGTATGAATTCTACAGTATAAAGGGTCTCAAGTGGGTATCCATCATGCCCATAAGCTAGCTTTTCAGGATTTTTAAATCTACCACATACTGACTCAATAACCCCTGTCATACCCTGTATATATATTGGAGTCCTGTAGTGTCCGGAAGGAGAATCTATCCGGACTTTTACTGTATCTCCGACTTTGAATCTCTCCATCTTATTTCCCTAGTAAATCCTTAATTACCGACAATATCAGACATTTTCTGATCTATCTCTTCAGCAGACAAAAGCTCATTTTCTGTTACTAAGGTTTCCAATGCAAAAGCCCAGCGTTCATAATAAGTCATCTGCTCATATTGATCTTTAGGTATACTTTCTATAACTCTCCGCATCTGATCAGTACTTCTTAATCCTTTATTACCTAACACCGCATGCATAGCGTCAACTCGAAGCTCCCAATCCATCATTTCATGTTCTTCCCTATTGATTGGGGTGTCATCCGGAAGCCCCCCTCTATCGTGTACACCTCTCATAATAGCCCCCATATCGCTTATTACACCGTCAACTGCCAACAATTTTAACGGCTCTCCTGCAAAACATTATACTGATCATTCTAAATTTGATAAGGGTCGCCTCATAATTCCAAATGTAACTGCACCAAGAGCAAATATGATTGTAAAGATCCACAATGGTAATGTGTAATTCCCGTGTATATCGAACCACCAGCCAACAAAGAATGGTGCTAATAAAACTCCTGGAAAGTTAGCTAACTGCACAAAGCCACGCAATCTCGTAAACGTTTTCCTACCGAAATACTCGCCTAGAGTAGCCCAATTTGTAGGAGCACTTCCATCGGCCACCGAAAACAATAGCACAAATACTAATACCACCCATATACCCTGGAAACCCATAGCCAACAAGGCGAAAGACGCTGTCCCAAAAATAGATGCCATCATTAACACCCAGTTCTTCGGAAATCTATCTCCCAACCAACCAATAACGATATACATTAACATAGTCATAAAAAGCAGTAGTGAAAAAGCCAATACGGCAATCTGTTCATTAACCCCTACGCTCACAAATATCGGGATTATATGAAGCATGATTGCTGCTTTAGCTATTAAACGAAACGCCGTCGCCAAAACTAGAATCCAATATGTAGGAGTCAGCATGGCAGTTTTCAACTCGTATTCCACTGGAGGAATCCAGTTACTACCACCAGTAGAATCTGAGTTGCTTGTCAGATCATCGCTCTGTTCAGGATCACCATCCATAGTAAGCCCCATACTCTCAGGGGTATCCTTGATAAAAAACGCAAGCGGAAGAACTACACCTAGTATTACCCATCCAATGATAGTGAATGTAGCACTTAATCCCAGAACTCCAATGGACACCGCGACCAGAGGTACTAGCACAACTGGTACTATAGAGTCGAGAGCATGAAATACAGACATAGCCATAGATTTCTGTCGATAAAACCAGTTATTAAGAAGAGTAGCCATTGGATATGAAAAACCAAGGTTGCTACCTACAGTTATTATCCCTAAATAAATAACAGCGAATGCCCAAATGTTGGGAGAATATCCTAATATGAGAAATCCGCCACCGCTCATGGTAGCTCCAACAAAAACCAACGCTCGGGGACCAAACTTGTCAACTAACCATCCGGCTAATGGACCTGTCGGACCATTCTCTGCTCTGGCCAGAGAAAATATCAGGGATACTTCTGCCCTCGTAGCCCCAAAGAACTGCTCCACTGGCAAAATAAACACCGGGAATCCTTTATTCACCGCTGTTTTATTTATGGATGTGACGAATGCCCCGAGGCCTACCATCCACCAGCCAAAGAACATATTTGATAGTTTAAATTTCCTAATCAACAATAGATTTGCCCCGTAGATAAGCTGTACCAGACATACTTAAGGCACATGAGATTAACCTGAAATATACTGATCTGTTCTTCAGAAATATCATAATACGTGAGCATTTCCCAGCTCTGGGTGTTTTGGTGGCCTTACTGTAACCACTACCAATGCCCCTATCGCATAAAGGCTTATCAACAGCCACCATGCTGAAGTGTAAGTCCCCATACCATCATGCATATACCCTACTATAGGAGCTCCTAGTCCAGCACTGATCAGATTGACAGGCATCACTATTCCACGTATAGCGCCCAGAAATTCCCTCCCGAAATACGAAGCAAATATATAAGAATGCACTACCATTCCCGCACCCACAGATAGACCAAATGTTATCGTAGATGCAAACAGAAATACTTCGTTGAACCCGCATATCATAAGGAATATCGCCACTGTAAATCCCACGAAAGACATTCCCGCTATATATCGTATCGGAAATCTATCTGCAAGCCATCCAGAGATTAGCGCCATTGTAGCGGCACCGGCAGCATCAGCAGAAAAAGCATACGATACTGTATGAGCATCAAAACCAAGTTCTACCCAATATGGAATCCTATGGACACTTGCTCCTCCTTGAGCCATACCTGTCACAGCAAAGACAAACATTAACTTCCATAATGCTCCTGTATGCAGCGCCTCTTTCACTGTCCATTGAATTTCAGCCTGAGGATTTACCTTCTCAGCACCAATTGTATGATCAAGAGATACTTTGTCTCCATCAACTGTCAGTCCCATATCTTCTGGTTGACGCCTTAAGAATATAAGTGATATGGGCGCAGCAATGAGAAAGAATATTACAGCTAATGCAGACCACGCACCTCTCCATCCAAGATAGCTTATAAGAAACTGAGTGAATGGCAAAAATACAATTCCACCAATACCCAGCCCTGTTGTAGCTATAGCTAGAGCCTTACCGCGTTTCTTGAGGAACCATTTAGCTACAGGGACAGAAGTAACAATGCCATTGGGAGTAGCTAGACCTGATACACCCACCACACCAAATAAAACTATTATGTGCCACGGTGATGTCGCCTTCGATACTAGAAAGAGACATAATCCGATCGCCACAGCTGATACTGGTATGAAAATTCGCGGTCCATAACGGTCTATTAATCGGCCAACTACAAAACTTGATAAACTTGCAGACACACGCCTGGTTGTCTGTGTCCATCCAAATTGACTCCTGGACATACCCAAGGCGTTAGACATTGGTAGAACAAAAAGTCCGAAATTAAGATTTCCCGTGGCCATAGTTGAGAAATTGACAGCCCACATTGTGGCAACAATTACCCAGCCATAAAATATTCCGTCAAATCTAGACTTTATGACCAATCTCCTAAGACCATATATAAGGCGGGTCAAAGACCCGCCTTATATATGGTTAGACCTACATATATCTAATCTTGAAACTGTGGTATAACTTCTTTTGCAAAGAGTTCTAATGACTTTTTCACCTTAGTGCTCTCTATACCACCATAGTTAACGAACAAAATAATCTTTTTGACCCCTGAATCACTCAATAACTGAACTTTCTCGCTAAGTTTTTCCGGAGTACCAAATAAGACGACATTCTCGCACATAGCTTCATAATCTACAGAGGCAGTCGCGGAGAACCTCCTACGATATTCACTGAAATTTTCAGGTAAAAGCTCTCCTCGACGTTCTGGAGGGGCTCCCACTTCCGCACTAGTTTCTTTAAACCACATAAAAGGCACTTCAGAATCTTCACGAACTCGTTTTTCGTCTTTATGCGTATACATAGCCCTAGCAACTGTCACTTGATTAGGATCAAATTTCGATCCTGCTTCTCCCACAGCTGAACCAAAGTAATTTATTTGTTCACCGACTTTGGCAAAGGACTCTCCTTGACCTATTAGAAGGTTCCAACCGTTCTGTGCTATTCGGTCCATACTAGCCTGACTACTGGCTGCCACCCATAACGGAGGATGTGGATTCTGAATTGGTTTCGGATGCACCGTCATATCATTAAAAGTCCAAAATTCACCCACATGATCGAAGGCTACTTTACTTGTCCAGCCTTTTATAAGCACTTCCAACGCTTCCTTAAAGCGCCTATCAGCTTCATCCATAGGAATATTCAATCTGTTGAATTCTCCCCATTGATATCCTCTCCCTACGCCTAAATCGAGCCTACCGCCACTCAGCAGGTCCACCGTAGCCGTTTGTTCAGCTATATCAATCGGGTTATGAAATGGTAGGACTGTCACTGCAGTCCCTAGCCTAATAGAACTAGTCTTAGCAGCTAAATACGATAACACCGAGAACGTAGCCGACACGATACCGTGTCTCGAAAAGTGATGTTCCGTGAACCATACTGATTCATATCCTAGTTGCTCCGCCCACAAAACTTGATCCAATGCCTCATCATAATATTCTTGCTGCCTAGTTGGATCTGGCAATTGAACCGAATGGAATAACCCAAACTTCATGAAATAACCCTTCCTATCAATCTATGAAAACTATTATAACTCCAAAATTACCGAGTGCTATGATCTACACTGATCAAAATCCCTGCCAAAACCTCGCACCATCAATCCTTATTATTTTGCCAAACCCTGGATAGGGCAAATGCCCTGCCAAAACTTTATAATCATTTTCCTCGATAACATTTACGATAGAATGACGCGTTTGCCTAGCCAAATCGGGATCTATGTCCGCTCTCGACGACCAGTCCAGTTCCTGAAGCTGTGCTGCATTATGCAAAACATCACCCAAGATTATCCCTGTTTCGCCATCCGAAGATATTCGTACACTGATGTGTCCTGGAGTATGTCCGGGTGTAGCTATAACTGTCAGTTCACTAGTTATAGAAGTATCGTCATCTAGAAAGTCTATCAAACTCAAGTCTTGCAAAGGCCAAACACACCGTTCAGCATTCGGGAATCGCTCTTTTATTAGGTCAGGATTATGACACGCTTCCCAATCTTTATAGCTCAGGCAATACCTAGCATTAGGAAAGGTGGGAACAGAATTACCATTTTCCTCGGTCAAGTTCCATCCTATGTGATCTCTATGTGCATGTGTCATGATTACCAGGTCTACATCAGCTGGATTAATATCGTGGCGCTTCATATCGTCCATTAATTCACCCCAAGGTGCATCAGGGTGGCGAGAAGAGCGCGGACCCATTCCTGTATCTACTAGGATATTTCTACCGTCTGAGCGCATGAAAAACGATGCTAAGTTGAAGCTCACTTTATTGTCTGAAGTTAAATGACCTCGATACTGATCCCAGGACTCATCCGGAATAGAAGGAAAGAATTCACAAATATCAAACTCAAGCTTCCCATCGGAAATTGAAATTATATCTATATTTCCGATAGTCATTACATTTTCATGCATAATGCTTTCCCCAATCGTAAATTTTTATATAGACCCAATGTAAAAATCAGTTAATGATAATACTAAGGGCTCCCACAAAAAACCATAACAAATAAACAACAGGGAGACTCTTACGAGTCTCCCTGTCTTGAGTACCTTTGTACCTCTGTTAAGAGGGTTTTTAGTCAGCGAATCTGATTGTGTGCAGGGCGCTCATATCAGCCTTTAGCGGATATGGTTCCCAGGAGACGATGTCGCTGGCCACTCCATATGGAGCATCAAGGTAACCAGGTGCCCAGTCCCAAAGCTGTGAATGTACCTGTTGGTGAGCTGCATAGTATGCGGCTTCCTTTTCTTCAGGTGTGATAGCAGCTAAGAGGGTGTCAACCTTTTCCTCGATTGATGGGTCATAAGTTATATAGCTACTTGAGGACGTACCGAAGCGGCCCTTGTATTTGCTACCTACGTCATAGTCATGCTCATTGGATCGGACAAGCTGTTCACCTGGTATTGCACCAGAGTACTGCTTATCTTTGATTGATACTTCTTCACCGACGTTTACTTCACATTCGATGTTCAGTTCAGTCTCCCACATGTTGCAGAAGAGTTCTGACATTTCAATGATACGAGGAGCTGAGGCTCCGGCAGGCCATGTCCAAACCTGGTAAGGCTCGCCATAGTTAAATCCTGCGCCATCTGGGTAACCCTTCTCCGCGAAGATTTCACGGGCTTTATCTGGGTCATAAGCCGGCGGATCCAAACCAGGACCGAAACCTAGACCTGATGGTGAGACAGCTGCGGTACCCTTGATGTGGAATACATCAGGTCCACCAAAGAATGTCTGAATGGTCTCTTTATTAATCGCATGGGCCATCGCGTAACGGATGTCCTTGTCGTTACACATGAGCGTTCGACCTTGGAGATCTAAACCATTACCAGCACCACCAGCCTGTGGAGGCTGATCGTCTGAACAGCTGTTTGAGTTAATCCATATTACTGTCGCCTCAGGACCAAAGAAGAGGTTTCCACCAGCATCTAAGATCTGATCTAACACTACTAGGTCAGCAGGTATTAGATCGGCGGTACCAGTTCGCAGTGCAGCGATCTGGGTGGACTGCTCAGCAACTAACCGTACTGATAGTTCGTTAAATGCGTATTCGCGATCTGGGCGGGTTGTGTAACCATCCCATTTCCTGTAGAGAATTTCTTCCGATGGCAGATGAGCTACTAACTCAAACGGACCAGCGGATGAAGGGTTCGGATCAGCTTCGTAAGCTGCGTCACCGTAGTTTTCAAACCACGCTGCCTGATGAATGATTCCGGAACTACCACCGCTGGCGGTCTGGTCGGAAATGTAACCAGGGAATGCAGTATTGACCTGGGTAAAGTTAATCGTTACCTCATTGTCTCCACTTGCATATGCATGTGTTTCAATGATCTTGGCAATACGTTGCCTGACACGTGATACTGCCTCTTCATCAAATGCCCATTGCAGGCTGAAAGCAATATCTTCAGCAGTTATCGGGTCACCATTATGGAAGGTCAGACCTTCTTTAAGGTTTAACACATAACCCATGTTATCTTCAGTTAACGAGAAACTACTGATCGGACCATTTCCACCTAGCTCAATACCGCCCTCAGCGTGAATTAAGCGCTCTTGGAGTAGATCCCACCATCCGAATTTGTCACTGGAGATGTATCGAGAGTTGAATACTTCGTTACCAAACGAGGCGGTAAGCATAGTGATTCGGTCCCTAGTATTGATCGCATTAGGATCAACCGGAACTGGGGTCGGGGTGGCTACCACCATCTTTTCGACCTCTTTTTCCACTATCTTTTCAACTTCGACTTCCTTTTCGACTACCTTTTCGACTTCGACTTCCTTGATAACTTCCTTTTCCACTATCGTGGGTTCAGCTGGTGCAGCTCCGCAGGCTACTGCGAACACTAATACCATCATCAACGCTGGCGTCAATGCTAATAGAAGTTTACTGCGCATACTAGGGATTCTCATTGGTCCTCCTAAAAGTAACGTATACAACTCCCTCTCGCCCTTTGAGCGAGAATGCCGTGATCCTATCATGCAGGATTTGTCTTGTCAACAAAAAGTCCCCTATGGCGCCAGCACATTTTAAGCACTATAAAATGTTATGTTAACAGAATAAAATAATTTTATTAGCCAATTTTATTAGCCCTGTATCATACATAGGCGATAAGACCGCTATTATCCCAAAATAAAGTGCTCAAACCATGCAAAATTTGATTATGTGAAGATACTCAATGGCAAAGCATAGGTCACCTTATGCACTAGTCCTGGCATCATGTTTTATACGAGACCGATCAATCAAGCACTTCCCATAGTTATCGTGTATTATTAAGCGCAAATTCACGGGATGGATCCATTTATAAGTCAAGTAGGAGAATATGATTACTAAAATCGGTAGCTTATTCGCAGGAAACGTAGATTTAACCGACATTGGATTCGCTGGCACTCCCGCCAATGACCGGTGGCTAACTGATCACGATCTCGCTTCAGTCTTTGATAAATGCGAAGCTATGGCTACCTGTATGGATAAATACGGATACAGCACTTTCTGGGCAGCAGAACACCATTTCCAAAGAGAAGGATATGAATGTATACCAAATCTAATGATGCTATTCGTACACCTAGCACACCTGACCAAAAAACTCAGGTTTGGATGTGGATTTAACATATCCCCTATGTGGCATCCATTGAGATTAGCCGAGGATTACGCTACCGCAGATATATTAACTGAAGGACGAGTACGATTCGGAGTAGGGAGAGGCTACCATACGAGAGAAGTAGAAACCGTCGGATCCCCAATCTTGGACCAGGATGCTAATAGAGAAATATTTGAAGAGCAAATTGAAATAATATTCAAAGCGTTTAATGAACGATCCTTCTCTCATAAAGGAAAATACTATGACATACCTCCAAAAGTACCCTATCGTGGCTACGAATTAGAAAACATAACGCTAGTCCCAAAACCGACAAATTTACCAGTTGAATGTTGGCAGCCAATTGTCAGTGGTAGTAACAGATCTCTGGATTTTATGGCTAAACATGGAATAAAAGGCATGATAGGCGGTGGAGCTGCTACAGGGGGAGCTAGTGACGAGGTAGTCAAACGATGGCAAGAAGCACTAGCTAGACACGGGAAAGAAACAAAACTCGGCGGCGATCTTATTATCGGGTTTTCCGTTCAATTAGCCGATACTGAGGCCGAAGCAATCAATCAAGCCAGAGATTGGGTCGAGGAACGGATCAAAATGTTTGGACCATTGGGATTTATACCAGGCTTAACAGATCAGCAGTTACAGGACCTAACAGATCCTGTCAAAGCTCCTCTAGCCAAATTACCTACAATAGATGATGCCGTTAAGAGCGGATCTTGGT
The DNA here is from genome assembly GCA_964629875.1 of uncultured Dehalococcoidia bacterium. Taxonomy (GTDB): domain Bacteria; phylum Chloroflexota; class Dehalococcoidia; order Lucifugimonadales; family UBA3495; genus UBA3495. The sequence goes on along the minus strand of CAZVRK010000005.1, from coordinate 62,915 downwards.
TTTGCGGAACACCGGATCGCATAATAGAACAGATACAAGAAGTTCAGGATAGATATCCAGGCTTAGAAGAAATAAACATCGGTGTAACAAATATGGGAATGCCGTTGAAAGCAACTCTTGAGCAATTAGAATGGTTTGGACAAGACGTTCTCCCAAAATTTACACCACCAACATCAGAAGACTAGCCAATATATTGTATATCGACACTCCGAACATTATAGATAGGGGGCGTTTCGCATGAGAGCCGCAGTTTTACGAGAAATTAACAAACATCTAGACGTAGAAGAAATTTCTATTGATAATCCAGGGCCGAATGAAGTCCTAGTCAGGACCCGAGCAACTGGCGTCTGCCACAGTGATTTACATTTTGTTGAGGGAAAGTATCGAATCAGAATGCCCGCAGTCCTAGGGCATGAAGCAGCAGGGACAGTTGAATCAGTCGGCAATTTAGTAACTTATGTAAAACCCGGTGATTCAGTAATTCTATGTCTTTCGGTATTCTGCGGACATTGTGAATACTGCCTAAGAGGTCAACCTCATTTATGTACTCGGACAGATGTTGTCCGTGGACCAGATGAACCACCCCGATTAAGCCAACATGGTGAGGCCGTTACACAATTTGCCCAGTTGGGAACGTATGCGGAATTGATGCTAGTTCACGAGCATTCACTGGTTAAAGTAGATGATGATGTACCGTTTGATAGACTTGCCCTTATCGGATGCGGAGCTACGACAGGCTTGGGAGCTGCAATGAATACAGCAAAGGTTGAACCTGGCAGTACCGTGGCAGTTGTTGGATGTGGCGGAGTCGGACTCAACTGTATACAAGGAGCCGTCCTAGCTGGTGCATTAAGAATCATTGCTATTGACACTGTTGAAAGTAAATTAAGCTTAGCAACTCAATTTGGCGCAACAGAGGTCGTAGACGCGTCAACTGGCGATGTTGTACAGAAAGTGATAGACATGACAGATGGCGGAGTGGATTATTCATTTGAAGCGATCGGATTAAAAGATACAGCGGAGCAATGTTATGAAATGTTGAGACCCGCTGGCACCGCCACGATTATCGGTATGATTCCTGAAGGTACAAAAATAGAGATCGATGCGGGAAGTTTTCTAAGACGTGAACGCAAAATACAAGGCAGCTCTATGGGCTCAAACAGATTTAGAACCGACATGCCTAAATACATTGAATTTTACAAACAAGGCAGATTGAAATTAGACGAACTAGTATCCCAACACCTAAGACTAGATCAATTAAATCAGGCATTTACGGATATGAAATCGGGGAGTGTTGCCAGAAGTGTCATAACCTTCGACTAAATGATCAATCTGCATTATTTACAACATAATATGAATGGATATCTAAACTATCGATAAACTTCGTACAGCTTTGCATATTGCACTTAGCCGTGGAACATTGGTCTTTTCGGCTCTAAAACCATTAGTTATAAAAGCACATGACAATTCGGATACTGGATCTGCCCAAGCCACGGATGTTCCCGCCCCGGCATGTCCATAACTACTCTCATCAGATTGTCCTGTACAACCCATTCTTGGATCACCGATCACTAATCCTAATCCCCTACGACGATAGCCACCAAGAGACTTATCGGTACCTTCTGCGTGAATCCGTGTTACTTCAGATATAGTTTCAGGCGATAGTAGATTTACTCCCTCACCTGAATTCATGACAGAGTAAAATTTAGCCATGTCTCGTGCAGTAGATATACCTCCACCTGACGGCTGCACTGAACGATGCACTTCTGGTTGGTTATAAATAGGGATAGCCCCTGCACGATCACAATCCTCCATGGCATGTACTCGTGAAACTCTGTCCTCTAGATAAGTTGGCAGTCCTAAGTAGCTATCCTTCATACCTAATGGAACAAAGATTTCCTCAGACATAAACTGGTTGATAGGCCTACCATCAACTCGCCTTATCACTTCTCCAAGCACCCAGCCAAAATTACGTGGATGATATGCCATTACTTCACCCGCTTTATATTGCGGAGTCACCTCGGATAGGACGCTGGTAACAAAATCCCAATCTTCCCATTTATTCCATGTAAGTGAAGATGGTGTTTGTGGGAATCCTCCCTGATGAGTAAGTACCTGTTTTATAGTTATCTCGTCTTTACCATTCTTAGCAAACTCAGGCCAGTATGTAGCAACCGGTTCATCCCATTGTAAAAGACCCCGTTCCCAAAGGATGTATATGCATGCAGCCGTTAGTGGCTTAGTACAGGAATACAAAATAAACATGGTATTAGAGGAGACTTGCTTCCCAGATTCTCGATCCGCGAGACCTCCATATAGGTCCACAACAAGACTTCCCTGGTAATATACCGCAAGGGCGGCACCAGGATGAAACCCTGTCTTGATTTGTTCCTGGAATAAGGTTTCCAGTTTTTCTACGTTAGCATATGCGATATTATTTCGTATAAATGATTTATCAACCAATTAAAAACTCATTATTGCTGATTGTAATGACTGAGACTTAGTACTAGATTGCACGGAGGTTCATTTATGAAATAATGGCAGAATCTCTTCTCCCATCCTCTCCAACTGTTCCATAGACTCTGTACCAGAACAAAGCGGACGCACCGCAAACTTAAATCCACCAGCATCGATATATTTTTGAATCATCTCAGCAATTTGTTCCACACTACCCAAAGCTGTGAATTCCGTGAAAGGTACATCAGGACGATGACGTGTGACGAATTGGTGAGATGTGTTAACTGCATTCTCATAATTATCAGAAATATAAAAACCCAGTAACACTCCGATATGATCTTCTTCAATTTCTCTATTAGCTTTATCCGCAGTATCGAAAACAACAGTGCGGCCAAGACTGACCTCTTCTGGAGTAGCACTAGATACTAGCCAGCCATCTCCAACTCGGCCAACACGACGAGCGGCGGCCATGCTTCTACCCCCTATCCACACAGGTGGAGAGGGTTTTAGGTAAGTCTTAGGAGTAATGCTAACCTCGTGGCAGGTAAAAAATTCACCTTCATACGTAACACTATCTTCCTCCCACAACATACGCATCAATCGGATAGCTTCATCAGTACGTCGTCCGCGATCACCTTTTGGAACGCCGCAGGCCTCATATTCCATGGGGTCTTCTTGACCAAGGCCAACTGCAGGGAAGAATCTCCCTTTCGACAAATAATCCAGGGTAGCTATTTGTTTAGCCAATATCACTGGATTACGCAAAGGCAGAGCTAGCACGCTCGTACCAAACTTCATACGTTCAGAATAAGCAGCTATCATCGACAAAGCTACGATGGGTTCGAGATTAAAACGATCGCTGGCAATGCGATCACTTAACCAGATTGAATCGTATTCATATCTATCACCAAGGTCGACTAATTCCCTTAAGACATCTGGGTTATCGCCACCTTGTCCAAAAGCTCCAGGAACATATCCTATAGCTACACTCATCTGAACCTCCCTAAGAATCTTTTAGGGCATGTATCTGACTATACTACTAAAAGTATCAGAATCAATCTTGAATAGGTTTCATACCAGCCTCAATACGGGCATCATTGATATGCTCTAGTACTCTTGTCCGTAAAGGTGGCATTTCATATCCGATGTCCGCTAACATACGGCTGTGATCAACTTTATATACATGTGGCACAGGACGATTTCCCATAGTTATCTGAGCTTCCGGTATAATGCTTTTCACCAAGTCTGCCATATCCCGTATAGTAGCTAAATGCCCACCACTTATGTATACAGGATGATTTAAATTATCAGCTAACGCGACTTGAACAAATATCTCAGCCGCGTCCTCTGCATGTATCATTGGGGAAGGTTCTTCCGGATCAAAGTCCATTTCAACAGGCTTTCCAATAGCCGGTAACGACATTAGTAATCCACCTATCATTCCTGTCATACCAGTTACTCTACCGTGCCCAAAAACTGTACATATTCTTACGCCGCGTATATCCATGTCAAAATTACTTCTATATTTAGCCGCAGCAAAGTCATTTGCTGCCTTAGTCATTCCATACATATTTATTGGCGCTGATAAATCATCTTCATTAATCAATCTGTCACCAAACGTTTCTTGAACGCCGTAAACAGCAATGGAACTTGCGTAGACAATCCTATTCACCTTAGTCCAACGCCCGACTTCGAAGACATTATTAGTTCCCTGTATATTGACTTGCATGCCAAAATGCGGGCGATCTTCGGTATCTGGCGGGAGGAGAGCAGCCATATGTATGATCCGTTCTACATCGTAAAAGTTTATAGCTTCTAAAAGGTGAGGTATCTGAGTCACGTCACCACGATATATCTTTATTCGGTCTAAAAACGGTTGAAGGTTTTCTCTTGGCGGCGCAAGGTCAAAACAAACAACTTCTTCACCTTTTTCCAGAAGCTTCCTAATAATTCGATTCCCAATAAATCCTGTGCCACCAGTTACCATTACAGACATAAATCAGGCTCCTACAAATATCTATCATGAATCCATGTGGAATAGCTTAAGCAATAATACTGTCGTAATACTAAGCGATCAATATATGCGTAATGTATCTAATTTAATTTGCTAGATAGGGGACTTCTTTGCCAAACCGGCCTTCCTAGGGTAGCCAATAGGGCTTGAACTGGTTTTTTCTACTATCACCAAAATCCTATTGTCTTGAAGCCCAGTAAGATTAACATCACAAACAGTACACTCAGAACCACCCAGTAAGCGACAGGCGTTGGCGGATTCTGAGAGTTCTTCGTCTATACCTCCATGTTTCCACGCGACTACTTTCCCTCCTACCATACAGAATGGCAGGGTGTATTCCAAAAGAACGGGCATTCTGGCCACAGCACGTGCCAGAACAAAATCGAATCGTTCTCTCATATTATTATCATGTGCCAGCTTTTCTGCACGATCTGTAAATACTTTAACATCAGAAAGATTCAACTGAGAGAGCAAATGATTCAAGAATTTAGTTTTTTTTCCGATTGAATCAATTAAAGAAACATCTAGATCAGAAAACATAATCTTTAGAGGTATTGCAGGGAATCCTGCACCCGTTCCCACATCTATTACCTTGGCGTATTCTATTTCCCTGGCATCAATAGCTAGTAACACGGTTAGTGAATCTAAAAAGTGTTTCACCTGAACTTCAAAATAATCTATTATGGAAGTTAGATTTATACGCTCATTCCAAGAACACAGTTCATTGTAATAAATCTGAAATGCTTCTTCCTGAGAATTCGTCAGGGAAACGCCTAATTCTTGCATCCCTTTATTCAGTAAAGTAAGTGGTGTCATAAGATATACATCAATAATCTATTTGCATCTCATTATAACCAAAACATCGCAGTGTTAGCTCAAAATTGACAGTGATATTGGGCAAAAGTAAAATTAACTCAGCTTGGTGGCCACCCATAAAACAATATCAAACAATAGACATCTCAGACTATTAGCAACAGACGCTAAGGAGTAAAAATGCCCATAAAAGCATATATTCTGGTTGAAACATCTGTAGGTCAAACACTAACAGTAGTAGACACCCTCAGAGGATTTAATGGAATCGACATCGTTGATGTTGTGACCGGACCTTACGACATCATAGCAATTTTCCATGCCAAAGACATGACAGAGATAGGCAGTCTTGTAACAGAGAAAATCCATAATGTAGACGGTGTTCTTAGAGCCGTAACATGTATAGCTACAGGTAATTAAAACGGGCCCACACATAAATAAACTAGAAAATACTAGTCATTATTTTCAATCATAAAAAGAGGTAAACACCTTTGGACTTTCAGTTTAGTCCGGAAGACGAGCTATTTCGTCGAGAACTTCGTAACTTTGTAGAATCTCAACTCCCTGAGAATTGGGAGGGTGGGGGACGATGGCCAGAAGAATGGGACTGGGATTTCACTATGTCCTTGAGAGGGAAACTAGCTGAGAAGGGCTGGTTAACCATGCACTGGCCAGAAGAATACGGCGGACAGTCAGCATCTCCAATCAAATCAGCCATTTACAATGAAGAACTAGCGTACATGCGTGCCCCAGGTAGAGATATATTCGGTGTGCGCATGTTAGGTCCAACATTGATGATCCACGGCACAGAGGAACAGAAGAAGGTTCATTTACCACCTATATCTCGAGGTGAAATTCAATGGTGCCAAGGATACAGCGAACCTGAATCCGGTTCGGATTTAGCATCATTAGCTACAAAAGCCATACTTGACGACGATGAGTATGTCTTAAACGGAACTAAAATATGGACCACATTAGGACATAGGGCAGACTGGATATTTTGCCTGGCAAGAACAGATCCAGACGCACCTAAACACAGAGGCATAAGTTTCTTATTAGTTGACATGAAGACTCCTGGTATAGAAGTTCGTCCAATAGTAAATATGGCCGGAGGACATGAATTCAATCAGGTTATATTCGACAACGTCAGAGTTCCAAGAAGTAATATAGTTGGTGAGGAAAATAAAGGGTGGTACGTCGCAGTTACTTTATTAGATTTTGAGCGATCCGGAATAGATTACTCTGCTATGGCACGTAGATTGCTAGATGAAATACGCGATTATACCAGGGAAACGAAGATGAACGGCCAGATAATGTTAGACATACCTTGGGTTCAGGACTTACTAGCTGATCGGTATGTGGAATGCGAAGCTGCTAGATTGATGGCCTATAACGTGGCTTACCTACAGGGAGAAGACTTAGTACCAAACAAAGAAGCTTCGATAAGTAAAGTTTTTGGCAGTGAAACCCTACAAAGAGTAACCGAATCCGCTTTAAAAATACTTGGCCCATATGGATCAATTGGACGAAATGATAAATGGGCACCACTGCGTGGAAGAATACAAGAACATTGGATGATAAGCTTTTCTCACAAGCTTGCTGGTGGAACATCCGAAGTCCAACGTAATATCATTGCTGGACGTGGACTTGATCTGCCTAGAGGCTAAGCAGCAAATAGCTGTATTTCATCCTGCGAAATATTTACTTCAGAATCTTCACGACATCTGCGCATAATACGAAATATAGTCCTCACAGTCACTGAAAATCTATCTGCTGCTTGCTCAACAGTAAGATTTTCATTTTTCATTGCAGATAATATTTTTAAGTCCTTAGCTATTCTACGATTCTTCTGATACCAAGTAGGATCGTCATATTTACATTGAGGAAGCGGGCATTTTAAACATGATGACGAAACTTCACAACCCGTATCTTCATAATGATAAAACTCTGGTATTGAATCCAGTTCAGGCTTAGCTATAATCATACTGACCATTTAGAACACCTCGACTATTTGCTCTATAGAACGTATGATCTTATTTTAGAACGTGTGTTCTATTACTGTCAATAGCTTTTGAGAACAAATTAGCACTAGTGTTCTAATCAATTGCAAATAAGGAGATAATCGTGACGGAATACGAAACACTTACGTATGATAGAAAAGGAAGAATCGGATACATAATGATAAACCGACCTGACGCATTGAATTCAGTGACAGACCAGTTTGAAGATGATATGGAAGAAGCACTGTTAGAATTTGATATAGACGAAGACGCTTGGGTCTGTATCCTTTACGGGACTGGCCGATGCTTCTGCGCAGGCGCTGATATAAAACAACGATTCGTCAATATGACGCCTCAGTCTCGAGCACGACGAGCTCGAGGAAATAGCCCAGACCATCGTCTTGGCCGTTCTATAAACTGGAAACCTGTAATTGCAGCTGTTCACGGATATGCATTAGGAGCTGGTATGTCTATGGCAGCCGAATGTGACTTAATAGTAGCTTCTGAAGAGACTTTATTTGGAATTACAGAGACCAAGAGGGGAGTACCTGGCGGAGGCGTCTGGGCAAAGGTCTCAGCATTTATGCCCTCAAAAATCGCTACGGAAATGCTTATAACTGGTGAACCTATCAGTGCTGGTGAACTGTATAGATTGGGACTCATTAACCGCCTAGTTCCCACAGGCAAACACTTAGAAGCAGCCGAAGAATTAGCTGAAAAAGTCCTAAAAACTCCCCCATTAGCGTCTAGAGCCGGCGTTAGAATAACTAGAAGATCATGGCTACATTCTGTCGCAGATGCGCAAATGTATAACCAACCACTTAAACTACATCTATCAGAGGATTTCCAAGAAGCTAGTAAATCATTCGTAGAAAAAAGACCACCTGAATATCACGCCCGATAAAACTAGTCAGATGGACATTGGTTTAATACACAGATTCAAAAACTCAGACCAATGTCCATCTTATACATCATTACAAACATATCTCAATCCTTCCTGGAAAATTCTGGAAGGACTTCTCGACCAAACATACTTACTGCATGCAGTGATTCCTCATTAGACATGCCAGGCCACTGGCACCGTAATATTAATTCTTGTATTCCAAGATCCTGATATCGATAGATTTCTCTAATGCAATCATCGGGACTTCCAATAATAAACCGATCTCTTAAAACTTGATCAAACTCAACATCTATGCGATCAGCTGAAGGTAATTCGTTGCTATGCCCAGAAGCCGCTCTATCTTTGTACAGCCATTCAACATGCGGCCTAGCAATATCTATGGCTTTTTCCTTAGTCTCAGCGATAAACATTTCTCTCCATGCAGAAATATAGGGCTTTTTAGAATATTCTTCTACAGCTTCGCTATATAATTGAACTTGAGAAGAAATGGTAGTAATAGTAGATCTCGAACTAACTAGCCAACCATCTCCTTGTCTCGCAGCTCTAACAACTCCACGGTCCTGATTCGCAGCTATGTATATGGGTGGATATGGTTTCTGTAGAGGCTTTCCAGCACCCGGTATATCAAGCATTTTGAAGTGATCTCCTTCAAAAGTAACTCGTTCCTCGGTCCATAAAAGCTTCATTACCCTAAGAACTTCCCTGAATCGGGATAGCCGTTGGCTCTTTGGGATTCCAAACCCATCAAATTGATAATCACGCCACCCAAGAGCCGGTGCCAAAATAAATCTTCCGCCACATATTACATCTAGCGTAGCTATCTGTTCAGCTACCTCGACAGGATGATACAAGGGTAGAAGTCCCACCATGCCTAATTCCAAACCAGGGGCTTCAGCAGCTACCCTGGACAGTAATAGCATCGGATGGAAATCATTGTTCAGATATCCCGCTCCAGACCATATTGAACTATAGCCATATTTTTTAGCCAAACGAGATTTTTCCAATCTCCCGTTAAGTGATTCTTCTCTAGATTCATGCGGAAGATTTCCACCGCCAAGATTTAATCCAAATTTCATATCACAACTCCGTACGACTGATAACGACTGATAATGTCGCAGGCACAAATTACCCACCTAAAACATTATCTATCCTTGAACTAGTTGCGAATAGTAATCCCTCGATTCCAACATTCGCGGGTGAACCTCATTATTACCTTGCATCAAATTATCGACTTCTCTTCTAAGAAACTCAAACATAGCCAGGTCCAAATTGGAATCTGCTAAATCATGTAAATACTTCTGATATGGGTATTTTTTATTCTTCTCAGGATCAAGCTTGTCAGCTAAGAAAACTATCTTACCTATTTCATCTAAGCTATCGCTTCCAGTAGTATGCCAATATACCGCATTGAGAATAGATTCATCATCTACCCCATCTTCAGTCCTAACAATCTCCGATCCAACAGGACCATGCAACAACATGGGAATGTTTCTTTCAACATTGCAGATCTGCAAGTTCATATCAGATGCTCTACTAAGCAATTCAATATCCGGCATAGCTCGTGCAACATCGTGGCAAAGGGCCCCTAGGCGTCCTAGCTCAGGGTCTACGCCATTACTATCACTCAATTGCACTGCTATTTCTTCAACTCTGTTTATGTGTGACTGCAGACCAACCGGCAATCTGGATACTCGGTCCCTAATCACGCTAATAATGCCGTGCAAAATTAACCCATATCGCCCAGAGTTCTACCACCCAATAAATGCATATGCATATGATTTATCTCTTGACCAGAATCACTACCCTGATTAATAACCAGCCTGAATCCAGTGCCCGTAACTCCTTCACGCCTAGCCATTTCCTCAGCAACCACAAACATGTGGCCAATCAGAGCTTCTTGGTTTGGACCAATTTGCGCCAGAGAGGTAAGAGGCATGATTGGGATAATCAACAAGTGGACAGGGGCCTTCGGGTTTATATCTCGAAGAACGATAACTTGTTCATCTCGATAGATCGGTGCCGTATGTAAAGGATCCCTCGCTATATCTGAAAATACTGATTGATTTGTAGCCATAGCTACCTCCGTATAAACATATAAGATTTGTCATACTAATCGTCAATATGCTCTAACACAGTTGCCTTATGGTCGTGAACATCACCATACATGAGCTGCTGCACTTTCGCCCGACGTGTATAAAGTTGTAAATTATGCTCCTTTGTAAAACCTATAGCCCCATGACACTGATGAGCCGTAGAACAAATCCTGCTGTAAGCACCAGTTACCCAGACCTTTGCCATAGATACTTCTCTAGCGCATTGCAGGTTCTCTGATATACGCCAAGCAGCTTGGTAAGCCATATGCCGACTGCCTTCCACATCTGATGCCATGTTAGCGCAGTGATGTTGTATAGCTTGAAAACTCCCTATTGGCCGACCGAATTGTGTCCTTTGTTTCGCATATTCAACAGTCATATCTAATACAGCTTCGGCACCACCAAGCATCTCTATGCAATTAGCGGCAACCGCACGTTGCAGCATTTTCTCCACTACGGGCCAACCTGAGTCTATCCCTCCAATAACATTACTATTGGGAATTGTGACGTCATTGAAATCTATTTCACACTGTCGTTCCCCGCCTATACTGCTTAACAAACTGACGGTTATACCCTCACTATCCATAGGCACAACAAATATCGTTATTCCGTAATTTGTATCATCGGATTCTGCTGTGCGTGCGACTACGAGAACAGAATGAGCCACATCTGCATCCGGAACAAATAGCTTAGTTCCGTTTAATACGTAGTTAGATCCAGAAAGAGAAGCCGTCATATGGACTCCCCAAGATTGATAAGACCCTTCCATCTCAAGCATAGCAAGAGTTAATATATGACTCCCGTCGCATATTTTCGGAATAATCTCTTGCTTCTGCAGGTCAGATCCTGCGTCAAGGACTGTCAGTCCGCCCAACACAACTGTCGAAAAGAACGGTGTCGGCAGTAAACTTCTACCCATCTCTTCCAAAAGCACTGCAAGATCTGAAAAGTTAGCTCCTGTACCCCCAAATTCTTCAGGAAACACCAGACCAGTCCATCCAAGACTTACGACTTGTTTCCACAAAGCTTCAGAATTACCTTCATTATTCTCTTCTAATTCCCTGACCAATGTAAGCGGGCACTCCTGGCTCAAGAATTCTCTGGCACTATTCTTCAGCATTTGCTGTATTTCAGTCAAACCTAGATCCATCCATCCTCCGTTTTCTGAATTAAATGAGAGCGGACGTAGTATATCTTATAGAATCTTCGCCCTCAATAACCATTGAACCCCCTCCAACAACTCTAGATCATTCAGACAAACTTGAATAGCAATGATATTAAGCTATACAACTATACAATCTTCTTAATATTTCGAATATATTCGACATGAATCTTATCCACTTATTGTCCTATATAACGTATAACAAGCACAAAATAGGGCTGATAGTATTGCGTTTACAAAATATGGGTGTAATATATGAATAACATATAAGCTGATTAAACTCATCAAATATAGCTGACTAGAGCACTGGAGAGATTCGTATATGACCACAGAAGACTTAGTAACAACTAAGCTGAGCGATCGTTACCTAGACGCTCTAATACGCAGAGATCCCGCAACAACAATATCTGTAATAGAGGACGCTATACGACAAGGACTGAGCCCAGTCAGCATACTCGTTTCAATCGTTGGAAAATGCCAGATTCGCATTGGAGAAATGTGGCACGCAGGTGAAATCAACATAGCGCAAGAACATCTCGCTACGCAGATGACGTTAGACATTATGGACCAAATGAGACAACGCTACCACGCTACAACAAAATGGGGAATAAAAGCAGTTGTCACCTGCGTAGAGGGTAATTTTCATTATGTGGGGTCCCGAATGATCGCGGACCTGTTAATGGTAGATGGATGGGATGTGGAATTTTTAGGAGCAGACACTCCAACTCACGACTTAATAGAGTTTGTTCGCCAGGGGCATCCCGAACTAGTTGCCTTATCTGTTTCAATGAAAGAAGACCTTCAGACGGCGGAGCAAATAATAACGCAATTAAGAAGGCTACCCGACGCACCCAGGATTCTACTGGGAGGACATGGAGCCAAGGATATCAGGGAAGTTGAAGGAATCGGGCCAGACGGATTCGCCAGCGACGCATACAGCGCAATCCAAGAGGCTCGTCGGCTTGGTGGACTATCTAAAGATCCATTAAGCCTAAATGAATACTTAGTCGTCATGGGCTCCCGAGTGCAGGACCTGAGAAAAGGCCGAAGCTGGAACCAAGAACAATTAGCCCAGGCATCTTCATTGGACAGAACATACATAAGTGCCGTGGAGAATGGTAAACAGAACTTAACTATCGGAGTAGTTCTAAAACTGGCTGAGGCATTAGAAGTACCTCTTGGCCAGCTCCTTTCAGACTAATACAGCCTACCTGTTGAGGATACGAAGAGGGCAACTCATACAAATTACCCTCTTTACCAAAACCTCATGCCGCTTTTCGACGAGGCTTCCGGCGACGAACCTGCTCAGGAATGAAGACATTTTCGTCTATTTCTTCGGGCGCAGTTACTGTCCCAGCAAAATAACGCCCACATTGAATACAAGTTACAAATGGACCAAAACTATCCCTGCTCTCGTAAAGATCTCCTTCACATTTTTGACACGATTTAAACCAAAACACTTCTCACCTCTCTTCAGCAGGCCTATATAGTTTAGTTTCACCCGCTAACTCTATTTTGGACTTGTCCTAAATCCATATTTTACGAACCAGTATCTATTCTGTGGTTTTTTGTCTAACAACTACTACATAAATATTAATTTGTAAAAGATAGTTGACAAATATGGTTCGTAATGTCTAGAATAATACACATAGCGTAGAACAATGTCAACATTCACAATAATTTATGTCGAACAAGTTCTATAAAATGTGACAAGACTGGAAGCAGTGGAAGGAGAATACATAAAAACACCCAGATCATACCCATTAACTTAAGTAAGTTGTATAACTTAATCTACATATACGAAAGGACATAATTATGACAATGGTGCAAAACATAGCAATTATTCTAGCCGCGGTAGGAGCCCTTAACTGGGGATTAGTAGGCTTGTTCAAATTTGACCTGGTGGCTCTCATTGCAGGCGGCAAGTCATTTGGAGAAGTGAATCTTCTATCCAGAGTGATCTATCTACTTGTAGCAGTCTCGGGAGTTATAGCAGTAACTACATTAACCTGACCCAAATCGTATGCGGTAATGACTGCATAGCAAATAATTCATAGGAGCGGTAATTACATGGATATAAATAAGATAAGCAAATTCATCGTCAGGACTAGTAGATCCGTGAATGACCTTATAAATAAATGGGGGAACTTCACAATTTCTGCCAGAACAGTCGGTGATCCAAATTTAGACCTGTTACACGTATTACGGTCCAAGGATGCGAGATTACCCATTGTAATTACCCGCTCCTCCAATCAAAGAGTAAACAACCCGAGCCTGAGGTTAGCGGAAACTGAAATCTTGGGAAGGATAAATCTATCATGAGTTTATTACACGAAGAACAAATTCAAGAATCGGTCAACGATAAGGAGAAAGAAATGACAGACAATAATAATCTAGAAATTGGCACATGGACGCAATTAGCTGAATCTCTTTACGAGTTTCTAAATCGTAGGGGAACTACTATCGAATATACATTTGCAGATATGGAGGTCATGGTACCGAAGTCTACCGGTGAAGATGCTCCTCAAGCACGTTGGAATTTAAACGGAAGTGTACGACTACGCACTTGGGAATCGTAAAAATCGTGACCGAAGTCAAAAACCAACGTTTAAATGTAACTGGCAGCTTGCACGTCATCATAGACGAAGTATCTAGCAATATAAATGGGACAGGAGACGTCATAAATTTAGAGCTGTCATTAGTAGACAAGGTTTTGACCAATTGGGGTAGGAAACTACCCCAAGAGGCGAATAATCTTAATGCAATTGGAGAGATCTTCAGAAATACCGGATTAACTATCAGGATCCTTAACAAAAACAGACCCGTAATGGTAGTCGGGAAACAAGCTAGACCTGGATTGTTAAACAAAATGTTTAAATCAACGAATATCCAATGGAAACCAACTATGGCATTGCTTAAATTTGCCCTTAAACACAAGAAACAACATCGGTTTTAATTACAATAATTAGTTAGGAGTAAAACAATGAAATGGACAATCCTTGACTCCGATAAAACAATTTTAGACCCTTCTGGAGTCGATGCGTTTATTGATCGAATGGATAAAGAGTTACGAGCGGGGGGGACGCCGCTAGAGGGTTTCAAGTCTCTCTATTCCAGCCAAGAGATGCTTCAAATAACACGCGAAATAGAAAATGAAATAACTAAGGCACCTGATTCGCAATCAACTCTATATGTTGGCTTTCAAACAGTCGACAAATTCCTTAATGAGACTGAAAGATACACATACATGAGTACCTTGGGAATTCCGGTAGTAGGGTTTGGTCAAGGCGACGTAATCGATCAAAACAACGTTCCTGCAGAACAATGGGTATCACTACCCACAGATTTGTTAGCGTTTGAAAACCAGTGGTACCTCATATCGGCATCCCCTGACCCCATTATATTTATAGGATGGGAGACATCCAGTCCTGAACTCTTTGGACAAGGAGGTATCTCTACCGAAGGCAAAGAATTCCGAGGGTTTGTCTCAAATGATCTGCGTATAATCGATGCTGCGATAAATTATCTAGAACGCGTTAGGAAACAAAACGGCCCTACCGCTTCTCTACCATTGATGCAGCTATCGGAGGAAATACCTTTTCCTATTAGCCGGATAATGATGGTCACTGACGATAATCAAAACGAACAAATCAACTCTATGCGTAAAGATATAAGTTCGTTCGCTTCGGAAAATGACGCCTACGTTATGTTGTATGACATGTCAGCAGCATCTTATTTGGTAAATCCATATCCATCAGGAGAAGTGGAAAAAACGTCCACTAAAGTCCTATACACCCAGGACTTAGGTCTAATGGGGCGACAATACCTCATTGACCAGCTTGAAGATTTTAATAAGGATGAGCTTTGTGCCGGTGTAATCTTGGCGACCGAGCACGGTTTCAAACATCTGGCAGAATGGGCTGAAAAAGAAAAAGCAGACCTTATTATGATACCCCAAACCTTGGTTAACCCCGGATTGATAGATCGTATAAAAGGCTACACCCTTCGAAAATTGCTTGAGGCCACAACTATTCCCATTATTGTATATAAGGACTCAACATCATCATGGATGAGGACACGAAGAGCGTTTAACTCCAATATTGATATGGATCATCAACTAAATGTTTCTAATTATCCAACTCCTAGAATGGTTAGCCCATTAGCATGAGATATCGTCGTTCGATACCGGAGATATGCTAAATGCAATCACAACCCATAATATTATGGTTTAGGAATGATCTGCGCTTGGATGGAAACCTAGCTCTAAGCGCAGCTCTATCCTCCCAAAAGCCAGTTATTCCCGTTTTTATATGGGACGACGAGTCACGTGATTGCACTTTTAATGGTCCTCATTCTATATGGTGGCTGAGTCGTTCTTTGCGGCAGTTGTCAGATTCCTTGCAGAATAATGGCTCTAGTCTAATTATCAGGAAGGGTTCCCCTCATACGGAACTGAGCAATCTAGCCTCGGAAACAAACGCCGACCAAATATATTTCAACGAGAGGTATGAACCATCCGAAATACAAACTCAGAGATTGGTGAAACAAGCACTGGAACAAGACAATATTTTCTGGAAATCCTTCAACTCCAACTATTTATTTAATCCAAGATCTATTTATAAATCTAATAATGCCCCATATAAAAAATTCAGCGCATTCTGGAAGCATTGTTTAATGCAACCAACAGAAAACTTAATGGCTCTGCCAGTCAAACCCAAACACTTTCCAAGCCCACT
This sequence comes from uncultured Dehalococcoidia bacterium, assembly GCA_964629875.1. Lineage (GTDB taxonomy): Bacteria > Chloroflexota > Dehalococcoidia > Lucifugimonadales > UBA3495 > UBA3495. Next base: position 46,739 of record CAZVRK010000005.1, on the reverse strand, counting down.
GTTATGGCCTAACACAATACAACCTGAAGAACTGAATAAAAGTCTAGGATTTAAAGGAGCTTCATACCCAAAACAAATATGGGTTCCAGGAGAAGTATCATCACAAAAAAAACTTAACAAATTTCTGTTAACTTCATACGAATGCTACTCAGAAAATAGAGACCGGTCAGATATTACCGGAACATCGATGCTATCGCCTCATTTGAGCTTCGGAGAAATAGGGCCGTCACAGATCTTTGAAGAAATAAATCAACTAAGGCGTAACGTGGATTCCTGGGAAACGTCATATGAAAATAAATTCATTGGAGAACTAGGTTGGAGAGAGTTCGCTAACTACATGATTACTCATTATCCTGAATCTAAGAATAAACCAGTCAAATCGGTTCTGGATCATTTTATGTGGGACGATAATGAACATCACTTAAATGCTTGGAAATCAGGAGAAACCGGTTACCCAATAGTTGACGCAGCAATGAGACAACTTAAAAGTACCGGATGGATGAATAACAGACTCCGCATGGTAGTAGCATCCTTTCTAGTCAAGAATTTACTTATACCGTGGCAGAAAGGGGCTGAGTGGTTCTCATACTTATTGATTGATGCCAACGAGGCAAGCAATATTTTAGGATGGCAATGGGTAGCCGGATGTGGTACAGACTCAGCGCCCTATTTCAGGATATTTAATCCCCTGACTCAATCTCAGAAAACAGACCCTAATGGATCATTTATAAAGGAATGGTTACCCGAATTATCTAGATTGCATGAACCTTGGATTCACACCCCATGGTTAGCACCAACAAATATATTACGAAAAGCGCAAATTACTTTGGGAGTAGATTATCCAAGCCCAATCATCGACTATAAAACATCCCGAGTCAGAAGCTTGTCGGCTTATAAGCACGCGAAATTAAAGTACGACCTTGAAAGGAAAACCAATTAATGGTTAACAATCTATCGAAATGTTTATCAGAACACATAATGGCTGTATTAAACAGACTAATCATAGAATTCAAACTGAGATACTATAATATGGAGACATCTACACACGTGCATGCCCCCTTGTGTAATGTGTCAACTCATAAGGAACAACCAGTGTCGTATCCCTACTCCGTTAAGGAGTTAACTTGGATTTCATAATGCCCACTAACACGTTAAATAAGAATGACCAGGTATTAGTAACCGGGGCTACGGGATATATAGGCGGCAGATTAGTACCTATCCTTGAGGATCTTGGATACAGCGTCCGATGTTTTGCAAGGAACTCAGAATCCCTTGAATCAAAAGTTTCTGAAAATACTGAGATTATAGCGGGCGATATGCTAAATGCTGAATCAATCTCACGTGCTATGAAGGGCGTTCATACAGCATTTTATCTAGTCCATTCCATGGGATCCGCTAAGTCCTTCATGGATCTAGAAAAAGAATGTGCGAGTAATTTTGCCAGTGCCGCGAAATCAGCTGGGGTCAGACGCATAATTTATTTAGGAGGCCTCGGCGAGTCAAGCAAGAAGCTATCTCCGCACCTGCTCAGCAGGCAAGAAGTAGGGGCCATATTAAGAGAATCAGAAGTACCTGTGATTGAACTCAGAGCTTCTGTAATCATCGGCTCAGGCAGCTTGTCTTTTGAATTAGTACGAAGCCTTGTCGAGCGGTTACCAGTAATGATAACGCCTAGGTGGGTCTCAACCCCCTCACAGCCAATATCTATAGATGACGTGCTTCAATATCTTATAGAAAGCATCGAATTACCAAATTATGAAGATATCATCGTAGAAATTGGGGGCGCAGAAATAATGTCGTACGGACAAATCATGCAAGAGTACGCAAGACAACGAGGACTAAAACGTCTCATGATGGCAGTACCTGTCCTAACCCCCAGGCTGTCAAGCCTCTGGCTAGGGCTCGTTACTCCCGTTTACGCGCGAATAGGGCGCAAACTAATCGATAGTATGCGATATCCCAGTATAGTAAATAACACCACGGCCCTAAATTATTTCCACGTTAGACCAAGCGGCGTTACTGACGCCATCAGTAAAGCCCTATCAGATGAAGATAAAGACTTCGCCGAAACAAGGTGGTCTGACGCACAATCCTCTTCAGGACCGATCAAACATTGGGGAGGAGTGAGGTTTGGGCCGAGACTTCTTGATATGCGAAGCATAAGTGTACCTGCATGTCGGCAAGAAGCCTTCACTCCAATACAGTGTATTGGCGGTCGTCAAGGGTGGTACTACGGTAATTGGTTATGGCAGATACGGGGGTTTTTAGACTTATTAGTTGGAGGTGTCGGGATTCGTAGAGGTCGCAAGCATCCTGAATTCATTAATGTCGGTGACACTATAGATTGGTGGAGAGTAGAAGCATACGAACCGTTTGAACGCCTATTACTAATTGCTGAGATGAAAGTGCCGGGACGAGCATGGTTAGAATTCCAAATCAGTGAGAAAGGTAACCAGACCATTTTGACCCAAACCGCAATATTTGATCCAGTAGGAGTAGGAGGATTGTTGTACTGGTACGCATTATATCCACTTCACAATATAGTGTTCGCTGGCATGATAAATAACATCGGGCGATACATCCGAGAGCATACTCAAGCAGATACACAACAACAAGAGGGTTTATGAACAACACAGGCGGCACATTAATATTGGGTGCTAGCGGCGGAATAGGATCCACACTGGCGAGGACTTTAAGCCATAAAGGTGAACGAGTCGTCTTGGCTGGACGAGATTCTAAAACCCTGCAAGAACTCGGAATGGAACTCGATTCTAAAACCATCATAATCGAGTCAATGGATATTGAATCTATTAGTAAAGCATATACCACTGCCGAAGAAGTCTTAGGCACCATAGATGGGACTGTAAACTGTATAGGAACATCTCTCCTGAAACCATCCCACACCATATCATCTGAACAGTGGAAGGATTTAGTAGATACTAACCTTACCAGCGCTATGGGTACTGTGAAAGGAGCGTCTAAAGTTATGATGAAAAAAGGTGGTTCTATCGTATTAATCGCGGCTGCTTGCGGTAGAATAGGTATGCCATACCATGATGCTATTAGCGCTACTAAGGCAGGCGTGATAGGACTAACATTATCTGCTGCTGCGACCTACTCAAATCGGGGCATACGTGTCAATTGCGTAGCACCAGGGCTAATCGATACTCCCATGACTACTGCAATCACAGAACATGAAAGCACATTACGCTCATCTGAGTCTATGCACCCAATTTCTAGAATAGGACAACCATCCGAGGTAGTCTCGGCAATCACCTGGCTATTAGACAGACTCAATACATGGGTGACAGGCCAGGTGATCGGAGTAGATGGCGGGCTTGGATCCTTGTTAACAAGGACCAATAAATGAAGACTATAACCTACGTTAAGCGATCACTATTAGACCACCCGGCGACCGAAGTTTTTGATTGGCATTGCAGGGAAGGAGCTTTTGAGAGGTTAAACCCACCTTGGCAGACAGCCGAAACTATAGAGCAGACAGGAACCATAAAGGATAACGGAAACATCACAATCAGAACTAAACTTGGACCATTATCAGCTAAATGGTATTTAAATCATACTGATTTTATCCAGGATCGCCAATTCGCCGACATTCTAATTAAAGGCCCATTTGCCTATTGGAAACATATCCATCGGGTAGAGCCACAGGATAAAGAAACATGCATATTAGAAGATGAAATAGAATTTTCTATGCGTGGTGGGATAATCGGCAATGTGTTAGGTGGTCCAATTGTGAAGAAACTACTTCAAAAAATGTTCACCTACAGGCACAGCGTACTTCGTTCGGATTTACAAGCTCATAACAAATATCGATCAAACAATGTTAGCAAAATATTAATTTCCGGATCTACAGGTTTAATTGGCCGCGCTTTAAGCGCATATCTATCTACTGGTGGACATAAAGTAGTCAGATTAGTACGTAACAACAACTCAAGCGATAAAGACACCATTTTTTGGGACCCTTTAAATAATATTATAGATATTGAATCCCTAGAGGGATTTGACTACGTTGTGCACTTGGCAGGAGAGAATGTAGGAGAACACAGATGGACTCCTAGGAAAAAAGCAGAAATCTTGAACAGTAGGGTTACTGGCACTAAATTTCTTGCTAACTCGATATCAAATTTAAGATCCCCTCCAAAAGCTTTTTTGTGCGCGTCAGCCACTGGGTATTACGGAGATGCCGGTGACGATTTACTAGATGAACAATCTCCACATGGCACAGGATTTCTTGCTCAAGTAGTTGAAAAATGGGAAGGGTCTACGGAACCAGCAACTGACCAAGGGATCAGGGTGGTACATTTGCGCTTTGGGGTAGTGATAAGCCCAATGGGAGGAGCACTGCAAAAATTGCTGATGCCTTTCAAATTAGGGTTTGGCGGCAGGATTGGACACGGGAAACAATACATGAGTTGGATTAGCCTGGATGACGCTATCTGTGCGATCCATCATTTGATGCAAAATGCCACCGTAGAAGGACCTATAAACATTGCTTCTAATAAACCCATAACGAATAAAGAATTCACAAAACGACTTGGCTCAATCTTGAAAAGGCCGACAGTTGCCGCAGTACCAGCTTTCGTTATAAAAATGTTGTTCGGGCAAATGGGTAGAGAGACTATCCTAGCGAGCACCAGAGTAGATTCCACTAAATTATCACAAAGCGGATACACATACAGATATCCATATATTGAAGAAGCGCTAAGTCATTATCTAGGAAAGTCAAAAGACAATGAACTATGACGTCATCATAGTAGGAGCAGGATTAGCAGGGCTTTCATGTGCGCGAGAGTTACATAATGCAAACACGTCATTTTTGCTTGTAGATAAATCCGATTCTCTCGGAGGCCGATTAAGAACAGACTACGTAAATGGGTATTTACTAGACAGAGGATTCCAAGTCTTATTTACAGCCTATCCTGCCACCAAGCGCGAACTTAATTATGAATCACTCAACCTACACACATTCTATCCAGGTAGCCTAGTACGCATCAATAATAAATTCCACAAAATCGGTGATCCCTGGCGTAAGCCGTTAGATTTGTTCGACACTATCCGTGCGCCGATAGGATCTGTAAAGGATAAGCTAAAAGTTGGATTCCTCAGGAGCGCACTCAAAAATAAGTCGTTAAATAATATTTTCAATGGTCAGGATATACAGACCATCCAATATCTGAAAAACCTAGGATTTTCGGAACAAATCATATCTACTTTTTTTAAACCATTATTGGGAGGGGTCTTTGGGGATACCGAGCTGGTCACATCAAGTGTAATGTTTGAATTCATATTCTCAATGATGTCATCAGGTGAAACCACACTCCCCGAGAACGGAATTCAGGCTATTCCCTCACAAATGGCCGAATCACTACCTGAAAAATCCATTCTATTGAACACGCAGGTTACAAGCGTAACAAAGAACGCTATTGTCACATCTTCCGGCGATCAAATTAATGCCAATACTGTGATTGTTGCTACCGACGGGCCGTCCGCAGAAAACCTGGTACAGGTCTCATCTCCCACGTATAACAGTTCAACGTGTGTTTATTTTTGTACCGAAAAACCACCGGATATCCGAGATTATCTAGCTATAAACGGAACAGGCTATGGCCCGATAAATAGTTTATGTATCCCTAGTAATATCTCGATGTCATATGCTCCCAAAGACAAATCGTTAATATCCATCACAGTTTTGGGTGACAAATATGATAAAAATTCGAACTTGATGTCAGACATACTAATCCAAGCAAGGGAGTGGTTTGGCAATGAAATTGACAACTGGGAACACCTTCACTCGTACATAATACCTCACGTACTACCAGACCAATCACCACCATTTTCAGAAATAAAAGACAAAACTATATATTTAGACAGCGGCGTCCTAGTATGTGGAGACTATAGAGAAAATGGCTCTATAAATGGGGCCATATCATCAGGCAAAGTTGCTGCAAATCTAGCTCTCGCTAAGCTAGGAACGCTATAAGAAATACAATTTACTCAGCATGGATACTAATTGACTGTAACCCAGTGCTATGGTAGCCTTCAATTTAGACGTATATATTTACTGGGCCATTACCAAGTATCCTAAATAGGGGGAAAACAAGATGGAAGTAACGTCACTAGCAATTGAAAAATTGAAGGAAGTAATCGAAGGAGAAGGAGAATCAGGGAGTTCCTTGCGGGTAGTCGCTATGCCATCAGAACAGGGTGGATTACAGTACATGTTGACGATGGAAAGTGAAAGCCAAGCAGATGACACTGTACTAAGTATGGATGGCGTCAGCTTCTTGATGGACTCTGATAGCGCTCCTTTCCTAGAAGAAGCTACTATAGATTACGTGGAAAACTTTGGTGGACAAGTCGGTTTCGTAATAAACAATCCGATGTATGCCAGTGGTGGTGGCTGCGGATGTGGCGGCGGCGGATGTGGATGCGGCGGCGGCGGCGGCGGTTGCGGCGGCGGCGGCGGATGTGGATGCGGCGGCGGTGGCGGCGGCTGCGGTTGCGGCGGTCATTAAAACAACAGTTAAAGACAATTAAGGGGCCCAACAGGGCCCTTTAATTTTATCTACATTATTGACGGTACAAAAGCTCAATATCATAATCCATTTAACTATTTTAAGGAGACCATATATGCCTTCTTCGCCACATGGAGTCCAGTTCACATCACATAGACCTGTTGTAATGGGTAGAAATGGAATGGTTTGTTCAGGCCACCCTCTTGCTTCCCAAGCAGGGATATCCATACTACAAAAAGGCGGAAATGCAGTAGACGCTGCTATAGCAACAGCGTCGGTCCTAAATGTAGTAGAGCCAATGATGTCTGGAATAGGTGGCGACGGTTTTATCATGGTCTACTGGAAATCAGATAACAAGATAAGCATATCTAATGGAACGGGAGCAGCACCATATGCTGCCACTAGAGAGAAATACCTACCTATAGGAATCCCTACTAAAGGGGTATTGTCTATGTCAGTACCAGGACTGGTACACAGTTGGATAGACACACACGAAAAATTCGGATCTCTCCCACTTACAGAATTATTTCGATGCGCTATAGATCTTGCAGAAAATGGGTTTCCGGTAACTCACTACCTATCCAATGCTATTGGACAAGATAAGCTCCTCTGCGAATTTCCTTCATCAGCAGCAATATTTACCAACAATGGAAAACCCCTCCAACCCGGAGATATTATTTATCAAAAAGATCTAGCTAAAACCTTGAAAATCCTCGGCGAGCAAGGTAGACAAAGTTTTTACACAGGGGATATTGCTAAATCCATAGTGGAATTTGTCCAATCAGAAGGCGGGTTGCTGACCATGAAAGATATGGCCGATTGCTCAGCTCGCTGGCAAAATCCAATTTCAACTACCTATAGAGGTCATACGATATATGAAGCCCCTCCTAATTCTAGTGGCCATATACTGCTACAAGAACTGAATATTATCGAGCACTTTAATATTAGGGACTTTGGTTACGACACGGCTGATGCAATACATGTTATGGTCGAAGCGAAAAAGCTAGCTTTCAGTGACCGTGAAGCATATGTGGCAGACCCAGATTATATAGACGTACCTATAGAAGGTCTTTTATCTAAAGATTATGCATGTGAACGTTCCAAAACCATTAACATGGAAAACGCTAACCATGTTGTGGTCGAAGGAAATCCTTGGGCATATCAATCTGGCTCACCCACTCAGAATACCAAGACAGGGGCAGTAGTTGAAGAAGAAGATACTACATGTTTCGTTATAGCAGATAAAAATGGTAATGCAGTATGCCAATTGCAAAGCCTTCAAAGTTCGTGGGGATCTAGCATAGTAGCCCCCGGCACTGGGATACTTTTAAATAACCGGATGACCTACTGGCATATGGATGAAAAGCATATCGATTGTCTAGCTCCTGGTAAAAGAGTTCGTCACACAATGAATCCTGTAATGGTCTTCAACGGTGATTCAATAAACACACAGCCGAGCAGCGGAGGACTCAAATATGTACTGGGAACCCCTGGCGCTGATACACAAGTCCAAGCCAATATGCAAATAATCAGTGATCTAGTGGACTTTGGTATGACTATAGCTGAAGCCGTAGAAGCCCCAAGATGGAAAGATAATCATAGCCCTACCGAATCCAACATACCGCACAGCTGTGAAAACGAACTGCTCCTGGAAGGTCGTTTTAACGAGGAAACAATTAAGAACCTCAGGGAAAGAGGTCATAACGTACGTGTCCTTGATACATGGGACGGTGTAACTGGAAGAGAAATGATCATACAAGTAGACTCTTCTGCCGGAGTTCTCCAAGGCGCAGCAGACCCGCGTTATGACGGTTACAGCATCGGGTACTGAATCTGATTCATGGCCCACTTAATACATTTCATTTATGAATCCAGATCCTAAATTATAAAATTCATTCTCTACATTACAAGTCGGAAGTAGGCACAATGCGAATACCCGGGAAAAAAAGAAGTCTTGAACCTGACGACGTAGGAAATAGGGCAGGCCTATTCGCTGAGTCGGTACGAGATGGCAATATGGACCTCGCATGGTCTCTATTATCTAAGGAGACTAAGGGCATGAGGATGGGTGTCTGGGCTACCAAGAACAATATCAATATGCAAGATGCTTATCAAGCAGGTTACGACTCTGGCCATCCGATGAGAGTCTCAATGATGGAAGATTTTAGGACGACGGTATTAGGTATGTGGCCACTGGAAGATCTAACTGATCTAGGCGTATCTCCAACTAATTATATAGACGACGTACACGCCTTCGTTTTTCTGCCTTTTGGAGTTACCCAAGATAATAGTAGAGTTCATGAAAGACGTATGATGTCTGGGCTAGTAATACCAATGATATTGGAAGACCGTACATGGCAAGTCGATATGCCTACATGGCGGTATCTATATGATGATCACCACAATACTATAAACAATGGTTGAGTGACATCTTTTTATGAGTATACAAAGCATAATTATTGAATGTGAGCTATGTCTTCGAGAAGTAAATAGATATACTGTCCACCATTTAATTCCAAAAGCAAAAGGTGGAAAATTGGGTGAAACTGCTGACCTATGCGGTACCTGTCACAAACAGATACACGCCCTTTTTTCAGAAGCTACCTTAGCAAAAGAATTATGCGACATAAGACTCCTTAATAATAATTCTAGAATACAAAAGTACTTAAAATGGATTCGGAAACAAAAGCATACCGGCATTTTTCCAGTGCGGAGATCTAAATCGAGAAAGTAAGAGTCGTAGTCCGGTTACTCACGATAATTAGATAATAGATCAGCGCACGAAAACCACCAATAATATCTAATAAATCCTATTACCAAGGAGTGACAACCATGAATAATAAGATTCCTACATCAGACGAAATTTCATCTTACATTCAGAACGATCGTAACTGGGGACGCTGGGGGCAGGATGACCAAATCGGCGCTGTGAATATGATAGACAATAAAAAACGCTTACACGCCGCAAGCTTGGTTAAGTCTGGCCGTGCGGTGTCGCTCAGTAGAGAATTTCCTAAAACACCCGCCGCAAATAATCCTACACCAGCTCTACATTTCATGAACCGCAACGTCCGACCACCTGGAGGGGGTTCTGCGACGGACTTCTACGGTGTCTCATATCATGGTCAAGCCAACACACATCTTGATGCCTTATGTCATGTTTGGGACGATAATGGAATGTGGAATGGTAGAAACCCCGATGATGTCATAACATTCCAAGGATCAAACTGGGGCTCTGTGGAACATTGGAAGGAAGGAATAATAACTAGAGGGATTCTGCTAGATGTCCCTTCCTACAGAGGAGAACAATTCGCTGATATGCAGAGCCCAATACATGGATGGGAACTAGAAGACGTAGCGAAAGCTCAGGGTATATCCCTAGAGCCAGGCGATGCTATTTGCGTTTATGGCGGTAGAGAAAAATGGAACGAAACAAATCCAATGTGGGGAAGCGATCCAGCAGGCAGACCCGGTTTACACGCTTCGTGTCTAAAATTTCTCAGGCAATCAGATTGCTGCCTATTAGTCTGGGACATGATGGACTACATGCCAAGCGGTTACGATATCCCCTGGTCAGTTCACGCAGCTATATTCGCATACGGAATCGGATTATTAGACAATGCCCTATTAGAGCCGTTAGCTGATGCATGTAGAGAGGAAAATCGCTACGAATTCATGTTGACGGTTAATCCGTTGAGGGTAGTTGGAGGAACAGGGTCTCCGGTTAACCCTATTGCCATCCTTTAATCAGAATCGTCTAAATGAATACAGTCTACTTATGGTGGGCCTGGATGGACTCGAACCAACGACCTCAGTCTTATCAGGACTGCGCTCTAACCACCTGAGCTACAGGCCCCCTTTGGGGATACGGAATGTGAATTATAGCAATCGTCTAGAAGGGTAGCAAGGATATTACCTTAATCTACCATTTTATCCAGAATATCAGCAGCGTGAATATCATTCCTTATGAACAACATTTTCTCTGTCGCTATGCGTCTCAACGAATAACCTTTCTGGAAATTGCAGTGTTCTCACAGGATAGTTTATCACTATACCTTCTTCAGAGAACCTCTTATGTAAGTGTTTGATAAGATTGCTCTTCAATTCAAAACTGGACAACCTATCTCGTGCTTGAATAAATATCCAGAAGTCCACGTTGGAATCACCGAAGTTATCGAATCCAAACCAACTTCCATACGCTTCTACCGCATTCGAATCAGACCCTATCACGTTTTGCGTCACTTCTTTCGATATAGCTTCGACACTGTCAAGATCGCTATCGTAACTGACTCCGCACCTAACTAATATATTCATCGGCAACGAAGGACTCTGATAATTAGTTATTATTGATTCAGCAAATCTGGAATTAGGCACAACTACAAGATTATTCTCCCACGTGCGAAGGCGAGTACTACGCCAACTGACGTCTATCACATATCCTGACAATCCACCTTCCATCTCGATATAATCACCAGGTGAAACAACTCCTTCGGTCATTACGTAGGTGCCAGAGAATATGTTACTGAGAGTAGGCTGTAAAGCGAGTGCAACAGCCAAGCCTCCTAACCCTAAACCTGCTAACAAAGGACTAATATTTATGCCCAGCTGATCTAATATCTGTAGTCCACCTATACCTATAACAACTAACACCGCCACACGCCTTACTAAAGGCATTATGCGATCATCCAATATAGTAGGTGTTTTGGGAGCAATATTTACGATATACCATAAGCATCCCTTAGATATCACAACAGAGATTGCTAAGACCGCAATGGCAATACAACATAAGAAAGCGAATTTATTGATTAAAGTTGATTCAAGGTCACTTAGGTTAAACGGTATAGTAATAGCCAAATAAAGGCCTACTAACCCCACATATAGCGCAACTGGTAACCTTAAAGATATTAGAAATGTACCTACGAGGCTACTCGGCTCATACCGGCCTAAGCGACGCACCAATGGAAAAATCACACTGTAAAGCAGAAGCACTAATATTACAGTGGCCACTATCACAGATAACGACACCAATACTGAAACAAGGGACGGCACGCTTAGTCCAAGTGCATTTATCAAAGAGTCTATATTAATAACACTTCACTCCAATAAACCATGTAAGCAATTCTGTAAACGCATTGGATTATATCATCGCGATAAATAAAGCACACAGAATAAAGCTGTCACATTTACTACGTTAGGACTCCTGCACTCCACCATGCGCAACCAAAAAATAAGAAGCTGTTTCGCCAAAATAATCTCGGACAATACTTCTATCCGTAGTGGTAATTATAGATTGAGGGTAGTCTCGCAATTTTGCCATTACCCTAGTTCTTCTATTTACATCCATCTCTGATAACACATCATCCAATAATACAATCGGAGGGTCTCCTCGGTTAGCAGACAAATAGGATGCTTCGGCTAAACGTAATATCAAAGCTGAAGTTCTAGCCTCACCACGTGAAGAAAATGTTCCCAGATCTCTCACACCATCCATCATTGAAAAATCGTCTCTATGTGGTCCTATTAACGTAGTAGCAGAGCCTATTTCACGTTTCCTCAACTCACCAAGTGATTCAGCAAAATATGTTTCCGTCTCAGGCGCATTTCTACCAGGTTTCACACTTGGCATGTACTCAATCTGAAAGCCCGTGTTCGATTCACCTAAAGATCTATGGTGTTCTAGACACAGTTCCGAAAGTCTCAGCATAGATAGTTGCCGTTTAGAAATAATCTGAGTGCCTTCACTAACTAGTTGTTCATCCCAATATTCTAGTTCACCTATTTCAGATCTATTCTCCCGAATCGATTTAAGAAGTTGGTTTCTTTGCTGAATAACTCTTTGGTATCGTTGCAAAGAAGAAACATAAGCTGGGTCAGCTTGAGAGATCAATATATTCAGAAATCTGCGTCGTCTTGAAGGGGATCCATACACTAAATCAATGTCTTCAGCACTGAATAAGACAGCACTAACTTGGCCAATTAGTTGAGAAGAGGTTCGAGCAATCTTGTTAACCCGAATTTGTTTTCTAACTGAGTAACTTGTCGAATTATTATCTTTAGTACTAGTTATACCTAAACTAGAAAGACCGACTGCTTGATATCCCACATAAACACTAATAGGTTCATTTTCCTGCAGTATTAACCCTCCCACCAATCCTTGCTCACCTCTTTTAGCAGCGTCAAAATTTACAACCTCCCTTTCATTTTCAGCTCTAAATGACCTTGCTATCGCTAAAAGGTATATTGCTTCGAGCAGAGTCGTTTTCCCCTGTGCGTTGTCACCATGGAAAACGGTAATACCAGGTGAAAGCTGCAAGTTTAGCTCTTCGAAACTTCTAAAGTTGGTCAAGAATAATTGGGATATAACAGCCAACGCACAAACACCTTCAATGTGAATAGTAATCACAAGAGTGTACCAAGGTATTAAGGAAGTTCACAGTATTACGTACTATAGGAATATTTTTGATTAGTAGTTTCCAAGTCAGCTGTGTCTGGTATTTCTACTCAGTTATGGAGAACAACCTTCACATAAGCCATAAAAATCTACTCTCTGCGACGCAACAGTGAAAGACGATTCGCTCGATATTATTCCCCGAAGTTCGCTAACTGTATCTTGTCCTACTTCTGAATCGATAACTGATCCACAGCTTATACAAACCAAGTTAGCATGAGGTGATATGTTCGCATCGTAACGAGACTGCCTCTGAAAGGCCAACTCATGGACTACTCCAGACTCGCAAAGGGTTGTTAAAGTCGAATAGACCGTAGCTATTGTTATATACGGGAAAAATTCCCTAACTCGGTCAAATACCTCTTTAACTGTGGGATGATCCGCTGAATTGATAATAACTTCGGCAATCGCTAGCCGTTGTGGAGTCAACCTAAGGCCTAGAGGCTTTAGGAGAGCCACTACCTCTTGATGAGTAGTCAAATATCCCCCGATACAACCAAGGTTTCTTAAATACAGCTGCCCAGAGTGAATATAGGCAGCTGTATTTAAAATTATAGTTACTTAATATATATTTATTAGCCCTTAATTAGAGCCTTCCACTACCAACACCACCTACAGTCCCAGGCATAGTTTCACCAGGTCCATAGTAACGTGGGTGCTGTTTTCGAAATACTTGAATACGAGATCTTGCTGACTCTACAACAAATATTTTTCCATCGTCATCGACTTCTACGGCAATAGGTCCCCAAAACAATTTTTCGCGTTCTATACCTTGTGCAACGGCTCTCTCATGCCACATCTCGGGATTCCCGCCATCTAGTTTGGCCGCCCCCCACTTAGATAACGTACCTTCGCCATCTGTATGTGTCAGGTAGTTGCCGTCTCGGTCGAATACTTGCAGACGTTCGTTATTCCAATCCGCCACATAGATATCACCATCACTGTCAACGGCAACATCCGTTGGCCTATCCAATTCACCTGGATCAGATCCATGTGATCCAAATTTCATTAAGAATTGACCATCTGAGTTAAATTTTTGGATTCTATCGTTGCGCCAGTCGGCAACATAAACATCTCCTTTAGCATCTACAGTTATGCCATAGGGCATATTGAATTCCCCGTCCCCAGTTCCTTTAGATCCCCATTTTCCGAGGAATTCACCATTTTTACTAAATTTCTGTACTCTGTTATTACCACTGTCTACAATATATAACGCATCATTAAGGTCGAAAGCTAAACCCGAGGGTTTGCTCCACTCGCCATCACCAGAACCGGACTTCTCCCATTTACCTATATATTCACCATCTTGACTGTAGATCGATATTCTATCTAGGGCTTCATCAGCAACGTAGACGTTTCCCTCACTATTGATAGCTATCGCGGTCGGCCAAATAAGAGCGCCATCGGCCGATGTAGCCTCACCTTCTCCTTGGTCAGTTACACCTCTGGCAAACTCCCCTACATAATCCTCATCAGTTGTACATATGGTTATGCGTTTACCATCTGGTCTGTATTCGTATGATCTACTAACCACATACATGGTATCGTCTTCGCCACGTGCCATGGCGACAGGATTACGGAATCCAGGTCCAGAAAACTCCGCCCTTCCGATGGATTTCTCGTACTGCAACGTTACACTTATTGTTTGTGTAGCCATTATTACCTCACAATATTGTTGTTCCAAAAGAACTAGGTCTTAATCAACCTTATTAAATTATGCCTAAGTCTGGTCACGATTTAGACCAATGCGAATTTCTCAAATCCACCGTTTACTATAGGCTTAGCATCCATATTCATCCAATCTTCGATTATGCTTGTGTATATCCCTCGAAAATCATTGTTGAAGTGCAAGTCGCCTTCTAGGAGCTTGCTTTCTTCCAATGACGGATATTCGCCATACAAGCCACCGTTCACATGATCGCCTATCAAGAAAGCCATGCCGCCAGAGCCATGGTCAGTGCCAGATCCATTATCATGAACTCGGCGTCCAAATTCTGTAAACACCAACAGTAATACATTATCGCTGGCATTATGCTCGCGCAGATCATCGTAAAAGTCCGATATAGCATTTGACGTATCTGTCCATAGCTTCGCATGGGCAGCTAATTCTCCAGCATGGGTATCGAAACTGTTGTATGGAGCTGTCGTATATAAGATTCTAGTTCCAAATCCGGCCAAATGAACCTGAGCTATATTTTTCATATACTGGCCAACCACATCACCCCCGTATTCAACGGTAGACGAGTAATTTTCAGGTGCTGTACTCAATATGTCTGCGCCTTTCAACGCATCCATTCCAGTCTGGGATAAGTAATCTACAACCATACTTCGTCCGAGTGTCGGGGAATATATTCGAGAAAACACATCGAGGGCATCAGCTCTCTGATCCTCTCCTTCTATTCCGGTTAACACGCCATATGTAGCTAGGTTGCCAACTGAAGCAACCGGCACTCCTGGTGCGGCGAGAGCTCTCGGCAATCCGCGACCGAAGTTAACAGCCGTCAATACATTCTCTTTATTGGGGTCTATCTCTTTTATTGCCCTACCGAGCCATCCTTCGGTTCCTTGCGTATCAGGCTCGCAGGTATGCCAAATATCCATGGAACGGAAATGAGATCGATTCGGGTTAGGATAACCAACACCTTGGATTACCGCCATCTTACCTTCATCGTATATCTTCTTCATTGGTCCCATATTCGGATTTAGACCGACATTATCGTCTATTTTTAAGACTTGATCTTCAGGGACTCTAACGTTGGGTCGATTATCATAATATCTAGGATCTCCATGTGGAACCACCGTGTTTAGCGCATCGTTGCCACCCGACAACTGAAGAACCACCAATACTGGATCTTTTTTGGTAGAAGTCATTTATTCTTCTCCTATACTTACTTTTCTAATAATTCAAGATGGATCCATTATATTTACGCGAACTGATATTCCTGTGTAGCAACTATCAATTGCAAAATCTCGGAAATACACTGTGAATATTCATCAGTCCCTGGAGTAACGGTACCACCTTTTCCAGCATGCTCTACTAATTGACCTCTAGTCTCATCGGCTAACTGATAGCTTCCTACCATTTCTAAACATCTATCAACTAGACCTTCTGGATTAGTTATCTTTTCCGATTCAATCCTTGAAACTATGTCTTTAACACCTGGCAAGCCGGTATTACCTAGTTGATCTGCTGCGAAGTTGATTCTTTCTACCAACGTACCGCTATCAATCCACTCCTTGCCTGTATGCCATCCCTCTACTGTAGGAGGATTCATTAAGTCCTGACCCATATATCGAATGTTGTTTGCCAACGGGTTTAACCCAAGTTTTGGCTCAGTAAAATCGCGCACCAAACGCATCGTACCTATAACAACCTCAGTAGGACTCTTGACCTTTTCAAAACGAGCATTTTTAAAGAAATCCGAATTAAATAGGACCTTGAGCATAGCTCCTATGTTATATCCAGACTTGTAATACTCTTCTTCCAACAACTTGATAGCTTCAGGGTCTCTAGGACCAGTCCTCTGCCACGCCGGAACTTCCGCTTCATCTGCTACAAAGAAGTTATACAAGTGTCTAGCAACAAACCTTGCTGCGGACGGTTGCTTGCAAATTATATCTATGATCTCATCACCATTAAAATTACCCGTTTCACCAAGGAATGTTTTCTCCTCTTCATCATGATCGTAAGGATTATAAATAAAGTTCGATTCATACCTACCGTAAGGATAACGAGGGATTGGATTAGTAATGGTCCATCCAGTAAACGCTCTCGCAGCTTCCTTCACATCGTCTTCTGAGTAGTTCGCCTCATCGTCCATGCCTACACCCAGAGAGAACAGTTCCAGTAGCTCTCGCCCCCAGTTTTCGTTTATAGCACCCTTATGGCTCATACAATTATCGAGATAGAAAACCATAGCGGGGTCTCTGGCCAATCCTCGGAGAATCTCAGGAAATGTTTTCATTCCCAAATCACGGAACATATCAAGCTGTAACTGGACCTGCCGTCCGTGCTCACACTTGGAATTACCTGTACAGAGTATCCCATGCCAAAATAAGGCTACTTTTTCCTGCAAAGGCCTTTGAGTATTAATCATTCTGTAGGTCCAGTAGGCTTGGTTAACTTCCAATGCGTTCATATCGCGCCAATCGATAAAATGACGCTCAAGAATATCCATATCCAAATCAGGCTGGCTTTCAGGATTCAACAATTCGTCTACCGTTGCTTCATACCCAGCTGAAACTCGGCGCTCAAGCTCTTGGTACGTAGTTCCGAATCCAGCTCTACGCATTAGATGAGCCATTAAAGCTATATCTTGTTCTGCCATACATTCCTCCTCTGTATACAAGTATTTTTGTCTTTTCCCCGCGTTGGGTCTATCCGAAATCGTGGTAACGGTATGTCACCACACGCTCCAATGCTTCCTATCCTACGAATAACACTACGCCATTGCACAAACCATACATTTTATACTGCAATCTAGACGTTATTCGTATATCACTCTTACCTTAGAATGATTATAGATATACTACTTACACTGTCCGATACTGTCAAGGAAAACAAGTCACCTATGACAGCTCAACGATCATACCTGTTTGAACCTATGTTTAAGCAGGAGTAAGTCTATTTTTCGCCGAACCTACGGCGATGTTGACGGAGTGTTCAATCATCCATTATTACGGGTATACCTGCAGCTTCAGCCTTAGCAGCTGATTCATTATCCACAACACCGTCCTGCATCCAAATATACTTAGCACCAATCTCAATAGCTTCCTCTACTACTGGAGCTACGAGTTCAGACCTGCGAAATATATCAACCATGTCGACAGGATCCGGTATTGATCGCAAATCGGGATAACTTTTTTCCCCTAAAGCTTCTGCTATCATCGGGTTGACAGGAATAATCCTGTATCCCTGTTGTTGCATATACCTCGAGACTCCATAACTGGCTCTTTCTGGGTTATCGGACAATCCTACGACCGCTATCGTTTTACTTTGAGTTAGTTGCTCTTCAACGAGGTCCATACTCGCTCCTCTCTAGCCATAATGACAATCCGTTTGCATCAAGCTAGGCGTTACCGGTAATAGTTATATGGCTCATATAAGTGTCAGAAGTCGCGCCATGCCAATGATTTTCACCAGCCAACACCTGAACAACATCGCCTACCGCTACTTCTACTTGATCAGTTTCGTTGGCTACTACTCCATTACCAGCCGTGATCACCAGTATTTGATCCGTATCATGTTTATGCCAACCTGTAATAGCACCTTTTTCAAAGTGAACGATACTGGCGTTAAAGAACTTACTTGCTCCGTCAGCTAATAGAGGCTGTCTGGTCCGGTGCACTTCTCCGCCTGTCCACCCATCTATTGCATTGGCAGGACCCAAAGGAATGTGATCTATTTCTGAAAATCTCAGCCTTTTCATTTGTCCCCTCCTACAACTATGAAATTAAACACCACAGGAATTCTGAAATCCATTATCAGCTTCACGAGCCAGAATATTACAGGCATAAACTCTTTGCAAGCACATCCTATGATTAATTAACTATCGATCGGTCGGAGACGGAATGCCTGCTATATTACACTTTACTCTGCCAAGTGTGCCCCTGGTAGTGAAGAACAACGTTTTCCAATCTCCTCCGCCAAAACACAAATTAGTAGTAGCGGATTGCCCATGCACTATTGTCCCTAGATGAGACCCTGTTTGATCCATAATCCACAATCCACCCGATCCGCCACAGTACACGTTGCCTTCGACATCCACCTTCATTCCATCAGGAACCCCTGAGAGAGGACCTGTTAGATCACAGAATATTCTATCCGATGCAAGTGCGAGGGTCCCGTCATCTTGCATATCAAAAGCTCTTATATGACCTCTTCTAGTATCATTTATATACAAAATACTCTCGTCAGGAGAAAAAGCTATTCCGTTGGGTACCAGAAAATCTCCTACTAGAAGTGTTAGTGTTCCCAAATCAGCAGACAACCTGTAGACACCCGAAAATGTTAGATCCCATTGCTCCCGAGGACGTCTGTGAGTCCAGGGATCAGTGAAGTAAATACTACCGTCAGACTTGACCACTACGTCGTTAGGACGGTTCAATTGTCTTCCTTGGAAACTATTAGCTATAACAGTCAAACTGCCATCCAATTCTGTCCTAGTTACCCTTCTAGTATCGTGCTCGCAAGCCAATAGTCTACCTTGAAGATCTCTAGTTAGCCCGTTAGATCGATTGCTAGGAGCCGTAGCGACTGTAATACCTCTGGAATCTGACCATTTCATACGACAATTATTCTGTATATCACTGAAAAGCAGATAACTGTCCTCGAACCACCATAAAGGACCTTCAGCTGGCCCATGTTCTCCACCATACCCACTACCTAGTTCTACTATTTCCGCATCAGACTCTACTATATTGTCTAATTCTGAAGAAATTCTTTCTATTGCCATAACATCTCCTATACAGACAATCTATTTAAGGCGTATCATATCACCCCTACGTTGACCTGTCTGATTCGTAATGACCATCACCCTAAACCTAGTATTTAGGCAATATTAGCCGGTTTTGCTCTTTTTCCGCATCGATTTTTATTGAAGCACCCTTAAGTGATACGTTTTAATAGTGTGCAACACACACAAAAAGCTAGTCATCAGAATCGTCAACTTTCAGTTGTACCCTTCAGAAAAGCCTAGCAAGGTTTCAGGGCGGATATTCATCACTGAAGGAGATTAACATGGTAAATGTAGATACTACCTCTCTTGAAGCACAATTGAGACTCGCTGAAGAAGCCGAGGACCAAGTCCAAAAACTTGAATCCTTAGCGTCAGATGCTCCGAGACTCAGAGATGAATTGGCTAAAACCAAACACCTCAATGAACGCACTCAGGCTAGGGACGTAGCGACAGAAAAAGCAAAAAGTGAAGTCAAATTAGCGGCTGACAAACAACGTCAAGTGGCACATAGACTCGAAGCCGTTTCTACATTAGTTCAGTCACTATACAGTTTATTCAAAGAAATAAATGATCATCGCCAAGAGGCTTTACGGTCCCTGGCAATATCGGATCAAGTAGACTACGAAGAAGATTTAGAAAAGACTGGTAAAGAAGAAGAAGAGATGGGACGAGATCCAAAAAGCATAGAATTCCTTGTGGCATCCAGACATGGTACTTCAAAGGTAGCTCAGCTCATAGAGGAACTGGATCCAGGATTTGATTTCTTGCGCGGATGCGAGGTATCAGACCCCATGCGAAGAGACGTAGGCCACTTCATCCTTTCTCATGTATTGACTCCCAACCAAATTAATATGCAAAACCCCTCAGAACAACTAGAACAAAAAATAGAAGATTAGATTTATCACGTCACCAAATAATAAAGGGAGTGCTGAATGATCAGCACTCCCTTTATTATTAGAATGCCCTAGCTGGTAAAATGCGACGATATACTCCTGGTGAGCCATGAGCATGCCCGTAGTGTCCGCCAATAAACTCATGCATGCGATCCATTGATCTCCTTTCTTCCCATGCTAATGTTTCGGGGACTTTCTCATGTTCAAATTCATATATCGTAAGATATTTAGGCCCGCCTTCTACTGCTGAGTAACGTCTCACAGCTATACATCCAGGAACAGTTAAGTTGGATGGTGTCCTGACCGTGTCATAATATTCATTATATTTTTCCTCGATTTCCGCCGGAACTTCCATTCGACCTACCTGCAGAGCAGGTGCCATGCCTCTTCCCAAAACATTTTCATCATTTATGTCGGGATAAATTTGGGTATATACATTACGAACATAACTTCGCCCATTTGTCGACAATGATATTTTTTTCGTCCAGTCAGAAGGATTATGTCGCATATTAAGATATTCAGGGGTTTGTAGCGCATCTATTGACTCTAATTCATAACACGCCAGATAACGCGGACCGCCTTTTACCGCTTGATATCTTCCAGCATTCAAAAACCCAGGCATCGCTAATAAATCAGGAACGTGTTCTTGGTCATACCATGCATTAAAGTCTCCATCCATATCTGCATCAATATCTACCATAACCATCATTACAGCTCGACCTTTTTTCTCTACCATACTAGCCTCCAAATAAATTCAATATATGTATTTAGCCAGCCATATAACTCTCTAGACGAGCAACATTCACAGGATCAGGAGATAATTCTCCCCGCTCTAACCGTTTAACAAACTCAACTGCTGCATCATTAGCCGGTGTTGGCACACCAGACTCTATACCTTTCCTACATACTAACCCATTTATAAAATCGACCTCAGTGGGTCTACCTTTCAAAACGTCTTGATGGAAAAATGATCTGGCGCCTCTCCCTTCAAATCGGGATACTTTGACTATGTTTTCTACCAATGACTCAGGTGATGCAATAGCTTCTTCCATGCTTAACCCGAACACTGGTTCCATAGAGTACCCCTGGGCTTGACCCACCAACAGTGCTTCTCGTCCTAATTCTAGACATACACGTACTCTTTCAGGAGCGTCGGCCAAGTGAGCAGGACCTAATCCGGATAAAGCACACACAGGCGCTACAGTTGAATTAAAAACTAGCTTCGACCACTTAAGTCCCCACAGATTAGTTGTAAGTTCTGTTTTCCCGGCAGAACTCAGAATCTGCTGGAGTTCTTGTAATCTAGGGGTTATTCGGCCACTCAATTCTCCGAGGGTGAAAGTGACTCTGTCCATTGGAGTGTTACGCTTCAGATGCCCCGGTTCAAACACCTCTGAAGACATAGTTAACACGCACCCAATGTCCCTTGTATGCCCTACAATCGGCGCTATCCATTCGTCATTTAAGCTATTTTGAGCAGAAACCATGAATCCGTCAGACTGTAGATAGGGAGCGATCAGATGAGTTAGCCACAAAGTGTCATAAGATTTACAAGCTATAAAAATAATATCGAATAGAGTATCTAGCTGGCATACCTCATAAAGGTGGATTGCGTGTACTGGCACTGTAAATTCTTCTTCCTGAATAGATATATGCAGTCCCGACTCTTTCATAGCGTTAACATGTGCACCCCATTGGTCAATCATAGTTACATCATGACCTCCGGCCGTCAGCAAACCGCCAATCACACTCCCAGTAGCACCAGTACCGATTACTGCAATGTTTTTTGACATATGCCTCCTAATGCATCCGTCTACCTAAGCAACTGTACAATTGGCAATTCAACACTTGATACCCAAGTTTTAATTAGTCCGCACTAGCCGGGGCCGAGCCTTCCTGCGGGCCAGAGGTTGACACTACCACGGGTACTTTCTGGAATAAAGCTACTACACAACCAGCAGAAACTATCCAAACTACAGTCAAAGCTGCTACTCTAAAACCCTGTTGATAATAAATCTGGGCGTCAATGTCCGATATAAGTCCTATCGTAGCGGGCAAACTCAGACCTAGGATCATAGCGGCCATGGTAGTACCAATCGTATGTCCCATCTGCCTAGTTGTCTCCAGCATTCCAGAAGCAAATCCTCTGTTCTCAGGCAAAGTATTCATCACCAATGCGTTATAAGGAGATATAAACAATCCTGTCCCTATAGAAGCAGGAATGAGCAATATAGGGATTCCCCACACCGGGACAACGGCGGCAAAAATCCCAAGTAGTCCGACTCCAATCGCTACTAACATTAGAGAAACTGGACCGAGCCATCTCGGGTTGTATCGATCGTAAATCATTCCTGCTATCGCTGGAAGCCATAATCCAAAACTTTGATGAACAAGCAAGATACACGACACTACTAGAGGAGTATACCCAAGCCCATCTTCAACCACGATTGGAACTAATGTAAAAATAGTCAACATAGATAAATGGAAGGTTGTGTTACTAAACAACGCCATAGAAAAATATTTTCTTCTAAAGTATTGAAAGTCTAAAAATGGATTAGAGCTTCTGATCTGAGTTACGAAAAATAATAAACCTAGAGCTAATGCCAAAGCATGCATCGGCACGTGATAACCCAAAGCTTCAGGTGATGTAAAAGACTCCGATCCATCATGCAGGTGTGATCCAGATAAGATAAAGACACTTAAAGTTGCTACTAATAAAGCTGCTGATAAATAATTTATCTTGATAGATTTACGTTCACCCAATAGCCCTTGAAAATGGTACTTTAATATTGGATAACTATAGTATATTGCCAGTAAACCCATAAGCAGTGTACTGACAAAGACTAAGCGCCAGCTTACAAATGATAAAAATAAGCCGTATAAACCCACTCCTAATAATGTTCCAATTCGTGAAGCGGTCACGGGTACCGCAAATGCCCTACCCCGTTCGTTTGCTGAAAATACAACACTCAAAATAGCGTTAGAATTAGCGGATACTAGGGCACCGCCTACACCACCTAACCCACTCCAGATTATTAATTGCGTTAAATTACCAGATGTCGCAGCTAAAAGATTAGCTATAGACATCACGATGAGCCCCACAAAGAACACCAGTGCATAACCGTATTTATCTCCTAACCTGGCAGATATAAATACAGTGCTCCCAAGCACTAACAACCTAGCTATGACCGACCATGATGCATCGTCGATATCCACTGAAAAATAAGTGGCTATAGACGGGATGGTAAGAGTAATTGGAATGAAAGTCGATTGGACTAATAATTGTCCGAACGCCAAGGCAAAAAGGGTATCTTTACGCTGTTGCGTAGAACCTAGTTGCTTAAAAGCACCAACTATATTAAGACGATCGAATATTAACCCAAGTACACTCATATATTAATTAAACACCGCAATCAATAGTAATATAACAATTCCCTGGGTACTAAGGACCAACCTCAACCACACGTAATTATCTGTTTTGGTCATAGTCTACAATCCAGCCTAGTTCCGATTGACGCTCAAGAGATATTACAGCAGGGATTTTCGCACCCTCCAAAGTATCGCCTATCGCTCCTTGCTCTTCTAATTTCAGTACATATTCAGGCGGCAGACCCAAAAGTTCTTGCAAAACATATCCATTAGCTTCACCTAATACAGGCGCCGGAGCTTTAATGCGAACCTGATTTTTTGACAAGCTCCACCCACGACTAGTATACCTTCGATTTCCTATTCCAGAATCCACCGGATGATCAATAGATTCGAAATAACCTCTATCATTAAAATTATTATCGGCAAGCATCTCCTTAGCGTTGAGAACTTGGCCGCACGGAATACCATTTTCCTGCAGTAGTATCATAATCTCTTTAGAAGTTCTA
>CAZVRK010000005.1:0-22429 GCA_964629875.1 uncultured Dehalococcoidia bacterium | reverse complement strand
GTCCTACGGCCATTAAAAGCATAATCTAGAATGCCCTCACCCATAAATGATGCACCTACTTGATACATTGCTAAGTCGACCCACATGCCCTGACCTGTTTTATGCCGATTGTACAAACTTGTTAAAACTGCAAGTTGTCCAGTCCAACTTGCCAAGAAATCTGTATAAGAATTCGCAATTTTATTGGGTATCAAGCCTTCAGACATCCTCCCTTCATCGTCAGATTCTAGATAACCCATGAAGGCTCCGGTTCCATGCGTTGGCTCCAATGCGGTCGCCATGGCACCAAAATTGCTCCAAGGACCACTATGACCATACCCAGTATTAGAAACCATTATTAAATCAGGTTTCATTTGCTTTAAGTTAGGATAATCTAGCCCAAATCTACGCATCACCCTCGGTGTGAAATTTTCGAGAAATATATCACTAATCCCGATGAGTTCTTTTAATGTCTTTAGACCTTCTTCAGATCTCAGATCCAAGGTAAGACTCCGCTTACCTCTATTCAGCGTCTGAAAAGTACCAGCAGTTTCCCAATAATCCTCAGTAGGAACATTGTCTGGGTATGGTCCATTCAGGGTCCGAGTGGTATCAACGAACTCCGAGTAATGCGTATCTATTTTAATAACTTCCGCGCCCAAATCAGCAAGATATGCGCCACAGTAAGGCATAGCAAATACCCTGCTTATATCTACAACTCTTATCCCTTCTAACGGCAGACTATTCATACGACAGAATCTTCCATATTTAATTTCACAATTTTCAAATTATCTTGGAGACGTATAAATCAAGTATTTCCTGTGTGGTATAACCTAATACATCTTTGAAAAACATACCGTTGTGTTGACCAAGCAAAGGAGCCGGGGTTCGCGCAGGAAATTTATAATCTGACAACTGTGGTCCCATGCTAGGATATCCCGCAGTACCAGCTATTGGATGACTTATTTCTTCAAAAAACTCACGGCTCCGCAGTTGCGAACATTCATACAAGTCGCCCGCGTCTTGAGCCATCCCAAATACCAATCTTTTCTCACCGGAGGATTCGAATAATGGCTTGCGATCCCAGTTAGATAAACCTTCGATTACCAGTTCTTTGATTTGTTCTCCATATTCTATGCGCCCTGCTCCAGTCGCAAATTTTTCGTCTTGCAGTTCTGGTGAACCGATTAACCCTGCAATAACTGACCAAGGCTGTGAACCCTGTATAGAGGGAACTACATACCCATCTCTGGCCGGCATTAATTCATCAAATCCCGAGCCCCTTATCGGTCTACGCCCTTTGATTGCTCCCATATATTCATAGTATGGAACTGCCTGCACCAGATGAGACGCTAAGCATTCTGTTAAACAAACCTCTACAGTCTGACCTTGACCATCAGTCAATCGTTGGAATAAAGCCGCAGTAGTAGCAACAGCAGCATTTATTCCTCCGACATAAAAAGATTGATTAAGTACATTCCTTAATGGTTCGCGATCAGAATCTCCAGAGTGATACATAAGACCACTCAGGGCATAAACTATGATGTCACTCGCCTCATAATCTTTGTATGAACCTGACAACCCAAACGGAGTTATAGATGTACTTATGAGACTAGGGTGAACGTCTTGCAGGGATTCTGGCACTAGCCCAGCAGCAGCCAAATCTGCAGGTGCCAAATTATACACAAGAATATCACTGGACTTTAATAAATCAGACAGTATAGATCTCCCCGTACTGCTAAATACATCGAGAGTGATACTGCTTTTGTTAGTGTTTAAATAGAGGAACGGTATGCTTGTTTCTAAATTAGGGTTATCGTTTGCAAAAGGACCAACTGACCTCGTCACATCTCCCGTAGAGGGAGTTTCTATTTTGATAACTTCGGCGCCATAGTCTGCAAGTAGCTTCCCGCAAAAAGGACCCGATATGCCACCCCCAACTTCTAAAACACGTATACCTTCGAGCATGTGACCAGCTACCAATTTTCTACGGCCCATTCTATTGGTAAAGACTGACCTCTTTTTGGAAGAACTACCTTTCCATTACCAGAAGCAGTTGTCTCTCCACGGTTATTGGTAAGAGCCACCTGACATTCAACATATCCATAACCTTCGGATTCATATGTATTAGTAACAGTCCCCCCAGCGGTTATAGTATCTCCTGGAAAATCCATGCCTCTGTGTTCAACATAGAACCGTTTAAACCACCCCTGTTCTCCGGCAAACTTGATCAACAATTGCCCAAGATATTGATTCTTCAAGGATCCATTAACTACTACATTCTCTAGTCCTTGGTGTAGTTGAGCAAACGGAAGATCCCAATGAATACGAGCATAATTGCCATTGGCAGCTGCCCAACGAACCAGATGGGTAGTAGTCATAGGGCCTTTAATAACCTCTTCCAATCTGTCACCAACCGATACATCCTCGAAATACCTCTGATTACCATTGTTATGTTCAGGTTTCGGTAGAATAACTTCAGGATTCGGTGGAGCAACAATGACATTCTGCAAGGTATCATTTGCCAATGCGACAGTGTCTGGAGTATCTCCTTCGGGTAATGCCCTATGTATACTTACCCGCTTGGCCTTATTGATAATATTTCCAGATTGATCGGTTTGCGTTTCTTCCCGAACTATGAAAACCAGTTGACCCGAACGACCCTGCTTTTCAAAAATATCCAGCATTCTAAATTTCCTTGTGATCCAGGTACCCACTGGACAAGGCCGCAAGAATTGCCAGTCACTTCCCCCGTTAAGCCCGTAACTATTAAATGGCAAAGGAACCTCAAAATGCCATTCCTGGCCAGCACCAAAGTATCCGATAGGTGGCCCTATATCTTTCCAGGTCGCCAAAGGAGGACATAGGAGAGCACCAAATCTGCTATTTGTCGCGTACCCTGGATCCACATACAGCGGATTAAAGTCTTCTATAGCATCGGCCACATCAAAAGCCATTTCGTCACTAATAGCAAACCGGTTGGTTTCGGGGTCGCTGTCCTTCCCTATGAGGGCCTTTATATCATCCGTAATAAGATTATTCGACACAGTACTGACTCCAAAAATAATTCAAAGGGTTCCCGAATATTAGCATCTTTTCATGAACAAATTCCATATTTAATTTCATAATTACTTCAATCTAGTGCACTTAATTTGTGCTGATGTTACTATTTCACCATGCCAGAGGAGAATTTTAGAATAAATATTCTGGATCAAAGTCCTGCCCATCAGTCTGAATCTGGAAGACAGGCTATCTCGCACACAATAGAGTTAGCCAAAAAAGCTGAAGCTTGGGGTTATCATAGGTTTTGGGTATCAGAACACCATAATTCATTACGGCATATGGGATCTTCCCCAGAAGTATTGGTGTCTCACCTACTTGCAAAAACAGAGCATATAAAAATAGGCTCTGGAGGTGTGATGCTCCAACATTACAGCCCGTATAAAGTAGCGGAAAACTTCAACGTTCTAGCTTCCATATCACCAGGTCGTGTTGACCTAGGTATAGGCAGAGGCCCGGGTGGCTTACCAATCACAACAAAAGCACTTCAAACATCAGAAGAACCTGGAATAAATTCTTTTGAGACTAAATTGAATACCTTGCAACAATTTATAATTGACGACGTAGATCCAGATAGTCCTTTTTATGGCATACAAGCTAAACCCGTTCCAGACGTACCAGCAAATCTGTTTCTGCTTGGAACTACAATCTCGAGCGCTGTTCTAGCTGCCCAAATGGAACTTCCTTATGTGTTCGCTGCTTTTCTGAATAATGACCGTGCCATAATGGTCGATGCGATACAGAATTACTCCGATAACTACAACCATAATGCTGGTAGACAACCAAACCTGATGCTAGCACTTCCAATTATAGTCGCAGACTCCGAAAATACAGCAGAAGATTACGCCTCGGAAGTAGTCATAGTACGTGTCACATTAGAAAGCGGTAGAACCTTCACCGTTTTCTCAGTCGAATCTGCAGAGGACCTAGGCAAACAATCTGGAGAAAAGTTCAGCTATGAACTACAACCAGGAAGCGTCATACACGGATCTAAGAATACAGTAAAGCAGAAAATAAACGAGATTAGATATACATATCCCGTAAAAGAGATCTTTGCTGTAACGGCCATTAATGACTTCGAAAATCGTCTCAGATCTTATGAGCTCCTTAGTGAAATTTGTTGGACATAGCAAATCTGTCCGATGTTGGTGAAGTAATGACTAGCAAAAATATGATGAGGATCGGAGCATTTCTCGCTGGAACAGGTAGTAACATGGCCTCATGGAGGCATCCCAACGCGGTCGCGGACGGGGCTATAAGTCTAGAATATTACAGAAATCTAACACGTCGGGCTGAAGAAGCACTACTGGATTTCGTGTTCTTTGGTGACGGACTTTATATTAGCGAGAAATCACACCCTAATTTTCTGAATCGATTTGAACCTTTAACTCTCTTGGCAGCACTGTCCATGGAAACTACCCATATAGGCTTAGCTGCCACATTATCGACCACTTATAGTGAACCGTTCACAGTAGCTAGACAATTCGCATCGATAGACCATATCAGCAACGGAAGAGCTGGATGGAATATTGTCACTTCTCCATTAGAGGGTTCCGCTCTAAATTACAGCAAGCCCGAACATCCTAAGCACGATCTACGCTACGAAATAGCCGATGAATATCTTGAAGTTACCAAAGGCCTCTGGGATTCCTGGGAAGATGATGCGTTTATCCGGAGCAAAGAAGAAGGTGTATTTTTTGATAGCTCAAAAATGCACCGATTAAATCATAGCGGAAAGCATTATTCAGTACAGGGACCTTTAAATATATCTAGGTCTCAGCAGGGTCGCCCATTGCTGATACAAGCCGGTTCATCAGAAGCCGGAAAGGAATTTGCGTCAAAACATGCTGATGTAATTTTCACAGGACAAACATCAATCGAAGATGCTAGGGCATTTTATAAAGACGTCAAAGGTCGAGCAGTCTCTCATGGACGCAAGCCGGATGATATTCTGATATTACCTGGGTGCGCGCCCGTGATAGGTAAAACACCCACTAGAGCTGAGTCCAAATATCAGGAAATAACTAACCTTGTGGATATAGAGGACGCAGTGAACTATCTCGGAAGATATTTTAACGATATGGATTTCAGCCCATACAACCTTGATGAGCCATTCCCAGAATTAGGTGACTTCGCTAGAAATGGATGGGAAAGTGCAACTGACAGGCTAAAAAAACTAGCTAGCGAAGAAAATCTTACCCTACGCGAATTAGCATTAAGAACCACAACACCCAAACCAGCATTCTTTGGAACACCCACTCAGGTAGCAGACACGATGCAAGAGTGGTTTGAAACTGGAGCTTGTGACGGATACATGTTAAATGCTGCCGTATTACCAGATGGATTCAACGACTTTATCGACCTAGTTTTACCAGAACTCAAAAAAAGAGGGTTATTTAGGGAGGCTTACCAAGCCGACACTCTCAGAGGTAACCTAGGCCTGCCGATCCCCTCAAATAGATATTCTCAAGAGTTCCAATAAGCTTGATATAAAACCCGTAGCATATTTTTCAACAGGAATATATAACCCTCAAAACGTAATTAATTCCCCAAGTCCCAACCTACCCATTTACACAAAGCTCGACCCATAATTAGTTCTTTATCATCCTCAGTTAGCCAAGATAATTCTTCTGTGAACAAGCTTACACACTCTTTCCAAGTGCAAGGCATACGAGTTATATCAGTGCCCCAAAACATCCTATCAGGTCCGAACGCGTCATATATTCTATGAAGATGGTCATGGATATTTGGATATGGATATGACTGACTCGAATAACTTGGCGCGCCGCTTGCTTTTACAGCAACATTCGGAAATTTGGCCAAATCTAATAGCTGCGGCAAGGTCTCCCATGCGGCATCGTCTACGAGACCCGACCCGCGGCCCATATGATCGACGATTAATTTAAGGTTGGGATACTGCTCTGCCACATTTGCTACCACAGGCATAAAGTTAGCAGCCGCTAAGCCAACAGGTAATCCGGCACCGTCGGCAGCTGGCCAGAGCCAATCCATGGTTCCATCCGTTGGCCAAGTACTCTGATGAGGTTGGTTTAATGCAAATCGCAACCCAAGCATTCCTGTTTGACTGTTCCAGCTATTAACCAAGTCCCGACTGCTCTCCTGATCAAGCGGAAAATTCCCCAGTATAGCGAGCCTATCGGGAAATCTAGTGGCTGCATCTATGGCCACCTGATTGGAATCTGGATCCCAACCAGGAGGATGTATTATCGCCGCATCGACTCCTCCTTCATCCATTTCAGACAACAAATCTTCCATGGAATAGGAAGTGATTTGTCGATGTGCCTTGTTACCCGGCAAACCTTGTGACCAGATATGTACCTGTGAATCAACTATCAACATAAATGTCCTCTCATATTACAAAATCTAGAATATCAAACTACTGGCCGGCTCTTTATAACAAGAGCAGCCGATAAAATCAGTAGCGCCCAACCGATTATTAAGCTAAGTCCACCTAGTGGTGTAATTGCTCCGATAATACTAATCCCAGATAGAGCAATTACGTACAAGCTACCGGAGAATATTAGAATCCCCACTGAGATAAATATTGTAGTAACAGTCAAAAGACGTGACGGCCAATTACCCTGCATCAAGCCAATTATTATTAACAACAAAGCGTGGTACATTTGAAACCGTGCCCCTGTCTCAAAAATACTAATAGCTTCAGAACTTAAAAACGATTCTAGATAATGTGCGCCAAAAGCTCCCATTATCACGCTTGTTAACCCTAACAAAGCTCCAATAATTATCGAATACTTACAAGACATTACTAATATTGCCTAACTTACAAACTTATTTGCATAAAATTTCATACCACATGAGCAAACAAACTATCTACCGGGACTGGTTGAGATATCACACCTTGCCTGACATTAAAGCCTATAAAAGCTTCCAACGTATTTCGAGAGCTTTCAAGTCCGTAAGGGATAGGATCCCCACCTACAATATCCTTAAAGTTTAGCATTTCATAATCTTGTGGGCTGAGTTCATTCCCATTATCCAGAAAAGCAAGATATTCATCCTTAGCTTCGGAGAATAAATCAAACAACTGTCCTGCCACCAATGGGTTAGCTTGCAAGATTTCATCTCTAATTACAAGCATATGACTTATCGGATACAGCCCTGTGTCTTCAAACCATCCCCTGTCAGATTGTTCAGGGTCATGGAAAAGAGGCTGTATATCCTGAGAATCAGTATTTCCAGCACCTATAGCAACATCAATCTCTCCCGCAATTAACATATCCATCAGATTAGTATTGGAAGAACTTATCACATTACCAGGCGGAATATACTCAGCTACATGCTCATCTCCGGACAGAACCCAGGTCACAGAATCCAGGTCAACGCCATAAACAGTCTCCAGCATAGCTCTAGTCCACACACCTGGAGTCACGGTATATCCCCGAACGCCTATACGCCTGCCAGATAAATCGGACACTGATTTGATACCCGACTTCCGGTTATATAACAGACCCGCATGATAAAAGCTTCGAGTAAGAAATATTGGTATTCCCGTAAACGGTTTACCATGCGCTTTTGCGCACAAATATGTGGAGAGGGCCATCTCTGATACATCAAACTCAAGACCTCTAACCATTCTACGAAATATACTAACAACGGGTGTAATTTCTTTATGATCTAAGCTGATATTTGACGAGGATATTGACCCATCTTTTAGAGGCCGTGTATGCCCATAATTGCCGACTGCAGTGCTGAGATTTAAAGTTTTCATTTAGACACATTCTCCTACCAGAGTAATAAGATTTAACAAACAGTAGATTAAAAAGGTGTTAAAACTATCCTGCCCAAGGGTGGAGAATCTTGCAGCATCTGCAAAGCATCATTCGCATCCAACAGGTTGAAGGTCTTGGATACCACCGGCTTCAAAAGTCCTTGCTCTACTAATTTTACTGTTTCAACCACATCTTGAAGAGTAGATGCTCTAGTTCCTATGACGTTCCACTGTCCATATATTAGCTCTGCAGTATCGACAGTCAGATCTTTCCCATAAGCATAACCCATAACCACCAATCTGCCACCTAGTCTGAGTATCTTGAAACAATCACCTAACACTCTAGGAACTACTTCCCCCCCTACTCCTTCTACAACTACATCAGCACCGGATCCTCCGGTCAATTCCATTACACGTGTGATAGTGTCTTCGCTAGCAGCATTAATGACTTCATCAGCTCCGTAACTTTGCGCAGCAGCAATTTTTTCAGGGACCACATCGATAGCTATAACCCGAGCTCCCAAGACAGAAGCAAGCTGAACGGTATGGATACCTAAACCACCTAATCCTATCACCGCTACAGTCTCGCCAACTTGCGTCTTGGCTTTCTGTACTAAGGAGTGGTATGCGGTGGCCATAGCATCAGGTATTATTGCTGCCAACTCAAAAGGAACATCACTAGATATTTTGACTGCATTACGCCCTAACACCTTCATATATTCACTAAATCCACCATCCAATTCAAAACCAGTACGTGGAGCATCAGAGCAGTAGTTTTCCAAACCTAATCGACAATAATTACAAAACCCACAACTCCTTGTCGGGTATACTGTAACTCTGTCGCCTACTGATAAATGTGGCACCTTGGCCCCAACAGATAATACTTCGCCAGAGACTTCGTGCCCTTGAACATGAGGTAAAGACACTGTCGGAACCGTTCCAGTCTGGATTTTCAGATCCGTAGCACATAAGCCATTAGCTTGTACCTTGATTAGTATTTCGTCTTCATCAAAAATGGGGTCCGGTACTGATTCTTCTACCAGTGGTTCATTAAAGCCTTTTAGAACCATTGCTCTCATTCTTAATATACCTCTCTTCACTCACAGATTGCCTTAAGACTCACCCGAATAGCTAATGTGACTATTTCTAGCACCTTCAACAATGTTTTTCTATATCCTTCTTTGCTTCTTCAAGACTTTGCGCGACCCAAGCTACCATTTCTTGCGTGCGCAAGAATTCACCCTTCATAAATCCGGCTTCATAACCAGTCCTACGCATCAAAGCATCTTCACATACCGCTAACGATTTGCGGGTTTCTACAATTATTTGATCCTTTTCAGTCTTATTATGCTCTAGCGAAATACCCCATTGGGTAGCAATATAAAGACTTGCCAGCCACACCAATAGAACTGAAATAAATATTGATACCCTTTTAGTACTATTCATATCTTCCTTACAAAATGGTATGTATCCATTCATCAGATTAGCTACTCTTTTTGTATTTTCAATAATACCGCAATAGCCTAATCTCATGTTTCAATGATAAGTTCCGCCACTACACAATCGTATAACCGGCGAATCTAACTAGTGTCATACATTTGCATGCGTTTGCATAGACTTGCATAACTTTGCAAAACGGTTGAATAAAACTCTATCTACACATGCTAAGAAAATATTTTGCTTCTGTATGCCCGGACAACTATTAGAGTCGCTGATTGGTTAGGACACACAGATACAACAATGCTCCTCACAATTTATGCCACGGGGATAACTGAAACAGATGAGGAGCCCGATATTAGCAAACAAATGGTTGCTTAATACAGCAACATATAAATATAAAGTGCTAAAATCTGTTAGCACAGGTGAATTAAATAATAGGGTTTAAGCATGGCAAGGAAAATTAAAGGTTCCGGAATAGCTCGAATGCTCAGGCAAGAAGGACATACAATCAAACCAGATGGATATGAACCCTTCCCCGATTATGTAATGAGGTTCTTTCATGTCAGTCAGAGAAAAGCTTACGAAATGGCTAACACATTAAAAGTTTATAACCTTTCTGGTAGGAACTGGGTTAGAAAAACTGATTGCCAAGAATTATTCAATTCTAATGTTGAATCGTTCCCTATAGAGCGTCCATCTATAGCTTTAGAATATGAAGATGAATTAGAGTCGAATTAGACAAAAATCAGGCAGTTTGAGTAAAACCGTAAAATTAAGTAGCGATGCCAAGGGAATTTAAGCACGAAATCTAGTATCGAGATATCGTACTCTAATGATATAGTTTCACCATTACACAATCGAATAAAGCGTATCAGAATTACTATAGGTTATATATGTCACAATATGAGGGAGTTTGGCCGGTAGCCCCAACCCCATTCGCTGAATCGGGCCTGCTTGATCTTGAAAGCATGAAACGAGTGCTGGATTGTATCGTAGACCAAGGAGTCGATGGAGTATGCATACTAGCCAATTATTCCGAACAATTCCTGTTGTCAGATGAGGAGCGTAAAGTTCTTACAGAACTATGTCTGAATCACATCAACGGACGGATACCAACTATTGTTACCATCAGCCATTTCTCGACTGATATAGTAGTCCATCGTGCAGAAGAGGCTCAGTCTCTAGGAGCAGAAATGGTAATGATGATGCCTCCATATCACGGGGCCTCACTACGTGGCTCTCCTGACCAAATATTTCAACAATTTGCTGCAGTATCAAACGTAGGAATACCAATTATGGTACAAGATGCCCCAATATCAGGAATAGATCTGCCAGTGGATTTACTATTAAAGATGGCAACCGAACTAGAACACGTCAGTTGCTTCAAAATAGAATCCCCCCAGGCAGCTTCTAAATTACGCCAACTTATTGATAGCGGGCAGAGATATATAAAAGGGCCTTTTGACGGAGAAGAAGCTATAACTTTAATCGCAGACCTAGAAGCTGGAGCAACAGGCAACATGCCATCATCTATGATTCCTGATCTGATCAAGCCGATAGTATCATCGTACTTGTCAGGAAATCACACTGAGGCCTCAACCCAATATAAT
The DNA here is from genome assembly GCA_964629875.1 of uncultured Dehalococcoidia bacterium. GTDB lineage: Bacteria > Chloroflexota > Dehalococcoidia > Lucifugimonadales > UBA3495 > UBA3495. Next base: position 11,590 of record CAZVRK010000005.1, on the reverse strand, counting down.
AAGATACTACCCTTAATAAATTACGAAAACAAACAGTGTGGATTCAGAGCTGCCAAGACGATCATGAAAGAAGGAAGAGTGATCGAATCCGATATGTGCAGACATCCAGTACCTCCATTATCCGACGAGATACGTAAAGGGTTATTGAAACTTGCCAAGCAGTATTCACCAATTGCATTACACTGGGGAATCTAAGTCAAAAGCCTAAGATGTCCCGGGAAGAAGCCCTTCTGACCTGGCATACTGAGGAAGATTAAGCTCCCATTCTTCTATGAGCACTCGATCCGTATTATCCATAGTCATTATCACAACAGATCCCAACAAGCTCGCTGCAACCGCGATACCTATAGTAATAATGTAATCTCCGAAGATACTAAACAGTATTCCGCCAATCCACCCTCCGGTAGCCATACCTATTTGGGCACCACACAACTGCCACCCAAAAGACCTACCCAATGAACCTTCTCCAAAGTATCTCCGGTTAATTATTGGAAATGCAGAACCTTCACCACCGTAACCTATACCAAACAGAACTGCAAAAGCATAGAAAGCCCACGTATCGTTAGTCCAAAATAGCAGTAAAATTGGAATACCCTGGAGTACGTACATGATGGCCATCGTCTCTTTAGCACCCCATCTCTCAGCGATAATAGGTGTCAAAAATCTTGTAAAACCACTAACCAACGCCAGAGTGCTCAGTACTCCCGCAGCGGCTACCGGGTCCACTCCCGCCAAGACAGCAATTGGGATAATGTAAACAATTACTATCGCGTGCGACAAACATCCCAAGTAGTGGACGATAACCAATTTCCAGAATGAAGATGTCGACTGTATGGAAGCAGCCCGTACTTTGTCTCTAAGCTTATTGATTTCCTTGGAGAATTGCCTAGTCACAATCGAATCATCTGATCCGCCGTATGGTTCTTTACCTATATCTGACGGCCTAGTTCTCAAGAACATGACCATGGTACTCATTGATAACGTACAACCAATACACAAGGTCCAAAAAGCAAACCGCCAATCAAACACAGCTAGTAATAACCCGATCAGCATAGTTGTACCCGCTGGACCTATCCCTTGGGCAAACTGTAACAGTCCAATACCGAGACCCAACTTCTCCCTAAACCAATATGTTGCTGTTGTTATTAAAGTTACATTTAAACAACTCTGTGTTATTCCTAGAAAAATTCCATATGAAATATAAATCTGCCATACTTCTGACGCCATGGCAGATAGAGCAGTCCCGATGAAAAAACAGAGTACAGCTACAAACAAAACCGATCTACTACCATACCTATCAGTTGCCATACCTAAGTATGGGGATACGACAGCGCTTAACAACATGGCTATACCATAAGCCAATGTAATAGATCCTTGACTCCATCCCATTTCTGCTTGAAGTGGTAATATTACGACCCCAAAAGCATTAGTAATGGATCCCCCACTTAGATATAGGAGGATGGATAGAGCAATGATTATCCAGGCGTAATGAACCCTAGGTAAAGATAAATTCATTAGTACAATTGCTTATGTTCATTGTTGTCTCATTATCCTATGAGCAGAGGCCTCCGAAATCGGAGGCCTCTGCTCATATTCCCTGTAACCCGTTGACCCTTTATACCATACTCATTGAGTGTCCCGATTTGGCTATATCAAGCAAATCCTGATCTCCCTCAGTAACATCTTCATCCAACCCTATTGCTATGTTCAAGCGGTTGCTGAAATTCCTATAAGCCACAGATGCTATTATGTCTAAAATATTCTCGTCACTAAACCCTACTGCCTTCAATGACTCAATATCATCCCTGTCCATCTCTGTATGATTAAACGTAAGCTTTTCGGCAAACGCTAACATAACTTTGTCTTGCTCTTCGAGTCTAGAAGAAGCATAGTCCCTACCGATCTCTAAAACTAATTCCTGATCATCGTTCGACTGCTTACGAAGCAACGCTCCGTGATTCAATACTCAACCGGTGCATTGTCCCATCATCGATCCAAAATAATTTAACATTTCCTCTCTACGCAGGCCTAGCGTAGTAGCACCATCGCTAACAGCATTTCTTAATGTCTCACGACCCCGTAGGACTTCAGGGCGATTAGCCAGAACTTGAGACAAGCTCGGAACTTTTCCCCTACGCTGCACAAAACCGTCGAAAACCTCTTTCACGTACCCACTCACAGTACTCGGATCTACCATTTTCAACCAAGGCATAATGTTTCACCCTCCTGATAGATAGATGTTAATTACGTGTGATATCGAACGACCTAACCATGTCACCAACCGGTCATAATGTCAATAACCAAGAAGATTTACACGAACACAAATCCTTGGGATCACTATGGCACTGTCTTCCTTATGAAACGTCAAGAACTCCATCGATTATTATGAAATTAGTCATACTGTTTTGAAGACGAATAGGTACTATGCTCCTATATTCCTCGCTATTGTTCCAAGCATGTGCTGATTCACGATCAGGAAATTCTATAACTACAGAAATATCCCCTAACGATTCTCCTTCCGAATACGAGACTTCACCCGCGCGGACCAGAAAACGCCCTCCATAAGCAGCCACTATACCTCCAACTTTCGAAGCGTAATCAGACATGAAGGCTTCTCGGTCAGTAAAAGTTACATGTGCTATCGCGTAAGTTTTTGGCATCCTATACTCCTGCAATCAGACTATCTATAAAAGCTATATTTAAAGAAATTAATATCCATCAATATCCCCGAATATTTATTACATCATCCGTTTTACGAATGGCAATTTAAAAATCCCCGCAACACATATACTGAAAGCAACTCCTGCAAGGATCGCAATCCATATATTTATCGTTGTATACCTTCCCAATATAACGAGCGCCGCATCCTCAAAGAAATGCAGGGTGCTTATTACCACAGATACTAACCCGAATCCTGCCAATTTGGATTTAACATCAAACAATCCCATCGCTAACATCCTATAAATAATTCATAGCTATATTTATGTTAACCTTTATTCGTTAACTAACCAATGGACATGGGGCATGACGCACGAAATCCGCATACGATATTAGCTAGCTGTTCAGGATAATCAGGAGATGACTAAATGACGATTATAAAATCAGTTCGCACGCGAATCTGGAACTGGACTGGGCCTACGGTGCCACCACAATCTAATTTTTGTACTAACGCCGGAGATATATTATGGGACAGGGGAGACTCAATGCAGAGTTTTCGCTTCCATCAATGGCTGACGTGTGAAATTGAGACAGATAGCGGAGAAATCGGTATAGGCAATGCCGCCTTGGCTCCACCACTGGTAAAAGAAGCGATAGATCGTTATTACACTCCACTGATTATCGGTGAAGATCCATTTGATTATTCATACATCTGGGAAAAAATGTATCGAAAGACACTTGCTTGGGGTCGTAAAGGCATCGGTATGACTGCTATTAGTGCTGTCGATATAGCAATTTGGGACTTAATGGGTAAATTAGTAAACAAACCCGTATTCAAATTATTAGGAGGTAGGACTAAAGAGAAAATCCCAGTGTACTACTCTAAGTTATATTCGAGAAGCATACCTGACATGCAGGCCGAAGCAGAAGAGGCTAAAAAGAATAATTATCAAGGATACAAGACAAGATTCGGCTTTGGGCCGAAAGACGGTATGCATGGCATGCGGGAAAACATTAAACGCGTAGAAGCGATACGAGAGGTCATTGGCTACGACGTAGACCTTATGCTTGAAGCATACATGGGCTGGAACATAGATTATTCTCGGAGAATAATACCCAAATTGGAAAAATTTGAACCTCGTTGGCTAGAAGAACCAGTGATCGCTGATGATATGCACGGGTATGCAGAGCTAAACCGAGGCCCTATTCCAATCTCAGGGGGAGAACATGAATATTCACTATTCGGATTTCGCCAATTACTCGATATGCAAGCAGTCAGCGTAATTCAATACGACACCAACCGCGTTGGTGGAATAACCGCAGCGCAGAAAATTAACGCACTAGCGGAAGCTTATCAAGTACCAGTAATCCCACACGCAGGTCAAATGCACAACTACCATATGACTATGTCCAATGCAAATTGCCCAATCTCCGAATATTTCCCTGTTTATGACGTAGAGATTGGAAACGAACTTTTCTACTACATATTTGAAGGAGACCCAGATGCCATTGACGGCTATTTGCAACTAGAAGAAGACATTAAGGGTCTCGGTATCAGCATATCCGAAAAACACCTGAATAATTTTGAGATCGTTGAATAATATCGCTTTTACACGTACTGACACATTATTACGAAAAGAAGGGTTCCAATTGCGAATACAGACCACCCCAACGCGCTTCGATCCGAACGACGTTTCAACCTAGCAATTGGACCCAAGCAATCATTGCAAAACTGAGTACTAAACTCAGTTACGACAGACCCACACTGGATGCAAAATTTGTTATGACTCATGACCTAAAAGCTTGCATCATTGACTATACGTTGCAAATATGTCCCTGGCCGCAATACGATCAGCTACAGAGCCAAAGTTCATAGAATAGAATTTTGAATATCCAGCGGATTCTATCATTCGAAATACCGATTCAAAATCTATATTGCCTTCCCCCGGATTCATGTGTATTTCTCTATCTCCCAAGTTATCCGCCAGTCGCACCTCCCAAATCCGATCTACCCCAAAATGTTTAAAAAAACCTTCAATACCCTCTGGGACCAAATTAGCGTGATTTACAGTAAATGACCAAACCAAGCTTGGTGAATCAATAGCATTTAAGTAAAAAGCGGTCTCCTCTATGGTATGCGCCATATAGTGTACTTCAGCGGCATCAGGCTCAAAATTAAGATTTTCTAATAGAAGTGTCTGGTTTTTTTGCTCTGCATATTCTACAGTTCTCTTCAATCTCTCCAACGCGGCATCTCTACGAGCAGCTACTTCCGTATTGAAATGGTATCCAGCATGGACCACTACCCCATATCCATCCAACCTTGCGGACAAATCTATGTTTGCCCTTAGGTATTCATCGACTCCGTCGCTCACTAAAGGGGAAAATTCCGCAACATTTACGGATGAAGCCGTATGAAGGCAAAGTTCTATTTTCTTTGAAGCTGCTTCGGTTTTTATAGTTTCAACCCTCTTATTGTTCCATAATTCCAAGTGATTAGGCCCTATATCGGCGTTGAAATTTAAATAATGAATATCATGTATTGCGGCTGTTTCAATCGCCTCTTCTAGCTCTGTTGTCCCTGAGTCGTACCCTATTCTATCTATCAGCGTCGCCATCATTTCTCCAATAACTCTTATAAAAATACATCCATTCTACAGGTGCATCCTAACAATTCAAATTATGACTGTTTATTTTGCATGCTAATAATGCAAAAGTTTTTCTTCAAGATATCTATAATAGCAACATACTTTATAATTTCTCTATAAAAAGAGGCATTAACTGCAATGGCATTATTTGAAAAATATCTTTCAGTATGGGTTGGATTGTGCATAGCATCAGGTGTCGGATTGGGCCTAGTTCTCCCATCTATATTTGAGAAAATCGCAACGATTGAATACGCAAGCGTCAACCTCATAGTAGCTTTATTCATTTGGGTGATGATATACCCCATGATGGTCAACGTAGATTTTGCTTCTATCAAAAACGTTGGAAAGAAACCAAAAGGTTTATGTATAACCCTAGTAGTTAACTGGATAATAAAGCCTTTCACTATGGCAGCACTAGGTATTCTATTCTTCGAATATATATTTGCAGGCTTAGTAGATCCACAAACCGGCAAAGAATATATAGCCGGAATGATCTTACTAGGCGTTGCGCCATGCACCGCTATGGTATTCGTTTGGAGCCAACTGGTTAAGGGAGATGCAAACTACACCCTAGTTCAAGTCTCAGTGAACGACATTATCATGATATTCGCTTTTGCTCCCATAGCAGCACTATTACTGGGCGTTACGAACATAGTCGTGCCATGGGAAACTTTACTCATCTCAGTCGTCTTATATGTAGTGATACCGCTTGGTGCAGGATATATCACAAGAAAAAAGCTAGATACAGCAGACAATAAACAGCGTATAGAGGCCTTTACATCCAGGATCAAGCCTTTTTCTATAATGGGCCTCTTAGCGACAGTCATATTGTTATTCGGATTTCAAGCCCAGACAATAGTCGCAAATCCTTTGATCATTGTACTAATCGCAATACCTTTACTCATTCAAAGTTATGGTATTTTTATTATTGCCTACAGTGCTTCCTATATCTGGAGAGTTCCATTCTCGACAGCCGCTCCAGCAGCACTGATAGGAACTTCAAACTTTTTCGAGCTGGCAGTTGCGGTTGCTATTAGTTTGTTTGGACTGAACTCTGGGGCAGCTTTAGCCACTGTGGTAGGAGTATTAGTAGAAGTACCAGTTATGCTTTCACTTGTGGTATTAGCCAACCGTACCAAGCAATGGTTCCCCGAGTAATACGTAACGAGTTTACGCTATTCCAGTATCGGATATTCCTCTAAATATCCCATTTCTAACAACGATACTCGCGGATGATGTATTTCCAGTTCTTGGCGAATGGGCGTAACATCTGTCGGACTGGTCACGGGAGGGCACCAGTCATCATGGTGACATAATACAATTTTCTTTGGTCTCAATAATTCTACTTCCCTTGATACAAACTGCGCCAAAGAACCCTGTATCGGCTCGCCGTCAATATTTCCCCTGCCAGACGCGGCCAATATTCCAACATCAGGCCTGAGATCCCGCAATATTCCTGTCCAATGGCCAGATGTATCTTTCCACAGTATGCTGCCTTCCGGTGTCTCAATCAGATACGCGTACGCCCCTCCTTCAGCCCGAGGGTATTGCGTACAAGAGCTCCTATGGTTTATCACATCGGCCATACCAGACTCAGTAGACAATGCTCTTCGTGTCGCTCGTTCCTGTAAGCGCAATAGACGGTCGTGATACATAACCCCATGATCTCCAAAACATGCTTCGTCTACAGCGCCTGATTTACTCCAAATACAAGAATGTTGACTGGGAAAAACCTTTACTGACACTGAATCAGACAATTTGATTGTTTCTCCACCAGAAACAGCCAGTAATTGGCTAGAGTCCACTTCTTCTAGCTCCATCAACCTAACAGTTTCATGAGAGCCAATAATATTTGCGCCGGTGTTGTGAGCGATGGTTTCAGCTCCCCAGAGGTGGTCAAAATGGGAATGCCCCACCAGGACATAGTCAGCTTTTATAATATCTTCAACTTTCAGACCTACATAGGGAGCCTGAGGAACCCTATTGATATAGGCATCCAAAAAAATGACCATATCGTCTACTATTAGCCTAAAGGTTGAAACTCCCAACCAATCCAAGGTCACTGTCATAACATATACCTCAAATCTGTATACCTGATGACTCCTATTGTATCCGGTATTATACTCATGGACAGGTTTGTCATAAATAGATATGGAACACCATGACGCAAAAAAATAGTCACGAAACAATTGATACTAAAGGCATCGAGGATTGGTACAGAAATACCATATGGGGACATCGTCTATTAGATGATGATAGTCTATTTGAAGTGATGAGCTTACAGGTATTCCAAGCCGGACTTACCTGGAGAATGATATTGCTCAGAAGAGATGGATTCCGAAAAGCCTTCTACAATTGGAACATAGAACAAGTATCTGCTATGAATGGTGGTGACATAATCAGACTTCGTGAGAATCGCGACATCATTAGGAATAAAGCAAAAATTGTCGCAGTTGTTCAAAATGCCTGCACCATTCTGAAGCTCCAAGCTGAATATGGAAGCTTTTGTAGATGGTTCTATGATGTTATTCCTGGCAATACCTACCCGTTACTACAAAAAGAACTTAGACATCATTTCAAGTTTATGGGTCCGGAAATTTCCCGCATGTGGCTGATGGCTGCAGGGAGAATATCGAAAGAGGAGGGAGACAAATACAAACCATGAACAGACGAAGCTGGTAATTGCAAAATCAAGTTTCATCTTTCGGAGGATCAATATCATACCGACCGCCTCTCAACCAAGCTTGATCGGTATATCCCAGGTCTTCGTCAGTGAGTTTACTGGTCATTTCAGATTTTTCTCTGTCCAATTGATCTGGCTCAGCATATTCGCCATCAAGCAGTACTCCACAGATAGTACAAGTCTTAGTTTCTGTATCACCAATCTCTGCACCACAAGCTGAACAAAGCCTCACAGCAGATCCCATGCTCTACCTCCGTTATTACTCATCATCGCAGATGAAAATTCCATCTGAAGACTAATTGTCAGAATACAACTAGCATACAGATGTTACATGCACATATAATGCCCACAAAACCCTGACGTAAATTATACAAATAAATTGTTATAAGAGGTGGGAATATGGCAATAGCTCAAAAAATGCAGGACGCCCTGAATGAACATACAAACCAAGAACTTTATTCTTCGTATTTGTATCTTTCGATGTCGTCATATTGTGAATCTATAAACCTACCCGGGTTTGCCCACTGGCTTAGAATCCAGAGCCAAGAGGAATATGCCCACGGTATGAAGATATTTGATTTTATCAATGACAGGGATGGCAGAGCTATCCTACACCCAATAGCTCAACCAGCAATAGAATTTGAATCTATACAAGACGTTATGCAGAAAACGTTGGAACATGAAAGACACGTTAGCGAATTAATAAACAAGTTATACGAAGTCTCTGTCAAAGAAAATGACGTAGCAACTCAAATACATCTTCAATGGTTTATCACAGAACAAATAGAAGAGGAAAAAACAGCAAACGATTTAGTAGAACAGCTAAAGCTAATCGGTGGCCAAGGTGATGCGCTTCTTCTACTCGACAGGGAATTAGGGTCTCGATCATTAGCACCAGTGGAATAAAGTAAGGTTTAAAATCTTAAATTGCCAGGTATACATACTATGAGTTATACAGGTCTCAGTTTAGAAGGCAAAGTAGCACTTGTTACAGGTTCTGGTCGAGGTATCGGAGAAACTTTGGCTATTGGATTAGCCAAAGCTGGTGCAGACGTAGCCATATCTGATCTTGAAGAACGACTTCCTGATGCCCAGGCTGTACAGAATAATATAGAACATCAGGGACGACGAAGTAACAGCTACGTGCTCGACGTGCAGAATGTTACCCAAATACAAGAATCTATTAATAAAATAGTTAAAGATTTTGGCCATATCGATATTCTTGTGAATAACGCCGGAATACGCCAACGTCAGTCTGCATTGGAGGTTACAGAAGAGAACTGGGATGCCGTGATGGCCACCAACCTAAAGGGAACTTTCTTCTGCGCTCAAGCAGCAGCTAAGCATATGATTCCACAAGGTTTTGGTAGAATCATTAATATTGCCTCTCAATTTTCACTAGTAGGAGCAAAAAATCGAGCTGCTTACTGCTCAAGTAAAGGTGGTGTAGCCAGTCTCACACAAGTATTAGCTCTCGAATGGATTGAACATGGCATAACGGTGAATGCTATTGGTCCCGGCCCGACTGAAACCCCTGGCCTACTACAAGCTGACACTAGAACAGATCACGAATTGGCACAGGATTTGTCGGAGAATATGCCATTAGGAAGACGAATGAACGCTGAGGAACTTATTGGAGCGACTATATATCTGGCCAGTCCTTCAGCTAGTGCTACAAACGGTCATTTACTAATCGTAGACGGAGGATGGACATCTAGGTGAATACCATATGCGCATATATTTTTTTCAGGAGGGTTTATGCCAGAGAAAAGTTCTAGCGAAGAAAAAATATCTTTATTGGAAAGCCTATCAACGATAGCAAGGCTACATTGGACTGAGAGGCATGCAAAAGAAATAGAACCTCAGATAAGTCAAACAGCAAAACATTTAGAACAGATAATTCGTGATATCCCAGATTCCGAATTAGAACCCTAGTATCTCTGCTGCAATAAAACCAACCCCCATTCTTGAACGCATAGATTAATTGAGGTGAGTGATGTCAGATACCTATCGCCTAAGTATTTCTGAGACGATCAGAGAAATAGAAAATAAAAATATATCCCCGATAGAGTTGGTAGAAACACTGCTTAACCGGATAGATGCATTAGACCCTGACTTGAGAGCATGGGTTACAGTTGATAGAGAAGATGTTATAGGACAAGCCAAGCAAACCGAAATTGATCAAGAAAGAGGTATTATAAAACCACTTCAAGGAGTTTCCGTAGGCCTCAAGGACATCTTTTATACCGCTGGTATGCGAACTAGTGCTTGTTCAAAAATATTTTCGGAATTCGTACCGACCTATGACGCTACTTCGGTCGCCAAGCTTAAAGAGGCTGGGGCCATAATAATAGGCAAGGCTGTTACTACTGAATTCGCTTCCAGCGATCCATCACCGTCACGAAACCCCTGGAATCTGAACCACACGCCAGGCGGTTCTAGCAGCGGATCTTCCGTTGCCGTGGCCACAGGGATGTGCACTGCCGCACTAGGATCGCAAACGGGAGGGTCCACCTGCCGTCCTGCAGCTTATAACGGTATAGTCGGTCTAAAACCCACATATGGCAGGATAAGCCGGCACGGTGTAGTCCCATTAAGCTGGTCATTGGACACAGTCGGCATATTAGTCAAATCCGTCGAAGATGCGGCGTTAATGTTACAAGTAATGTCCGGATATGACCCACTAGATCCGCGCTCGGCCAATGAATCAGTCCCTGATTTCATTGAACAAATGACACATCATGAGCAAAAACCCGTAATAGGATTACTTAAAGATTTTTTCTTTGACCATTCCACTCCAGAAGTAGTGACGCATACTGAGCAGGTAGTTCAGAAACTGGCATCCGCTGGTGCGGAGATTAGAGAGATGACATTGCCCGACAGCTTCAGGTCATCGCACGCTTGTCAAAGAATAGTAAGCAATGTTGAAGCTGCCGCTTTCCATCGTGAATGGTATCAAGAAAGAGCAGAAGAATATGGCCCCAAAATACGCGGAAATATCGAAATGGGGATGCTTGTCTCAGGAATGGATTATTTACAGGCGCAAAGGCTACGCAGACAATTCAGGCTAGATATGGTCAATATGTTTAGTGGGGTAGATACTCTCCTTATGCCCACTACTCCTGCTCCTGCTCCTAGGGACCTAACCACCACGGGTGACGCGGTGTTTCAAGCCCCCTGGACATCAAGTGGATTGCCAACCATAACAATACCCTCAGGGCTAGCAACTAATGGCTTACCATTAGGAACACAATTAGCTGGATTACCTTTTGAAGAAGGCCCATTACTGGGCGTAGCGAAATGGTGTGAAGAAGTTTTAAATGTGGATTTATGGCCAACTGACTACATATAATCCATATTTAAGAGTTCTGAATCACCGAATATTTACCGAGATATATTAACCTTCAGTTGAGATATCTCCAAGTACCCATTCAGAGACACGTTCGCCTATCATAATAGTCGTTAAATTTGTGTTTGCTCTTATACAGTCCGGCATTATAGAAGCATCTGCTACACGTATGCCTGCAAAACCGTGTAAGTTTCCGTATTGATCGACTACAGACATAGGATCATCTGCAGACCCCATCTTACATGTGCCAGA
>CAZVRK010000004.1:108078-117259 GCA_964629875.1 uncultured Dehalococcoidia bacterium | reverse complement strand
ATTTCTATGATATTTAGCTGTATCCTTCGCTCGGTTATTGATTCCAGTTTTCCTCTCAGTTGTTTTACTCTGTCTCCATCTCTTCCTATGAGTATTCCAGGTCGAGCTGAATGGATATTAATTACGCTGTCCTGTGCCCCTCGGTCTATCTCTATTTTGGCGATACCGGCGTCAGAAAACCCCTTGTATTCATTATAAATAGTTTTTCTGAGCCGCAAGTCTTCTGTGACTAGCTTACTATAAGAGCTAGCATTGTTAGCATACCAATGCGTTTTCCAATCTTTGATTATTCCTAGTCTAAAACCATACGGGTGCGTCTTGTGACCCATAAATATTAGTTCTCCTCTTCTTGAGTGTCTACTACTACAGTGATGTGACTGGAACGTTTGGTTATACGACCAATCCTGCCACGTGCACGTGGTCGGAATCTCTTTAAAGGCTTAGCTTGATCTGCGCTTATTCTAGTTATTTTCAGTGAACCTCTGTTTAGCATCAGGTTGTTTTCCGCATTTGCAGCAGCTGACTGTACCACCTTGGACACAACTTTTGCCCAAGGCGAACTTAAGAGACTCAAAGTGTCGACGGCTTGGTCTACATTTTGGCCTCTAACCAGATCTAGAATAGGCTTCAACCGCTTCGGAGAAGCTCCAATTTGTTTTGCTACCGCTTGCACTGCTGGCATGTTATTAAACTACCTCATCACCCTAGTGGTTCTTTCGGATCTCGCTACATGTCCCCTATAAGTTCTCGTGGGAGCGAATTCCCCTAGTCTATGGCCGACCATGTTTTCAGTTATGAAGATAGGAATGTGTCTTCTACCGTCATGGACGCCGATTGTTAATCCGAGCATTTCCGGCATAATCATGGATGCGCGGGACCAAGTCCTGATAACTGTCTGTTCTCCGGATTCTTGTACAGCCGCGACTTTCTTCATTAGTTTGGCCTCGACAAACGGGCCCTTTTTTATAGATCTGGACATTATTTGACTACCGCCTTCTTCGTGCTCTTGTGATGAATTTACTGGAGCCCTTCTTCTTATTACGAGTTTTGTATCCGAGAGTTGGCTTGCCAGTAGGCGATTTTGGTCCAGGCATGCCAATTGGAGATCTTCCTTCACCCCCACCATGAGGGTGATCGACAGGGTTTTTGGCGACTCCTCTCACCTTTGGTCTGCGTCCTAGGTGTCGGCTTCGTCCTGCCTTTCCAAGACTTTCGTTTTTGTGGTCAGGGTTAGACAATTGTCCAATTGTCGCCCTGCAGTTCAATAGGACCCGTCGCATCTCGCCAGAGGGAAGACGTATAAGAACGTACTCACCTTCTTTTGATAGTACTTGTGCAGAAGAGCCCGCACTTCTTGCCATCTGGCCGCCACGCTCTGGAGTTAATTCTATATTGTGCACCACTGTACCAGTTGGAATATTTCTGAGTTTTAGTGCGTTTCCGGGTTTTATTTCAGATTCTGGGCCAGATGTTATAAACGATCCTACCTCAAGTCCTATCGGAGCCAATATGTAACTTTTTTCTCCATCTACGTAGTAGATTAGAGCTATTCTTGTGCTTCTATTCGGATCGTACTCTATTGCTACTACTCTTCCTGGGACGCCTTCTTTACGACGCTTGAAATCAATTACTCTGTACATTCTACGTGCGCCGCCACCCCTACTGCGGGTGGTTATTTTTCCACGATTGTTCCGCCCACCAGTTTTTGACAAAGATGTTAACAAAGATTTCTCAGGGCGCTTCTTTGTTATCTCTTCGAATGAAGGGCGTACTGCGTTTCTTGTACCTGGTGTTATTGGTCGTAAATTCTTCAATGGCATATTTTTATCTCTTTATCTTTATAGCCCGTCAACTATGGTGATACGATCGCCTGCTTTTAGAGTTACCACTGCTTTTTTCTTATCGGGCATCTTTTTGATTCTACTTCCATAACGTTTTCTCTTGCCATGAAGTTTGGTTATATTAACATCAGTCACAGTGACGTTGAAATTTTTTTCAACGGCTTCTTTAACCTGAACTTTATTGGCCGACATTGCTATTTGGAACGTATATTGCCCTGATTCTTGCAAAAGGGTGCTTTTTTCTGTGATGGTGGGTTTCAACAATACTTGGTGAATGTTCATTATTCTGCCTCAGTTGGCTTTGTAGAGGCTCTACGCCGCCTTGGGCTAGGGGCCTCTTGAGCTTCGCCAGATTGTTCTATAGTTGTAGCAGATGCATCATCTGTGCCCTGGCTACGATTGAGCCTCCTACCACCTCTAGTTGGCACAGAGTCCCAAATTATGGTGGCTTGTTCTGCAGCGCTTTGAGTTATAAGTACGGTTTGTCTACGCAATAGATCGTTTGCGTTTAGCTGATTTAATGGCAGAGTCCATATTTTGTTGATGTTGTGCGCGGCCTGGATTAGGTCTTTGTTTGGCTCAGGAGTTACCACTAAGACTGATCCGGTAATGCCAAGGTTTTCCAACACCTGTACCATCGACTTGGTTTTGCCATCTATGATGTCGAAGTTATCTATGCAAATTAGAGAGCCTGATCGAACTTTCTCTGACAGTATGCATCTTACCGCCTGTCTCCGCATCCGAGTAGGAATGCTCTTACGGTAGCTTCTAGGATGCGGTCCAAAAGCTATCCCTCCGTGACGCCATTGAGGTGATCTGATGCTGCCCTGACGTGCTCTACCAGTATGTTTTTGTATCCAAGGTTTTCTGCCACCACCAGATACCTGAGCACGTGTTTTCGTGCTATGAGTTCCTTGTCTTTTGTTACCTTGATAAATGATTAGGGCTTGGTGAACCAAGGACCGGTTCATAGCTGCGTCAAAAACTGTGTCTGACACGGTGACTTCAGAAACATTGTCACCATTAGAATTTACAACTGTTAATTTCATCGAATTTAGGTCTCCTAGTTACTACTCTTGGCAGTTTTTCCAGTTTTACGAATTGTAACCAGACCGTTAGGTGACCCTGGTACAGCTCCTTTTAGCCATAGCAAATTGCGTTCTGTGTCTATTTTTACAACACGGAGGCTTTTCACGGTGCTCCTCTCCGCGCCCATGTGCCCTGACATTTTTTGGCCTTTATAAACTCTTCCAGGGGTTGTACCACCGCCTATAGAGCCTGGCGCACGCGCTCGATCTGATTGTCCGTGTGTTCTTGGTCCTCCGTGGAATCCATGACGTTTCATGGTTCCTGCAAACCCCTTACCCTTGGATGTGCCAATTACATCAACCAGTTCGTCGATATCAAATATATCTACTTTTATCTCGTCTCCAATAGAGTGTTCGTCACCGTCATCAGAAGGAACCTCCTTAAGATGTTTGACTAGTAGTCCGTTTAAGTGGCCGGAAAGAGCTTTGTTCAAATGTTTCGCTTTACCAAAGCCGATCTGAACTGCGTTATACCCATCCGTCTCTGTTGTTTTGATTTGAGTGACAGTGCATGGCCCAGCTTCGATTACGGTGACCGGCATTACGTTACCGGCCTCATCGAATATATGTGTCATACCTATCTTCTTGCCTAAGAAAGCTCGAAGCATTGCTTTATCCTACTACGATTAAAGTTTGATAGAGATATCTACCCCTGCAGGGAGGTTTAATCTCGTCAGTGAATCTATGGTTTTGGAGGTTGGTTCGAGGATGTCGATCAACCTCTTGTGAGTTCTGATTTCGAAGTGCTCGCGGGAATCTTTGTCAACATGGGGTCCGCGAATCACACAGAACCTACGTATGTGGGTGGGTAATGGCACAGGACCTGCTATCCTAGCACCTGTTCTCTCTGCAGTATCCACTATCTGCTCGCTAGAGGTGTCTAGCATCTTGTGATCGAATGCTTTTAGTATTATCCGTACTTTTTGACGTGTAACCATCTGTTATGAATCCCGTCTTTATCTAATATATGCTATCGCCCGACGACGTCTTTGAGGGCGCCTGCCGGAACAGGTTGATAGTCCTTGAACTGCATAGTGTAATTTGCCCGACCGCTTGAAAGTGATCTTAAGCTGGTGGTGTAGGAGAAGGTCTCTCCTAACGGTATAGTTACTTTCACAGTTTGCAGGTCATCCCGGGCTTCAATACTACGTATCTGTGCCCTTCTTGTGCCAAAGTCTCCCAATATATCACTGAGGAACTCTCCTGGAGTCACTACTTCCATTTCGGCTATAGGCTCCATTAGCACTGGTTTTCCTTTTGGTGCTCCCTCACGTATTGCTAACATACCGGCATTTCGGAATGCCATCTCTGAGGAATCCACAGGGTGGAAACTCCCGTCGACCAAGGTTATCTTTAGGTCTACAAGAGGATACCCTGATAATGGTCCATTGTCTAGTGCTTGACGCACTCCTGCTTCAACAGGGTTAATAAATTCTCGAGGGATTGCGCCGCCTGTTATTTTATTCTCGAAAGTTATTCCTGCCCCTTGTTCTTGGGGTTCTATTTCAAGCCATACGTGTCCAAATTGTCCGTGTCCACCACTTTGTCGTACGAACCGTCCCTCTACGCGTATGGGCTGAGTGAGAGTTTCTCTATAGGATACTTTGGGGTTCCCGACTTGAGCATCTACGTTAAATTCTCGCCTCATTCTGTCTACTAGTACTTCGAGGTGTAGCTCACCCATGCCAGACATTACAGTTTGGCCAGTTTCATCGTTAAATCTAACTATGAAAGTGGGATCTTCGTCTGACAATTTTCTCAGAGCATCAGATAGTTTGTCTTGGTCTGCTCGAGTGGCTGGTTCTATCGCGACAGATATGACGGGTTGAGGAAATTGTGGAGGCTCTAATATTAGTGGCTGCTCTTCAGTGCAGATCGAATCACCTGTAAAGGTGTCCTTTAGACCAACGGCAGCGCATATGTTTCCGGCAGATATGTCCTCTAGTTCCTCTCGGCTATTGGCATGCATGTGAAGTAGTCTCCCCATGCGTTCTCGTTTGCCCTTGCTAACGTTTGTAACCGATTGCCCTGCCTTGACCTTACCCGAGTAAATCCTAAGGAATACTACTCGTCCGACGAATGGATCAGTCATTACCTTGAATGCTAAAGCAGATAGCGGCTGGTTTTCGTCAGGATATCTTAATTCGATTTCTTCTGTTTTCGGATCAGTTCCTTCTACTGGAGGAACGTCGAGTGGTGATGGTAGGTACTCTATAATCGCGTCTAGCAGAGGCTGTACGCCCTTACCTCGGAGTGCAGTTCCGCAAAGGACAGGGACAATCTGTTGCTGTATCGTTGCTTCTCGTAGAGCACTCTTTAGGTCACTCGCCTCTATTTCTTCCCCTTCAAGATATCGTATCATTAGGGTCTCATCGGTTTCGACGATTTTTTCTATCATGGTTTGTCGATATTGTTCGTATTCGTCAGCATAGTTGTCTGGAACCGGTCCCACTTCGGGATGGTCAAATCCTGTATCATTACCAATCGTAGTAGGAGTAGTGTAGGTGTAAGCTTGTCCTCCAATCAGATCAATAATGCCTTGGAATTTGTCCTCCGATCCCATAGGTAGTTGTATCGGAACGGGATTAGCTTTTAGGCGGGTCTTCATGGTGTCCATGGCCCTTTCATAACTTGCTCCAACTCGATCCATTTTGTTCACGAAAGCGAGCCTTGGAACATGGTATGTATCGGCTTGGCGCCATACTGTTTCAGATTGGGGTTGTACACCGGCTACAGCATCTAATACGATTATGCCGCCGTCTAGAACTCTCAGGCTACGTTCTACTTCTGCAGTGAAGTCTACGTGGCCAGGTGTGTCTATGATATTGATTCTATTTTCATTCCAGTAAGTGGTCGTTGCCGCTGATGTGATAGTTATGCCGCGTTCTTTCTCTTGAGGCATCCAGTCCATAGCGGTGGTACCTTCGTCAACGCCACCGACTTTGCGAATCCTACCGGTTAAGTATAGAGTTCTCTCGGTTACGGTGGTTTTACCGGCGTCGATATGCGCGATAAATCCGATGTTCCTGATTTTGTCTATGGGAAAATTGTTATCCACGGTTTATATTTGCAACCTCTTGGTCTATAAGATTCTTGCTTGGTGATCTATCGACGGTAGTTAACGAACGCTCGGTTAGCTTCAGCCATTCTATGAAGTTCGTCCTTTCTTCTCACGGCTGACCCTTCTCCACGCGACGCAGCTAATAATTCGTTTGCTAGCCTTCTCCCCATGGAACTGCCTTTGGTGCCTCTGGCACCTCTTATGATTGCTCTCATAGCAAGTGCTTCGCTGCGTTTTGGTTCTAATTCAGTGGGGACTTGATATGTAGCTCCCCCGATTCTTCTTGGCTTGACTTCTACTACAGGTGTGGCGTTACGCATTGCTTGGTCGAATATTTCTATCGGGTCTCTGTGCGATTCATCCTGCGCTAGAGTTAGGGCGTCGTACACAACCCGTTGGGCCGTGGATTTCTTTCCACATACCATTACTCTGTTTATAAATCTAGCTAGTACCTGATTGTTATATTTCGGGTCAGGAGATATTATTCTTGGTTCTGCGCGTCTTCTTCGTGACATACGTCAAGCACACCTTTTAGTTTCTAGCCCTAGATAGGGCCGTAAATTCACAAAATTGATTATTGGAAGGTCTATTGGCTAGGCTACTATTATTTTGTAGTTCCGTACTTGCTTCTTCCTCTACGACGGCCTTCAACGCCTTCTGTATCGAGAGCAGCACGCACGACGTGATAGCGGACACCAGGCAAATCCTTTACTCTGCCACCTCTTATTAGAACGACGGAGTGCTCTTGTAGATTATGCCCTTCGCCACCAATATAGGCCGTGACTTCGACTCCATTTGTTAGCCTAACTCGGCATATTTTCCGTAAAGCTGAGTTGGGCTTCTTGGGAGTCATGGTCCGTACTTGGACACAAACCCCGCGTCGTTGGGGACAACCGTCACCCCACTTAACCCTATTCTTCAGAGAGTTTTGAACCCAGTGAAGAGCAGGTGCTTTAGTGGCCTTCTTTTGGGGCTTGCGACCCTTTCGTACTAGTTGATTTACTGTAGGCATTTGTTACCTTTTAATTAAACTTGTTTTCGTTGGACACAGGGTAGAACTGTAACAATTGTACGTTCGGATGTCAACGATTTGACAGTCAAATTTTCTCAGTCTAAAATTTTGTGCACTGAACATAATTATATGGCAAGTAGGGGAGCTTGATTAAGTCAGGCTGAGAGGGCGAACGATATATCGCCGACCCTTGCGAACCTGATCTGGATAATGCCAGCGAAGGGAAACGGCTTTGTTGATACTTGGGAGAGGCCTCCAGTCGTGCGCTGGAGGCCTCTCTTTTGGATTAGTTTGACTGATAAATGAATATTATGGCTGCTTAAAATGATATTAAATCAAGATTCGGATGAGTGTATAAATATAAGTGCTTTAAGCAAGACTTACGTAGTAAATGGGTCTACAGAATTGATCCTATCAGATATTAACCTGTCTGTCTTAGAACGTGGGTTTGTAAGTGTGGTGGGTCCGAGTGGTTGTGGTAAAAGTACACTTTTGAACATTATAGCGGGTTTAGACGAGCCGGACTCAGGATCCATTTATATTAAAGGCATTGAGGGGCCTCGCTTGGGTAAGATTGGATATATGCAGCAAAAAGATCTGCTGTTACCGTGGAGAACTGTCTTAGATAACGCGTCACTCGGACTAGAGACCCAAGGACTTTCGAAAAAGGATGCCAGAGATAGAGTGTTGTCTGAGATAGAAACATTCGGATTGTCCGGATACGAGCACATGTATCCATATTCGTTGTCTGGGGGTATGCGTCAAAGGGTTGCCTTCCTGAGGACTATGGTTATGGATCAATCGATAGTGTTACTAGATGAACCTTTCGGGGCCTTAGACTCTCTCACTAGAGTACAGATGCAGCTATGGTTGCTAGAAATATGGGACCTTATGAAAAAGACAATAATATTAGTGACACATGATGTTGATGAAGCTTTGTTTCTGTCAGATACCATATGTCTTTTGTCGGCTAGGCCAGGCACAAGCGCGTTCACTATGAGTGTCGACTTACAAAGACCTCGAGAGCACCATATGCTGAGTAAACCTGAGTTTGTATCAATGAAACAAGACGTCCTATCTAGCTTATGGGAATATGTAGATTAAGAACTGGTGTGATATAGAGTTTTTCGATAAATACAAGCTAACCACCCTGGTACAGTGGCTGATGCCTGTCCTAATTATTTTGGGATTGGTACTCGTATGGGAAGTGTGTGTGAGGACGATGTCTATTCCGGCATGGCAGTTGCCACCGCCCTCGTCGATTATTCTGGAATTGATACTAAGTATCGAGTTGCTTTTGGAGCACACAGTAGTAACTTTGTTGGAGATTGTGGTAGGGTTTGCCATTTCTCTATTGATAGGCTTGGTGCTTTCTGCTGGTATAGCGTATTCATCACTTCTACAACGTTCAATTTATCCGATTGTAATTAGTTCTCAGACAGTTCCTATTATTGCGATTGCTCCATTGCTGCTCATATGGGTCGGATATGGGTTGGCTCCCAAAGTGATAATTGTTGCG
Source organism: uncultured Dehalococcoidia bacterium (assembly GCA_964629875.1). Lineage (GTDB taxonomy): Bacteria > Chloroflexota > Dehalococcoidia > Lucifugimonadales > UBA3495 > UBA3495. Next base: position 108,738 of record CAZVRK010000004.1, on the reverse strand, counting down.
ATAATTTGCTTCTATCCGATCGTGGTGAACACTGTAGATGGTTTAAAGGCGATTGACCCGGACATGGTTAATATGTTGAGAGCGCTAGGTGCTACAAAGTTTCAGGTCTTCAGAAAGTTGCAGATACCTACGGCTCTACCGTTCATATTCTCGGGTATTAAAATTAGCATATCAGTGAGTGTTATAGCCGCTGTAATAGGTGAATGGGTCGGCGCGAGTGCCGGATTGGGATACCTGATCATATATTCACAACCGCTGTTCTTAACGTCAAGAGTGTTTGCTGCAATACTGATTTTAGCTGTTATGGGTGTGAGTTTATTCGTGTTGGCTGTCGTGGCAGAACGTTTATCGATGCCGTGGTATTTCAATGAAAAGCGCGCATCATCTATAAGGCATTTGTAGAGTCTACATTCTAGTTATATCTAGGTTTAATTAAATAGAGGGAAGGAAGGGTAATATGTCATCAAAACTAAAGCGATTGGTCTTAGCAATTACATTATTGTGTGGATTAAGCATTTTGGGGATAGCTTGTAATGCAAATGATTCTACAGACGTTGAATTAATACCCGTCTCTATAGCGCTGGACTGGTTTCCATGGGCCAACCACTCTGGGTTGTATGTGGCAAAAGAGCGAGGGTATTTTCAGGAAGAAGGATTGGA
>CAZVRK010000004.1:96896-107978 GCA_964629875.1 uncultured Dehalococcoidia bacterium | reverse complement strand
TAGCAACATAAGGGGTGTTATGCCATTATATTTTCTGCTCGGCACGTTAAACGAAAATGGGCAAAAAATGTTACTCAACAATCCTGATTTGGTTATAGATGCCATAAAAGATTGTGATTGTGATGAGGCCCAAATACTTGGCAAATATTTCGTGCTTGGTCGTTGTGACTACGTAATGTTAGTGGAAGCTGACGATAATGAAGCTGTTGGTAAATTAGCTATAGAATTAGGGGTCAAGGCTGGGCTTCACACTGAAACCTTACCCGCAATGGCAATTGGAGATATGGCAGAAGGCGATAATCCCACCAGCGCCTCGGGTTTTGATGAGGTAGATATTGTGGTAGGGGAAGAATGGAGGTTGCCTGGGACTGAAACCTAAGGGGAACGTAGAATGAGTGCATCTGAAGATCTTAGGCTTACCGTATCAGATGTTTGGGACAGGGTAGTCAACCACAAGTTTGTGACTGAATTAGGATTGGGTACACTTCCCTCGCATATTTTTAATGATTATTTTGATCAAGATTACCTTTTCTTAAAAGACTGGGCAATATTGCTTGGAATGGCAGCTGTTAAATCCCCTGACTTTGACAGTTCGCGGCAGGTAGTTGGATTTTTACATCTTGGGTTGGGAGGAGAAGAAGGCCTGTTCCAGAAGGCGTTTAAGGAACGCGGCTTAGATCAGAGCCTTATTTCAGGCCTTAAGTATCTTCCTGACACGTTCAGTTATAGCGGATACCTCAGGACATGTGCTTATGAGGGATCTTTTATAGACGTTATTGTGACTTTATTGGCTGTTGAATGGCCATACTTGGCTTGGGCAGAGAGATTGTTCAATGCAGGGATGCGTCCTGATAATTATTATTACAAAACTTGGATAGATATTCACGTTAGCGATGGTATGTATTGCTTTGTAAATTGGATGATACAGACTGTGGACAATCATATTTTTACAGATCTGGAACTACAACGAGCGGAACAGATTTTTGCTAATGTCCTACGATACGAAGAAATATTTTTTGATATGTGTTACAAGGATGAAACATGACCAGTAGTAACAATCGAACAGTTCCTAGTGCCATGACTATAGCAGGGTCAGACTCTGGAGGAGGAGCTGGGATACAAGCAGATTTAAAAACATTTGCTGCGCTAGGTGTTTACGGCACATCGTGCGTAACTGCTATAACTGCTCAAAATACTGTTGGTGTGACTGGAATTCATGAAATTCCTCAGGATCTAATTACTGATCAGATCAAATGTGTTATGGAAGACATTGGGGCAGATGCGGTGAAAACAGGGATGTTGTCTAGTACTGCGATAGTAGAGGCTGTTTCTAGAGAATTGAGTAAATATAAGGTAACTAATGTGGTAGTAGATCCAGTCATGGTAGCCAAGAGCGGAGATGCTTTATTGAAGAAAGAGGCAGTACAGGCCGTTCGGGATTTGATGCTACCTTTAGCGACTGTTGTTACTCCTAATATACCCGAGGCCGAAGTTCTTACCGAATTGAATATAGCTTCCATTGAGGATATGAAAACGGCTGCGAAGGCTCTGGTAGATATGGGTTGCCATTCTGCTGTAGTAAAGGGTGGCCATATGATGGGGCCCGCCTCTGATTTGCTTTATGACGGCGCAGAGTATCATGTCTTTTCTGTAGAGCGTATAGATACCGTGAACACACACGGTACTGGGTGCACTTTTGCGTCAGCTATTGCATCTGGTTTAGCTAAGGGATTGACACTTTATGAGTCAGTTTCTGATGCGAAACAATTTATAACTGACTCAATTAAATCTTCGTTTGTCATAGGAAGCGGACATGGTCCGCTAAATCATTTTCATCGGTTCTGGAAATAGTTCTGGTTAGAATGTTTGTCTGGGATTTAATCGTATAGACCTTCGTCCGAAAACAACTGCTGTATCCAGTCTTTATCTTCTCTTCCTATCATATAGCTTGTATACAGTGAGGATGCTCGTATCCATAGTACGAAGACTGCTCGGTCAATAAGTTCTGGATCAAATTCTGTTTGTCTGCCGATCAGTTCCGTTAACCATGCTATATGGCCTGCCCTAAAAAATCTCCTCAAAAATTCTGTCGGTTCGTTGTCTGAGAATGAACAGGCTTGAAGTATTTCGAATGGAAGATCTGAACATAGCATATTTGGATTTCGCGCTGCTAGTTGTATGTATGATTCTTCTTCGGCAGTATCCATGATGCTAAAAGCGATTGAACCTATATTTATCTATCTACAAGTTTCTTTGAGGCTGACTGTAGTCGTCTAGTTTATTGTAAATTTGGATCCGATTCCTTTGAGTGTCGCCGATAAGGATTTGACTTTTTGCGTTGTCGAAAACAACGGTTACTGGTAGAGCTAACCTCCATTCGGTCTCCGGATCTTTAACTTCGCGACGACGCTGTATGACAGCAGGATTAGCGTCGGTCATCATTTGGCTCCAAATACTGAGATCTTTGGCATCGCCCAGCAAAGAGGTTATGAAACGGCCATCGGGTGAGTATATCTGTACTCTACTGTTAGCCCAATCGCATACGTAGACATCACCAGAATCATCAACAGACACATCGGATGGTCTGTTTAGTTCTCCTCGGCCTGCTCCGGATGACCCAAAAAGAGCCAGGACTTCTCCCGTTGGGCTGAATTTCTGAACTCTGTCATTTTTATGATCGGCAACATAGGTATTGTTTTCAGAGTCAATAGCTATCCCCCATGGAGAATCAAGCATCCCTGGATCACTTCCTTGAGAGCCCCATTCGCGAACGAATTCTCCATCGAGGCTAAACTGGGATATCTTGTGACCAAGGCTTTCCACGACATATATTTCTTGTGAGTTGCTAATTGCAATTCCGCAAGGTCCCTGTAATATGGATCCGTCAGGTTTTTTACCTCGCCATGATTTTATAAAAGTACCTTCGGAGTCGAATATTGATATTGAATTCAAAAACTCATCAGATACGAATACCCTGTATTCACTATCTAGAGCTATGCCTGCAGGCCATATAAACTCCCCGTCCCCGTCCCCGTATCTTCCAAACTCTGTGAGGAATTCTTCATGTCCGGAACCATCCCCTAGGTTAAATACACCTACACGGGTTCCTCTGCCGGTTTTGTTCCAGGGTACAGATGCTATATTCTCGCCACCACGATTCAAAACATAGATTTTATTATCTGGTCCGACAGCAATGCCATTTATATCTTGGAAACCTATCCCAGTTATGCCACCACGCCCAAGACAATAATTATAGTCATATACTCTGCCTGCTGCTATTTGAGTTACCATGCGACCTCCGCTGTATACCAAATGTTTAATGGGTATACAAAGTGGGTGTTCTTGTTATAGAAAAATATTAGGTACCTAGATGAACGCGGGCTTTTCAAATACACCTTTGACTATTGGGTTAGCGTCTAGCCCTAACCAATCTTCGATTATGGTTGAATAGAACCCTCTAAAATCTAAATTAGGCACCAAATCACCCTGTTGTAGTGTCTCCGGTTTTAGCGATGGATATTCTCCATAGAATCCGCCTTTGACAGGGTCCCCGATTACGAATGCAGCACCGGCTGCGCCATGATCGGTTCCTGATCCATTGTCTTTCACCCGTCTTCCAAATTCAGAGAATAACACCATTATGACGTTATCAGCAGCGTCATGCTCTCTGAGATCATCAAAGAAATCACCGATAGCTTGCGATACGTCTGTCCACAATTGGGAGAGCATACCCTCCTGATTGGCGTGGGAATCGAAACTGCCATAATCGCAATAAAATATACGGGTGCCCACATTTGCTAAATGGATTTGAGCTATATTTTTCAGTCGTCGGCTTATCGTAGAATCTGAGTATTCTACGCTGGATGAGTACATGCCTGGAGCAACTTTTAATATGTCTGCTCCTTCCATAGCTTCAAGCCCAGTATCTCCTAGGTAATTCATTACGAAGTCTGATCCTATAGTGGGGCTGTACATACGGCTAAATCGGTCAATAATTTTACTTCTTTGTAACTCACTAGATATACCAGTGAGTAGACCATAGCTTTCAAGATTGTCTACAGCAGCCACAGGTACTCCTGGCAGTGATACGGCTCTAAACATGCTTGGTCCAATACTTACTGTGGTAACTACGTTTTCTTTATGTGGATCTAGGTCTCTAGCAGCCATTCCCAACCAACCCTCAGTTCCCATCTTGTCAGGCTCACATGTGTGCCAGATATCCATAGACCTGAAGTGAGATCGCGGAGAGTCAGGATACCCTACTCCATGTACAACTGCTACGTTTCCTTGGTTGAACAGAGTCTGTATAACTCCCATGCTTGGATGGAACCCTAAGGAATCACTAATCCTCAATATGTCTGAGTCAGGGATACCCACAGCTTGCCGAGCATCTCGGTACAATGGGTCTGTGTACGGTATTACTGTGTTTAGATAGTCGTTTCCGCCGGATAGTTGAAGAACAACAATTACAGGATCTTTTGTAGTAGATGTCATAACATAACCTTTCTAATTAATTAAAATTAATCCTTATTGGTATTGGTACTCGCGAGTTGCAACTATTAATTGCAGCATTTCTGCGATACGGTCAGATGAAATCTTGTCATCTGACCATGTTAAATCACCTAATTCTGAGGCATGGCCGACTAGTTGACCTTTAGTCTCCTCCTGAACTTCTATCGGGCCAAGTATGTCCAAACATGTGTCAACAAAAGTGTCCACATTCAGATTGCCTTTTGATTTTACTCTGGAGATTATATCTTGTATCCCAGGTTTCGACGTATCTCCAACCATGTCAGCGGTGAAGTTTATCCGCTTCATTAATGTCCCACTATTAATCCATTCTGATCCAGTGTGCCAGCCTTCAACGCTTGGAGGGCCGAGTAAGTCTTGCCCCATATACCCCGGTTCCTTGGCAAGGTTACCGATGCCGGGTTTCGGGAACTCGTATCCGCCTACTAGTCTCATAGTGCCTACGACCACTTCTACCGGACTTTTGATCTTCTCAAAACGAGCTTCTTTAAAGAATTCGGAATTGAACAGCACACGCAAAACGGCCTTCATGTCATAGTTGGATTCACGGAAGGTATCGGCCAGCAATTGTACAGCTGCTTCATCTCTAGGTGGTTCTACTGACCAAGCCGGTACCTGGGGTTCATCGGCGACGAAGAAATTGTATAAGTGGCGTGCAATAAACCTGGCAGTAGCTGGGTGAGCACATACTATGTCAATAATATCTTCACCGTTGAAGTTTCCTGTATGCCCTAAGAATGTCTTTTCACCTTCGTCATGGTCTTCCTCCTGGTATTCAAAAGCCCAGTCGAATCTACCGGTTCCGCTTCCCCTTGGTATCATCGGTGTGATGGTCCAACCAGTAAATGCTCTTGAACATTCTCTGACATCATCTTCAGTGTAGTTGCCTACTCCCATACTGAATAATTCAAGCAGTTCTCGTCCCCAGTTTTCGTTCACTGCATACGAGTGATTATCGCAGTTATCTAGCCAGTAGATCATTGCGGGATTCTTAGCTAGAGCGACGAGAAGCTCTCTGTAATCCCCCATGCCAATATCCCTGAACATATCTATCTGATGTATGACTTCATGATAATGGTCGATTTTTGAGTATCCAGTAGCGAACACTTGGTGCCAGAATAGCACCATTTTCTCCTGTAATACTCTTTGGGTGCTAACCATGTCATGTAACCAACCTGCCCCGCCCATACCTGATGATGTTATAGGCTTCCAGAAATGGGGGTGGTACCTGAGGAACTCTAGCCTGTCAGAACTTAACTGGGTGTCTGGATTTAGTAGTTCTTCGACTGTCGCGTCGTACCCGATCGATGATCGGTATTCTAATTCTGTTCGAGAGGCTCCGAAACCAGCCCTACGCATAAGATGAGCAATTAATTCGATATCATTGTTCATAAATCTCTCCAGTAACTAGAAATATATTATGTAAGGATAGAGCGCTAATCGGATAAATTAATTGCATAAGTGCACTTAATATTTTCTTTGACTGCCTCTATGAAGCTGAATGCAACTAGGTTAATACCAAATATAACATGAAATCGTGTGTGTTGCTATTTAAACTGATCCTGTGGAAATGCCAAAATGAAAAAAGTATTATTCCTTACATTGCACATTGCTTTATGTTTTATAAGTCACACAATGCGGGTTCTGATGTTGACTATATATGGGATATAATAAGCTCACTTATAACCCCTGATGTTCGAGGTAAATCCATAATGTTCAAAAGTGTATCTAGTCGTGTCAGCTTCCCTGATATGGAGGCAAGTGTTCTTCAATATTGGAAGGATAATAATGTATTTCGCAGGACATATGAAGATAGAAGTTCTGCGCCCGTATTTATGTTATATGAAGGCCCCCCCACGGCAAATGGTAGTCCTGGTATTCATCATGTCTTAGCACGAGTGTTCAAAGATGTGATTTGCAGGCACCGGACTATGAAAGGGTATCGTTGTGTAAGAAAAGGTGGCTGGGATACCCATGGTTTACCAGTCGAACTCGAGATTGAAAAAGAGCTTGGACTTAGCTCAAAGAGGGAGATAGAAGAGTACGGTATAGAAAAGTTTAACGAAAAATGCAAAGACAGTGTCTTTAGATATGTAAAAGAATGGGAAAACATGACTGATCGCATTGGATTCTGGGTTGATATGGACGATCCGTATGTCACTTTACATAACAAATACATTGAGAGTGGTTGGTGGATACTTAAGCAAATGTGGGATAGGGAATTGTTATATGAGGGACTACGTGGCACTCCTCATTGCCCACGGTGTGGTACTAGTCTGAGCTCACATGAAGTTGCTCTAGGTTATCGTGAGAACACTCCAGATCCGTCAGTTTTCCCGAAATTCTTGATAGAGCCAGCTAATTTTTCAGATGATCAAAAAAATCATGCCAATATAGACTTATTTAACGAGGTGCCGACGTATTTAGTTGCCTGGACTACTACCCCTTGGACATTGCCTGGTAACACAGCATTGGCAGTGGACGGGGAAGCGGAATATTCGTTAATAGAGATTTCTAGCGACGATAACTCAGAAAGATTAATATTAGCCTCTGAGTTGTTGGAGCCAAATATAAGACAAGATTACACTGTCTTAAAGTCTTTCAATGGGATAGATCTCATAGGACTAGCCTACCGGTCGCTTTATGATCCCAGTTCGTTTGGGAGTGAAATAAGGCAGTTTGTCCAGAAAGATGGAGCTCCCGCTACATTAGAGGGTGTGCCAAGCTTTATACCAAAAGTCGTTCAAGCAGACTTCGTATCCATGGATGATGGCACAGGGATTGTACATATCGCACCTGCCTTTGGAGATGAAGATCTGGACCTAGGTCGAGAGAAGGGCTTATGTTTTGTACAACCGGTTGATCTGCAAGGGATAGTGACGGGAGAATATCCATTTTCTGGAATGTTCTTCAAGGATAGCGACCCACTAATCATGGATGAACTCGAAAATAGAGGGCTTCTATTTAATAGGGGCGTGTACAAACATACGTATCCCTTTTGTTGGAGATGTGATACTCCACTCCTTTACTACGCAAAGTCCTCCTGGTACATAAGGACTACCGCAGTTAAAGACAATATGGTCGAAGGCAATGGAAATATCGAATGGCATCCTGAATATATCCGTGATGGCCGTTTCGGTGAATGGCTTAGAAACAATATAGATTGGGCGATCTCTAGAGAAAGGTATTGGGGTACACCTATACCTATCTGGAGATGTGATTTGTGCCAAGCACTAGACTGCATTGGTAGCGTAGACGAACTTAAATCACGAGTGTCAGCAGGATCAGACGTAGAATTCGACGATCTAGATTTACATCGCCCGCATATTGATGCGATTACTTTGCCATGTTCGTCTCAATCGTGTAGTGGAACAATGTATAGGATACCAGAGGTAATGGATGCATGGTTCGATTCAGGTGCAATGCCGTATGCTCAGTGGCATTATCCGTTTGAGAACGAGGATATTGTCAATCAAGGTTTGTTTCCAGCGGACTACATATGTGAAGCTGTAGATCAAACTCGTGGCTGGTTTTACAGCCTACATGCACTCGGTACATTACTACATAATCAACCTGCTTATAAAAACGTAATCTGTCTCGGTCTCATTTTGGATGGCAGAGGTCGCAAAATGAGCAAGAGGATAGGGAATGTTGTAGAGCCAAACTCTATATTAGATGTAACTGGGGCCGATGCACTTAGATGGTATTTGTTCACGGCATCACATCCGGGTGAGCCTCGGAGATTTTCCGATAAGCTTGTTAATGAGACGTTACGACGGGTACTCCTGACGCTTTGGAACGTGTATTCGTTTTTTATAAATTACGCTACTATTGATGACTTTACTCCAAAGGATATACCTAGTGGATGGAAACCAGAGAATGAGTTGGATAGATGGATATTATCGGAGCTAAATGTCTTAGTTACTCAAGTTGATACTTTGCTGGATGATTATAATCCGACTGATGCCGGAAGGAGGATTCAAGAATTTATAGATGGACTATCTAATTGGTATGTTAGGAGGAGCAGACGGAGATTTTGGAGAAGTGAGAACGATTCAGATAAGGTTTCGGCTTATGCAACTCTATACAGTTGTTTGTGCACTACCTCAAAGTTAATGGCTCCGTTAGCTCCCTTTATAGCCGAGGAAATGTATCAAAATCTGGTAAGGTCTATGGATGATTCTGTGGTAGATAGTGTCCATTTGGCGGACTTTCCTGAAGCAGATGTATCACTAGTAGATGAGTCACTCATGGAAGCTACTCGACTCGCAATGAAAGTATCCAGTATGGGGAGAGCTGCTAGATCTAAGGCAGGGCTTAAAGTTAGGCAACCATTAGCAACGATAGCGGTAAAAACCCGAAATGCAGATGAAGAGAAATATTTGGAATGGGTGACTTCACAGGTGCTAGAAGAGCTAAATGTGAAGGAGATCGTAACGTTCTCCAAAATAACAGGGTTGCTGGAAAAAGTAGAAGCAGAGATCGAGAAGAATGTCGATGTTATTGTGTCAATCGACAGATATTCAGTAGCTGTAGAATCGGGATATATGGTTGCGCTTGATTCTCATTTGAGTGAATCGTTGATAGAAGAAGGATTGGCGCGCGAGTTGGCTCATCGAGTCCAGAATATGCGTAAAGATTCAAATTTCGAATTGACTGACCGGATAGTAATATATTACGAAGCGCCAGAGGCAGTCGCAACCGTGATAGCTAATTATGGTGATTACATAAGTCAGGAAACTCTAAGTGATAGTATCCGCAAAGGAAAACCTGAAGATCTATCGGACATCGTTTCTCATACGATCGATGGAATGGAAGTTTTTATTGCAGTACAAAAAGCTTGAGCTTATATGCCGGAGCTTCCTGAAGTAGAGAACACTAAGCGGTACCTAGTTGAGGTGGGAGTTGATGGAGCGAAAATTCGCTCTGCGACAGTAACCTGGGCTAATAGTGTGAAATTTCCTAGTGTTGAAGACTTTGTTCTGGATGTACAGGATAAAACTATCGATGGTATAGCGCGCAGAGGAAAGTACCTAATATTTCAACTTGATTCCGGAGATTTGCTAGTACTGCATTTAGGTATGACTGGTGGATTGGTGGTGCAACCAATTGGTGAGGAAAATACTGGACTGGTTAGGCATACATTTGATTTTTATGATGGAAGGCAGCTACGGTTCATTGATCCGCGTAAGTTTGGTCATTTATGGTTAGTGGAACGTTTTACGCAAATAGATTCAAAGATGGGCCCAGAACCGCTTGATCCAAAGTTTACCTCCGATGTGCTTATTGAGATTGTTAGAAATAGGAAGGTGCCTGTAAAAGCTCTTTTGCTAGATCAATCTGCTATTGCGGGACTTGGGAATTTATATGCCGATGAGTCATTGTTTTTGGCGGGAATCCATCCTGCATGTTTGTCTGCAGATTTAGATGCAGTGCAGGTGGAGCGTTTACATGGTTCAATTGTGGCTACCCTTAAACATTCAATAGATATATATGACAATGATCGAGCTGAATTGGGTTCAGATCGCTCTTTTGGTTTGCCTAATTGGACGATGGTCAGAAATCTTGGAGCACCGTGTGTGAATTGTTCTGTGCCAATGGAAATGATCAGAGTAAGAAATCGAAGCAGTTATTATTGTCCCAATTGTCAGAAATAGACTTGATAATTTCCGCTCTCGTAATGTTGTGTTGACGGAAGAGATGGCACTGCGTAAACTAGGAATTGAGGTCAAGATTTAGTTCGAGTAACTTATGAATGTTGAGAACTAAATCTGTGGTTGCCTAGTAACAAAATAACCAAGTACAGCGCTCTACAGGAGGATCAGAAAAGATGGCCGGATACCGGAAAGATGAAGCACAAGATTGGGCGTGGGAGTCTTTAAAGGGTCAATGGAGTACCCTAGTTACTCCGTTCAATCAAGATAAATCCTATGATGAGGACGGTATGCGCCGTAATATAAGGCACATACATAAACTCGGTACTGTAGGCGCAGGGTGTACTTGGGCTATGGGCGAGTTTTGGAGTTTAACTTTTGAAGAACGCTGCAGAGTGATGGATACAGTAGCAGATGAATCAAAGGGGAAAATTCTGACCGGAGCGCATGTAACTCACACTTCTACGAAAGATATGATTGAGTTAGCACACAGAGCTGAGACGTCGGGCATTGATCTGCTGATGGTAGCTTCTCCGTATATGGTAGCTAAGACTGAAGATCAGGTTTTCGAATATGTGAAACTACTCGCTGATAATACTGACATGGCTATTATGTTTTATAACTCACCTCAGTTCGGATTTGTAATGAGCCCTCAGGGACTCAAACGGTTGTGCCAAATTCCCAATGTAGTTGGCGTTAAGGAAGCCAGTTTTAATCAACAAACATCTATAGAAACCCATCTGTTAATCGGAAAACAATCAGTTATTAGTACTCCCGATGAATGGATATTTCATAAAGCTAAGGAACTAGGTTTTCAGCAACAAGTAATGTTTGCTAATACATCTGACTGGCGTTTTGATACACCTGAATGTAATCGATATGTGCAGTTCATTGATAA